>CAYXNK010000051.1:0-12691 GCA_964466395.1 uncultured Oscillospiraceae bacterium | reverse complement strand
GCGGGCGGCATTTACGGCGGCAAAGAGCAAATCACCCAGCTCCTCCTCCATCTGTGCCCGGTTTCCCCCGGCCTGCGCCTCAAAAAACTCTGCCAGCTCCTCTTTGAGCTTGTCCAATGCGCCGGAGGCCTCCGGCCAGTCAAAGCCGACCTTTGCGGCCTTCTTCTGGATTTTTTCGGCGCGCCAAAGGGCAGGCAAACTCTCCGCCACATCCGTCATGGTCTTTGTGACGGTGGTCTGTCCCTTTTCCACCTGCTTGAGCTCATCCCAGTTTTTCAGCACCTCATTGGAGCCGGAAACGCGGGCATCACCAAATACGTGGGGGTGGCGGAAAATCAGCTTCTTACAGGCGGCGTCGGCAACATCGTCGAGGTCAAAGCCGCCCTTCTCGTTCTCAATGCTGGCGTGAAAGATAATTTGCAGAAGCAAGTCACCCAGCTCCTCGCGCAGATGCTCTGTATTGTTCTCGTCAATCGCCTCGCAGACCTCATAGGCCTCCTCCAGCAAATTGCGGCGCAGACTCTCGTGGGTCTGCTCTCTGTCCCAGGGACAGCCATCCGGTGCCCGGAGGACTTCTATTATTTTGCGAAAATCTCCCAGGTCATACACAGATTTATATTCAAAATTTACCACACTTTTCACCCTTCCGCAAGCTGAACTTTATCGGATTTTCAATGTTTTTTTAGTTTCCCCAAGTATTACATCATTTTATCCGAAGCAGCTTCGCAATTTTATCACCCTTGGGAACCAGCTTCATATCCTCCATGGTAATTGCCCGTGTGAGGACCGTCAAGATCAGGTAGACAAGAGCCGCTAAAGCGATGGCAGCAATCATGGCAAGCAGCACAAGCTTGCGCTCCGGCTGGGGGCCGGCATTCAGGAGCTTGAGCAGAGCGGGATAGACCAGCCAGGCCACAGCGCCCATGGCGGCGCAGTTGAGGAAGGGCTTTAAGAATACCCGGCCAAGCTTGGGGCGCTCCGGCAGCTTCCGAGAGACGAACCAGAGGTTCAAGGCGCTGATAATCAGGTAGCAAATCGCCGTTCCGATGGCTGCGCCCAGAATGTTCACAGAGCGTTCGCCCACCAGCACCCAGATTAAGCCAATATTCAGCAGGCTCCCCACCAGCATGGTGTACATGGGCAGGCGCTCTCTGCCACTGGACTGCAAAATCGCAGTCGTCATGAGGGACAGGCAGACGAAATAGGAGGCGCCGCCCAGGATAGTCAGCAGAAGCACACCCTCCCCCGTTCTGCCGTAGAGCGCGTGCATGACAGGGGCTGCCATCACGCTAAGTCCCACGGCCATGGGCAGGGCAATAATAGTTGCGATGCGCAGGGAGGACTCGACCACCTCTCTCGCCTCGTCAAAGCGCCGGCGCTCAATAAAGCCAGCGATGGCGGGGACGATGCTGATGGTCAGGGGCGTAATGATGGCAGCGGGCAGGTTAAACAGCGGCAGGGTCTTGGAATAGATGCCGAAGAGGTTTGTGGCCTCCTCGTAGCTGAAGCCCGCGCTGTTTTGAAGCTGTCCTAAAATAATCTTTGTGTTGGCCAAGGTAATCACGCTTAAAACACTGGAGCCAAGGGCGATGGGAATGCCGATGCGCAGAAGGCGCTTGAGAATCACGCCCTCAGAGTCGGACTTCGCGTCATAGCCCCCGGGAAGGCTCAGGTAGCTCTCTTTTTCACTGCGCATTCTCTTGGTCGAGACGACGCCCATATAGATGCATGCCACCAGGGAGCCAACGGAAACACCCGAAATGGCAGCTGCCGCCAGCAGCGGTGTGGAGGCGCCGCGGCTTTTGAGAATCAGCATGAAAGCGATGCCGAAGGCAACCTTCACCGCAACCTCTATGACCTGTGAGACGGAGGTGGGGCGCATGTCCGAAAGGCCCTGGGTGTACCCCCGGAAGGCCGACATGATGCAGACCAGCACAACAGAGGGCGCAATGGCGAGAATGCTCTGGCTGGCCTCCACATCCTCCATGAAGATGGCAAGCTCCATGGGATAGCGGAACATGACAATCGTTCCGATGCTGCCCAGAACCACAAATGAAATCAGGGCAACCTTAAAGGTTTTTTGAATCTGCACCGGCCTATCCAAGCTGTTGCTCTCGGAAATCAGCTTGGATAGGGCAACAGGCAGGCCGGCCGTTGACAGGGTCAGCAAAACGTTATAAAGGTTATAGGCCACGTTAAAGTGGGCAAAACCCTTGTTGTCCATAATGTTTGCCATGGGGATTTTGTAGATTGCACCAAGAATTTTTACGATAATCACAGCGACGGTCAGAATGGCCGCACCGTGCAGGTAGTTTTGGTTCTTAGAAGCAGGCAAGAAAAGCACCTCCGCTTAATACGGCGCCGCGGCACAGGCCCCCTGTTGAACCGGGGCTTTGCCACTGCGCGGTGAGATTTTCGCGCCACAGAGAGCCCGGTTCTCGAACAGGACGGCAACATCTGGGGCAGCAATGATTATATATGCGGCGCAGAGTCGGGTTTTTCCGTTTTTGCGCCGGATGAAAAGCCTTGGATTTGACGCGGCAAACATAGCCAGTGTATCGTAATCCGTATCAATCTACACCAAAGAACGAGAAAAATCAAGGATAATTGTAAAAAGCTTCCTGTGTTTTTTCTCCTAATATGCGGATGGCATTCAAAAATGATTCGGATGGGGGCAAGCAGGTCTTGAACCGGAGAAACCGGACATCCCCAAAATGAATAAGATAATAAAAAGTTGACAAACGAGCCGCCCTGGTCGAAAATGGTAGAAGATGTCAGATAAACCATCTTTTTGGCTTAAATAAAAAAACTATTTTAATCTGCAGCAAAAAGTACATAATATCATGAGAATTCTTTTTTGGAGGCTGGGACTGATGGATTGTGTTTCTAAACTTGAACTTGAGCGGATTTTTTCTTCCGTACGCCAGGCCGTGCTTGGTTTTGACCATCATGACATGACAATCAAGTTTGCAAATGTAGCTGCAAAATCCGCCCTGGGCTTTGACCCTGCGGAAATGCCTGTAAGCAAGCTGATTCCCGAGGACTTTCTCTCAACGGAATACGAAAACTATGTGTGCGGAATGACCATCATGGGTCAGAAGGCCGGATTTACAATAAACCGCCAAGACGCCCTCACCCTGCTCACCATCGATTTTATCAAGGACGACATGTGCGCGCTCACCATCACACGCAATATGATTAACAATCTGAGAAACAGCGCCATGGGCATCAAAATGTCTGCCGACCGTTGCTTTTCTTCTGCCGAGGGCGGAGAAGCGCCTGAAGAAAAGCACATCTCCATCTTCTATCGCAATTACTATTCCATGCTGCGCACCCTGCAGCACATCGACAGCGCCAGTCTGCTGGAGCGGGGCGAATTGCCCTTCTCTCCCTTCCCCACGGACCTCGTAAAGCTCTGCTCGGCGCTGATTGCAAGCATTTCCCATCTGTTTGCAGACTCGGGCGTCAACATCACTTTCACCACAAGCGAGGATGAACTGTTCGCGATTGTGGATCCTTCCCGGCTTGAACAGCTGCTGCTCAACCTGTTCTCCAACAGCCTTCAAAACACCGTCCGGGGCAACAGCATCAACCTTTCTCTTTCCCAAACGAGAAAGCGAATCATCCTCTCTCTGGACGATAATGGCAGCGGGATTTCCCAGGATGTTCTCTCCAACATCTTCACCCTGCCCACGGACGCTGACAGGCTTGATTTTCAAAAAACCGGCTCCGGCCTGGGTCTTTATATTGCCTTCGGCATTGCGCAGCTGCACAAGGGTGTGCTCCTGATTGAAAGCCGGGAGGGCGAGGGCACACGGGTCCGTGTGATGCTGCCTGTGGACGATGTTCCCATTTCAAAGCACACTGCCCCGGAACACACTTATCGGCATACGGGCGCCGGCACCATCCTCACCGAATTATCAGAGCTTTTATCCAGTAAAAGCTATGGCCTACAATACGAGGACTAGACCGGCTTTCCCCCGATTTTGGCCTGCGCCCTTTGCCTTTCCCACAGAAGGGCAGCGGGCGCAGTTAGATATTAAAAAACCGCCTGCCATTTTCCAGGGTCAGCCTTGCCACTTCCTCTATCTCCATGTCCTTGACCTCTGCAATCTTCGCTGCCACCAGGGGCAGCATACGGGAATCGCTACGCTTTCCCCTATGGGGAACGGGGGCGAGATAGGGGCAGTCTGTCTCGACGAGCATCCGGTCAGTGGGGCAGATTTCAATGACCTCTAGGCTCTTTCTCGCGTTCTTAAAGGTAATTGCTCCGGTGAAGCCCAGATACCAGCCCCGCTTCAAAAGCTCCTCGGCCAGCTCTGCGCTGCCGGAATAGCAGTGGAAGGCGCCCCTCACCTTTGGAAAGCGCCTGACCATCTCCAGACACTCTCCGTGAGCCTCCCTGTCGTGGATGACAACCGGCAGGTTCAGCTCCTCGGCCAGCTCCATTTGGCGCTGGAAAACAGCGCGCTGCACCTCCCGCTCTGAATGGTCGTAATAAAAATCCAGGCCGATTTCCCCGATGGCCTTGACCCTCGGGTGGGTGCACCATTTTCTAATCATCGCATCCCCGTCTGTGGGGTAGGTTTTTGCATCGTGGGGATGCCAGCCCACGGTGGCATAGACAAACGGATAGGCCTCTGCTAAGGCAATGGCGGCAAGGCTTGAATCCAGGTCGCTAGCGGCATTCACCAAAAGCGCCGTGCCCGCCGCATTCACCGCCTGCAGCACCTCCTCTCTATCGAGGTCGAACTGCTCGTCCGTATAGTGGGCGTGTGTATCAAAATACATGGATGTTTCCTCCTGCAATCATGAGGTGAAAGATGTTCAAAACAAAAGCTGCGGCCTCCCCCGCCCCCACCCGGCTGACGGAGGCTTACATATTCATTATGCTGGCGGTTTTTCCGCTGTTTACGGGCTTTGCGGGCTATGAGAAAATAACCCTATACAAATACCTGTTTTTTGCGGGGGCAACAGTGCTCTGGCTGCTGGGTCTATTGGTGCTGAGAGTCCTGCGGCACCGGCCCTTCCGCCGGAAAAGAATCGGCCTCATCGGCATCTTTTTGCTGATTTATCTGGCTCTTTGCCTGATTTCCAGCCTGTTTTCTCCCTATGGACTCTCCGTTATCCTTGGAGAAGGGCGCTTTGACGGGCTGCTCACCATCCTGCTCTGCCTGCTGATTTTCTTCGGCGTCTCCCGCTATGCAAGACCCCGCACAGCCCATCTTTACGCTGCTGCCGGGGGCGCTGTCCTCAGCTGTGTCGTCGCAATTTTGCAGTTTCTCGGAAAAAACCCTCTGGAGCTTTTTCCCGGGGACTATTTTTACTATGACGCGGGCGTAAGGTTCAGCACCGTTTTTCTCGGCACCATCGGCAACGCCGATCTATTCTCTGCCCATCTCTGCCTGGTTTTACCCCTTTTGGGGGTATATTATAGTAAGGCCGAAAAGAGACCTTTTTGGCTTCTTCTTGCCCTTGTGCCCCTCTCCTTCTGCCTCTTTGCCTGCAAGGTTTCCGCGGGGCTTCTGGCTCTGGGGGTGACGGTGCTTTTGATAACGCCGGTCTTGCTAAGCAGCGGGGAGAGTCTGCGCCGCGGACTGGAGCTTTCAGCGGTGACGGTGCTCTCTGTCCTTCCCGCCATCTCCATAAAGCCGCTTATCGCGGGGCATAGCGTGAGCCTAATCTTTTCTCCCACGAGGCTCTCCCTGGCGCTCTTTCTGCTTCTTGCGTTTTTGCTCCTGCTGCGGCTGGTCTTGCATCGCAGCAGCTTTTCGCCGAAGCGGCTGCGGGCCTTTTTCGGTCTCCTGTCGGCCACATCCATAATTGGCGGGCTGGCCTTCGTCTATTTTTTCGGCGGCAAGACCGGAGGCAGCCTCTTCGAGCTGCACGAGTTGCTCCATGGCAGGGCCGAAGACAGCTTCGGCTCCTCACGCATCTTGATTTGGAAGAGGGCACTCGCACTCTTTCCCCAGCGCCCGCTGCTGGGCGGCGGCGCAGGCACCCTGCCCCTGCGGCTGGATATTCAGTTTTCCCGCTTTGTGGAGGAGACCGGAAAAACCCTTTCCACCTCCGTGGACAATGCCCACAACGATTACTTGGGCATCCTCTTGAACAGCGGATTGCCCGCCCTGCTCAGCTACCTTGCTGCTCAGGCCGCCAGTCTGGTTCAGGCAGCGAAGCAGGGCGGCGCCTTTGTGCTCGCACTCACTTCTGCCCTACTTTGCTATTGGGTTTCGACCTTCTTCGGCCTGGGGCTGTTTCTCGTTTCGCCCTTGATGTGGCTGCTTTGGGGACTCTTGGCAGCGGCGCTGCGTAGGGACTCCTAGGGCAATTCCGCTCTTCCCTCTGTGCGGTGCTGCCCTAATCCGTTTTTTCTCTTCCTAGCATCGAGGAGTCACAAGAGCCGGGGAGTTTCGTTCCCCGGCTTTTCCTATTTTATTGTACGCTCTCTACAAGCTTTCGACCCATGAGCACACCCATCACAGAGGCCATCATGAGGCCGCGTGTCCAGCCGCTGGAGTCACCCAAGCAGTGGAGATTGTTCAGGTTTGTGTTGAGCTCCCTGTCCATCTTCACCCGGTTGGAGTAAAACTTCAGCTCGGGAGAATAGAGCAGGGTTTCCGATGCCGCAAAGCCGGGAACCACATGGTCCACCGCCTGCATGAAGTTGATGATGTTGATCATCGCCCGGTAGGGCATGGCCGCCGTAATGTCGCCGGCCACGGCGTCCTTGAGGGTGGGGCGCAGGTTTGACTGCACCAGCTCCTTATCCCAGGTTCTCTTGCCGTCCAAGATATCGCCAAAGCGCTGAACCAGAATGTGTCCCGCCCCCAGCATGTTCGTCAGCTCTCCAATCTTCTGGGCATAGGCGATTGGCTGATTGAAAGGGTGGTTGAAATTGTGGGAGCAGAGAATTGCCAGGTTCGTGTTGTCGGACTTCATATCTTTATAGGAGTGGCCGTTGACGACAGCCAAGTCGTTGTCGTAATTTTCCTGGCTTACAAAGCCGCCCGGATTCTGGCAGAAGGTGCGCACCTTATTTTTAAAGGGACGGGGGTAGCCGATGAGCTTGGACTCATAGAGCACGTTGTTGACCTGCTCCATCACCTCGTTGCGCACCTCAACCCGGACGCCGATGTCAACGGTGCCCGGCTCGTGGGCAATGTTGTGCTCGGCGCAGATTTTCTCCAGCCACTCGGCGCCCCGGCGGCCCGTGGCGATGACGATTTTGTCGGCGAAAATCTCGTGGCACTCGGTGCCCTTGCGAATTGTGACGCCCAGACAGTCTTCACCCTTGAGGATGATGTTTTCACACGCATAACCAAACATCAGCTCCACGCCATTCTCGGCGAGGTACTGCTGGAAACGGTAGTAGATATCCTGAGCCTTTTCGGTGCCCATATGGCGAATCGGACAGTCCACAAGCTTGAGGCCAGCCTGGATGGCGCGCTTGCGAATGTCCTTGACCTGGTTCTGGTTGCCCAGGCCTTCCACCTTTTCATCGGCGCCGAACTCCAGGTAAATACCGTCTGTATAGTCAATCAGCTCCTGGGCAAAGTCTTCACCAATCAGAGTGGGCAGGTCGCCGCCCACCTCATAGCTCAGGGAGAGCTTGCCGTCCGAAAAGGCGCCAGCGCCGGAAAAGCCTGTTGTGATGTGGCAATAGGGCTTGCAGTTGACACAGTTTTGGGTCTTGGACTTGGGGCAACTGCGGTTCTCAATGGCTCTGCCCTTCTCCACCATAATAATTTTCTTGCCCTGACCGCTGCGAATCAATTCGAGCGCCGTAAAAATGCCGGCAGGGCCGGCTCCGACGATTACGATATCCGTTTTCATGTCTTCCTCCAAATCTTCAGAAAAAAGCTCATGGGAATTTTCAGCCAAAAATTATCCTATGGTATTCTATCTGTTCCATAATATACAAATCAACCGTCAAATACAACGAAAACCAGAGGCTTTTTCCGTTATTTTTATTAGTGTTCGCCCAGCTCCCCCTCCCTTCGGCATTCTTCCCAAAAAGGTAGTAAAAATCTTGTAAAAATCAGCTATTTTTAAAGGGCTAAAAAACAGCTATTTCCTTGACCGAAAAATTTCTGTAGTTTACAATGAAAGATAGAAAATGAAAACTGATTGCAGAAACGATATCAAAAAAATCTGATGCAAAAGGAATGATGAATTCATGAAGAAGGTAGCTGTAATCATGGGCAGCGACAGCGATTTGCCTGTCGTGGAAAAGGCCATCAACAAGCTCTCTGACTTTGGCGTACCCTGCGAGGTGCATGTTCTCTCAGCCCACCGCACCCCCGAGGAGGCCACAAACTTTTCAAAAAAAGCACGAAAGAACGGCTTTGGCGTTATCATTGCAGCCGCGGGCAAGGCAGCGCATCTTGCCGGTGCAGTTGCTGCAAACACCACCCTGCCTGTGATTGGGCTCCCCATAAAATCTTCTACATTGGACGGCTTGGATGCTCTCCTGTCAACCGTACAGATGCCCGCTGGGATACCTGTAGCCACGGTTGCCATTGACGGAGCGGAAAATGCCGCCCTTCTTGCTATTTCGATTCTTTCCGTTTCGGACAAGGCTTTGACAAAAAAGCTCGCCGAAGCCAGACAATCTGCTGCGGAAGCAGTTTTGGCAAAAAACCGCGCGGTGGAGGAAAAGTATAATTCCGGGCATAAGGCCTGATTCAATTTTATTTTACAAGGTAAAAATGAAAACGATACGACGGAGGAAAATGTTCGATGGAAAAGCGCAACCAGCTCTATGAGGGCAAGGCAAAAAAGGTTTTTGCTACAGAGGACGAGGCGCTCTGCATTGTCTCCTATAAGGACGACGCCACAGCCTTCAACGGCGAGAAAAAGGGCACCATTCTCGGCAAGGGCGTCATTAACAACCGGCTGACCAACCGCCTGATGGAGATTTTGGCGGAAAACGGAATTCCCACCCATTTGGTGCGGGAGCTCGGCGAGCGGGAGACCTTGGTGAAGAAGGTCACTATCGTACCCTTGGAGGTCATCGTCCGCAACATCGCCGCCGGTAGCTTCTCTTTGCGCTACGGCGTTCGTGAGGGTCTGGTGTTTGACCGCCCCACCCTGGAGTTTTCCTATAAGGACGACGATCTCGGTGACCCCCTAATTAACGACTCCCACGCCCTGGCCTTAAAGCTTGCCACAGAAGAGGAGCTTGCCACAATCCGCGACTACGCCCTTCGAGTCAACGTAATTCTCCACGCCTTTCTTTTGGAGCATGGCATTGAGCTTGTGGACTTTAAGCTGGAGTTTGGCCGTCTGCCCGACGGCACCATCGTGTTAGCTGACGAAATTTCCCCCGACACCTGCCGGTTCTGGGACGTGAAAACCCACGAAAAGCTGGACAAGGATCGCTTCCGCCAGGATTTGGGCGGGGTCGAGGACGCCTACAACGAGGTCATGCGTCGGCTTCTGGGGGATTGCTAATGGGCTCAATACATGAAGAATGCGGCGTCTTTGGAGTTTTTTCCACCACCGGCAGAGATGTTGCTGCGACCACCTATTACGGGCTTTTCGCCCTGCAGCACCGGGGTCAGGAAAGCTGCGGCATTGCTGTCAATGACGACGGCGTGATTAGTCTTTATAAAGACACCGGCCTTGTGGACGACGTCTTTGTCCCCGAGGTCATGCAATCTCTTGGCATTGGCGCCATGGCCATCGGCCACTGCCGTTACGGCACGACGGGTAACAGCGGCAGAATCAACGCCCAGCCCCTGCTTATCAATCACATTAAGGGCAACATGGCTCTTGCCCACAACGGAAACCTGGTCAATTCCGCTGAGCTGCGGGAGGAACTGGAGCTTCAGGGCAGCATCTTCCACACCACCACAGACAGCGAGGTCATCTCCTATATCATTACCAAGGAGCGGCTTGCCACCCACTCCATCGAGGAGGCCGTTGCCAAGGCCATGTACAGGCTTCAGGGCGCCTACTCCCTTGTGGTCATGTCCCCCACAAAGCTCATTGCCGCAAGAGACGCCCACGGCTTCCGTCCCCTCTGCTATGGCAAAACCCCTGAGGGAGATTACGTGGTCGCCTCGGAGAGCTGCGCTCTTGCCTCTGTCGGCGCGGAGCTGGAACGGGATTTGCGCCCCGGAGAAATTTTGGTGATTGACAAAAACGGCCCCCGTTCCATTACCGAGCACTGCGACAAATGCGAGCCCCGCCTCTGCGTCTTTGAGTTTATCTACTTTGCGAGACCCGACTCCATCATTGAGGGCTCCAGCGTCCACAATGCCCGGCTGCGCGCAGGCACCTTCCTCGCCCTCGAGCACCCGGTTCAGGCGGACGTGGTTGTGGGTGTGCCTGATTCGGGGATTGACGCCGCCATCGGCTTTGCCCGCCAGAGCGGGATTCCCTATGGCATCGGCCTGATTAAAAATCGCTATATCGGCAGAACCTTCATCTCCTCCGGTCAGAAAACCCGAGAGGACAGGGTGCGGATTAAATTAAACCCCGTTGCCGAAACCGTCCGGGACAAGCGGGTGGTTTTAATTGACGACTCCATTGTCCGGGGCACCACCTGCGCTCGGATTGTCCATCTACTCCGGGAGGCAGGCGCGAAGGAGGTGCATCTGCGCATCTCCGCCCCCCCCTTCCTAAACCCCTGCTACTACGGCACCGATATTGACAGCCGGGATAAGCTGATTGCCTGCCACCACTCTATTGAGGAGATTGCCCAAATCGTCGGGGCGGACTCCCTTGGCTACCTCAGCGTTGACTATGTAACAAAGCTCGCAGAAACGCCCTGCCATAAGGGCTTTTGCTCAGCCTGTTTTGACGGCTGTTATCCGACGGAGATTCCTGTGAAGGCAAATAAGAGCCGTTTCGAACAGAAAATCAGTGAAAGGACTGGGGCGAAATGAAGAGTTTTTCCGAAAGCTATCGAGAAGCGGGCGTAGACATTACCGCCGGCTACAAGGCAGTGGAGCTGATGAAGGCGCACATTGCAAGAACGCTGACCAATCAGAACAGCTCTGAACTGGGCGGCTTCGGCGGCCTGTTTGAGCTGGATCTGACCGGCATCGAAAAACCCGTCTTAGTCTCTGGGACGGACGGCGTGGGCACAAAGCTCAAGCTCGCCTTTCTGATGGATCGCCACGACACGGTTGGCATTGACTGCGTTGCCATGTGCGTGAACGACATCATCTGCTGCGGCGCAAAGCCTCT
This sequence comes from uncultured Oscillospiraceae bacterium, assembly GCA_964466395.1. GTDB lineage: Bacteria > Bacillota > Clostridia > Oscillospirales > Oscillospiraceae > UBA2658. The sequence continues at coordinate 1,492 of CAYXNK010000051.1, read as the reverse complement.
GTTTTTCCTTGATTATATCGCCTGCGGCAAGAATCTGCCCGAGCGGATTGCCGCCATTGTCTCCGGCGTTGCCGAGGGATGTGTCCAGTCCGGCTGCGCCCTGATTGGCGGGGAGACGGCAGAGATGCCCGGTTTTTATCCCGAAGACGAATACGACCTGGCGGGCTTTTCCGTGGGTGTTGCTGACAAGGCAAAGCTTCTCGACAAGACGAAGGTAAAAGAGGGCGACTTGATTCTCGCCCTGCCCTCCAGCGGTGTGCACAGCAATGGTTTTTCCCTGGTGCGCCGTGTGTTTGACATCGAAAACCGCGACCTGAAGGCTCCCCTTGCGGAGCTGGACGGCGCTTCCCTGGGCGAGACCCTGCTCACGCCCACGAAGATTTACGTGAAGCCAGTGCTGGCGCTCTTTGAGGCGGTGACGGTCAAGTCCCTTGCCCACATCACAGGCGGCGGCTTCTACGAGAACCTGCCCCGGGCTCTGCCAGAGGGGCTTTCTGCAAAAATCCGGCGGGAGGACGTTCAGGTTCTGCCGATTTTTGACTATCTGGCCAAAACCGGCAAGATTCCAGAGCGGGACATGTTCAACACCTTCAACATGGGTGTTGGCATGGCGGTTACAGTCTCTGCCGAGGACGCGCCCCGTGCCCTGGAGGTGCTCCGGAAGCAGGGCGAGGAGGCCTATGTTCTCGGAACCGTCGTTGCCTCCAACGAGGGAGTCATCCTATGCTAAAGGCGCGGATTGCCGTCCTGGTTTCCGGCGGCGGAACAAACCTTCAAGCACTGATTGACGCGCAAGAGACGGGAAAACTCAAAAGCGGCGCGCTCTGTCTGGTACTCTCCGGCACAGAGGGCGCCTATGCCCTACAGCGGGCTGAAAGGCACGGCATTCCCGCTGTGACTGTCGCAAAAAAGGCCTGTCGAAATCAGGCGGATTTTGAGGAGCGGTTGGAGGCTACCCTGCGTGAGCACGGCACTGAGCTGATTGTGATGGCGGGCTTTTTGTCCATCCTGTCGGCAGACTTCGTCTCCCGGTGGGCAGGACGCATCATTAACATCCACCCTTCCCTGATCCCCTCCTTCTGCGGTGCGGGCTTCTACGGATTGCGTGTCCATGAGGCCGCTCTGAGCGCCGGGGTCAAGGTAACCGGCGCAACGGTCCACTATGTGAATGAAATCCCCGACGGCGGGGAGATAATCCTGCAAAAGCCTGTGTGTGTCCATCTGAATGACACACCCGAGAGCCTCCAGCGCCGGGTGATGGAGCAGGCGGAATGGCAGCTTCTGCCCCGGGCGGCAGAGCAGGTTTCAAAGAAAATTGTGAGGGAAAGGACGAGCCATGGCAAGAAAGCTTGAGCAGAGTTTAGTCGCAAACGCCTACCCCGGCAGAGGCATTGTAATCGGTCAGAGTCCCGACAGCAGGTACGGCGTTCTCGCCTATTTCATCATGGGCAGAAGTGAAAACAGCCGCAACCGTGTCTTCATTGAGCAGGGC
>CAYXNK010000050.1:0-12724 GCA_964466395.1 uncultured Oscillospiraceae bacterium | reverse complement strand
CTGCCCGAGGGGGAGCTTCTGCCCTTTTTGGACTGGCTCTATGACTTTGAATTCCGTCTGATGGAACTTCCAAAGCCCGATGCCGTCCTATATATGGATATTGACCTGGAAACCAGCCTTGCCCAGCTTCGGCAGCGGCAGGAAAAAAGCAAGACTACAGGGGACATCCACGAGACCCACATCGACTACCTGGCCGCCTGTCTCCGGACGGGCAACGTGGCAGCCGAACGCCTGGGCTGGACAAAGATTCAGTGCCTAAACCACAGCGTAATGCGCACAGTTTCCGATATTCACGAGGAGATTTATCAAAGGGTGAAAGGAGTTTTGCAGTAATGGTCTATCTCATTCTAGGGGAGGGCTTCGAGGAAATCGAGGCGGTTGCCCCCTGTGACATTCTGCGGCGAGGCGGGCTTGAAGTCTCCTTCGCAGCGGTGGGAGAGCAAAAAACCGTTACCGGCGCCCACGGCATTATCCTTACCGCCGAGACGTTCACCTCAACCCTCTCCCCCAGCGCAGAGGACGTCATTTTGATTCCCGGCGGCATGGGCGGCGTGAACTCCATCCTTGCCGACGAAAAAACCATGCACATGCTCGCCCGTGCTGCCGAAGCCGGCGCAAAGTTTGCCGCTATCTGTGCAGGCCCCGCCGTTTTGGCGAAGCTTAGGCTTTTGGATGGCAGGCACATCACCTGCTACCCCGGAACAGAGCATCTGATGGGCGGGGCGCTCTGTGACGCTACGAAAAAAACCTGTGCAGAACAGGGGCTCATGACTGGCCGCGCCCCTGGCTCCGCCCTTGACTTTGGCCTTGCCCTATTGGCACAGCTCAAGGGAGAGGAAACTGCCGAAAAAATAAAAACGGAGCTTGTGTACTGATTTGGATAAAATACGTCTGAGAGAACAAGTCAAATCCCAATTGGCCGCTCTCCCCCCTGCCTATCTTCGGGAGAGCGATGAGAAGATTTTCCACCTGCTTTGCTCTCTTCCGGAGTTTGAGCGGGCAGAGCGCGTGTTCACCTATATCAGCATTGACCGGGAGGTGGACACACGAAGGATCATTGCTCTCTGCCACGAGTTGGGAAAAATTCCAGTCCTGCCCTACCGCTACAACAAGGGGCAGATGGGCTTTACCGCCTTGGATAGGCCGCTTTCCGCGCTCTCTCCGGGGGTTTTCGGCATTCCAATGCCGGACGAATCCCTGCCGGAGCTTTTTCCCGAAGCAGGCGACCTGATGCTGGTTCCCGCCCTCTGCTTTGACGAGGATGGCTACAGGTTAGGCCACGGCGGCGGCTATTATGATCGCTATCTGGCAACCCATCCCGTGTTCTCCATAGGTCTTTGCCGGGAGGCGCTGCTCTCGCCCCAGCTTTTTCGTGAGCCGCACGACCGGGCGGTTGACTGCCTGATTACGGACAAAAAGATTGCGAGGCCTGTAAAAGGCCCCGCAAAAATAAGTTAATGCTTTTTGATAACCGCTTTATATATCTTTTACACTTAGCAGCAGTTATTCCCGCAGCCGCCATTACCGCAGCTGCCAGTGCCACAGCCGGCGCCGCCCATTCCACCGCAGCAGAACAGAAGGATTATAATAACAATGATCCAGAGGCAACTGTTATTTCCGCATCCAAACATTTTCTATTATCCCTTTCTCCGCACACGATTATCTTTTTGCCACTCTGTACGGTAAGTGGGCCTCCGATTGGAAATCCAAGGCAGGAGCACATTTCCTTTGCCTTACGACCCATAATATGCCCCTTCATAGCCTGCGGTTACAGATAAACGAATATTAAATACAGTTAGGAGCGTTCTGATGTCAGACAAAAAATACAGGGACGGGAACCTGTCGGACTACGATTCTTATGACTATGACCCGGACGACTACAGCGAGGATTTCCCTCCCCCTCCCATCGGCGTGCGCCGTGACAAAAAAACAGGCTGCCTGGGCGGTCTCATGTATTTTGTCTTTATCGTCAGCGTCAGCGTCATCTTAGCCTGCTTAGGCTGGATGGCAGCAAGCGACGTTCTGGCGCTTAATAAGGAAGCCAGAACCGTTGAAATAACCCTACCCGAGGAGATTTTCACCCCCGGCAAGCGGGATATTCTGGATGCCGAAGGCAATGTGGTTAAAACTGTGAACATAAACATTGCCGAAACCGGAAAGGTTGCAACCATCCTCAAGGACGCGGGCATCATCGAATACAAGTCCCTCTTCCAGCTCTATTCCGGCATCTCCGATGCCAAGCAAAAGATGGATCCGGGAACCTATTCCCTGAGCACGGAATACGACTACCGCGCCATCGTTAAAAAGATGCAGTTCGGCAGCGACTCCCAGGTGCGCAACATGGTCACCTTCCCCGAGGGATTCACGGTTAAGGATATTTTCCAGCGCCTTGAGGAGAACAAAATCTGCAAATATGTGGATCTCATGGACTGCGCAGCCAACGAGGAATTCAGTTACCGTTTCCTGGAGGGTATTCCGTTGGGAGACGCCTCTCGGCTGGAGGGCTTTCTCTTCCCCAACACCTATGAATTCTATCAGGGCATGACGCCCGAGGCCGCCATCGACACCTTCCTGCAAATCTTCCACAAAAAGCTCACTGCCGAGATGTGGGAGCTGGCCGAGGCCAAGGGTCTCTCCATGCGCGACGTGGTGAACATCGCCTCCATGATTGAAAAAGAAGCGGCAAACGACGACGAGCGCAAGCTCATCGCCAGCGTCATCTTCAACCGTTTGAAGGTTGGAGAGAGACTGGGCATCGATGCCACCATTCTCTATGATATGCCCGAGCACAAAGAAAAGCTCACCGCCGAGGACTTCCAGCGGGACACCCCCTATAACACGAGAATGTATGCGGGTCTGCCCCCCACGCCCATTGCAAACCCCGGCATCGCCTCGATTATGGCAGTTTTAAGGCCCGAAACCACAAACTATATGTTCTATGCCCTGGACACGGCGGCGGGAACCCACAAGTTCTTTACAAACGCCTCTGATTTTAACGCCTTTGTCGCAACCCAGAGCTATTAAACACTGCTTTCCAAGTATTGGAGGATCCTTTGATTAAACCTGAGCTTTTGGCTCCGGCCGGTGATATGGAGCGCCTGAACATGGTGCTCCATTACGGCGCGGACGCCGTTTATCTGGCTGGTGAGGAATTTGGAATGCGCGCCTCTGCCGGAAACTTTTCAAACGAAGCCCTGGAACAGGCTGTAACCCTCTGTCATGCCAAGGGTGTTTCTGTGCACATCACCTGCAACACCCTGCCCCGGGAGGAGGAGCTCTCCCGTCTACCTGCCTTTTTGAAAATGCTCAACACGGTCGGGGTGGACGCCATCATTGCCGCCGACCTGGGCGTGATTTCCCTGGTAAAGAAATATGCCTCCCGCTGCGCCCTCCATGTGAGCACTCAGCTTGGCATTGTCAACAGCGAAACCTGCAAGGCCGTGTTTGACATGGGTGCCTCCCGGGCGGTTCTCGCCCGGGAACTGAGCCTTGCAGAAATCCGTGAAATCCGAAAAAATTCACCTCCGGAGCTGGAGCTGGAGGCCTTTGTCCACGGTGCCATGTGCGTCTCCTTTTCCGGGCGTTGCCTGCTGAGCAACTACCTGACCGGCCGGGACGCAAACCGGGGTGAGTGCGCTCAGCCCTGTCGCTGGCGCTACCATCTGGTGGAGGAAAAGCGGCCGGGTGAATATCTGGAAATCACCGAGGACAAGGGCACTTATATCATGAACAGCCGGGATCTCTGCATGATTTCCCACCTGCCGGAGCTACTAGAGGCCGGTATCACCAGCTTCAAGATTGAAGGCCGTATGAAATCCGCCTATTACGCCGCCGTTGTCACAAACGCCTACCGCCACGCGCTGGACGCCGCGATTGCAGGCCGTCCTCCGGAGCAGGTTTGGTTGGATGAGGTGGAAAAGGTCAGCCACCGCCAGTATTCCACAGGCTTTTACTTCGGCGAGCCGGGACAGTATTATAGCAGCAACGACAGCATTTACTTCTCCACAGCAGATGTCTGCGCTCAGGTGGAGCACTGCGACGGCGAAGGAAACGCCGTCTTAAGCCAGCGGAACAAGTTCTTTCTTGGGGACATCCTGGAGCTTGTGACAAACGATTGTGAGCCGGTCTCCTTTCCCGCTGAAGAGATGTGGGATGCGGAGGGGACGCCCCTGGAGTCTACGCCCCACCCGATGATGGAATTTCGTATGAAGCTCCCCCGTCCCTGTGCCCCCCTCTCCTTATTGCGAAAACTGAAATAAAAACTGCCACAGGACTTCTGTTCTGTGGCGGTTTTCGCATTCATAGGTTTCCTCCTTTTTCCCCCTTTGTATAAGTGTGGGAAATAGGGCAAAACTGCATCCGGCGACTGCGAAGATTGCCAAATTTTGTCTTGACTTTTTTCAAAAAAATCTTGGATTTTTTTATAGGATGTGTTACACTGGTATTGGTATAACCAGTATCACAGGAGGCAAGCCCATGAATCATTATAAAATTATCACCGACTCGACTTCAGATTTATCCGCAGAGCTTGTGGCGGAGCTGGATTTGGCCGTGATTTCCCTGACTTTCACCATTGAGGGCAGGGAGTATCGCAACACCCCGGATGAGGCAGATCTCTCCTCCCAGGACTTCTACAAGCTCCTGCGTCACGGCAAAACCTCTACCACCTCACAAATTAACAGCGAGACCTTTAAGGAGGCCTTCCTCCCCTATCTCAAGGCTGGGCAGGACATCCTCTATCTTGGCTTTTCCTCTGCTCTTTCCAACACCTTCCAGTCTGCCCAGATGGCAAAGCGGGAGCTGGAGGCGGATTTCCCCATGCAAAAAATCGTTCTGGTAGACACCCTTTCCGGCTCCATGGGCGAGGGCCTTCTGGTCTGGAACGCTGCAAAGCGAAAGGCGCAGGGGGCGGGAATTGAGGCCGTTTCCGCCTGGGTGGAGGAAAACAAGCACCACCTGGCGCATTGGATTACTGTTGATGACTTAAATCACCTCAAGCGTGGGGGCAGGCTCTCCGGCTCGGCCGCCCTGTTTGGCACCATGCTGGGCATCAAGCCCATCCTCCATCTGGATGAGGACGGCCGCCTCGTGCCTGTAGGCAAAGTGCGCGGCAGGAAAAACAGCCTTCATGCGTTGGTTTCCCGGTTCAAAAACACCGCCATTCGCCCTCAAGATGAGATGGTCTTTATCATGCATGGCGACGTACCCGAGGACGCGGCCTATCTGGAAAACGCCCTGCGGGAGCGTTATGGGGTAAAGAATATAAAAATCGGCCATGTGGGTCCTGTCATTGGCTCCCATGCCGGCCCCGGCGCAATTGCCCTGGTCTTTTTGGCCACGGAGCGCTAGGGCAACACCGCTGAAAATACAAATCATGAATCCCTGCGCATAAAAAAGGAAAGCACACATTCTCTGCGCGCTTTCCTTTTTATGCGGCCTTTTCCTTCGCTCTGAGCTGGACGCCGGTATGGCGGATTTCATGCCACTTGGTTGTTTTCCAAAAAAGCGAAATCGTTTGAAGGGGCACGAAGGAAAAGATAAAAATCGGATACATGAGGATGCCGATTGTCATTTTCCAGCTGAGTCGCCTCTCAAAAAGAAGGGCTAAAAAGGCATTGCCCATGGCCGCGAGATAGGCCGTAGCCAGAGAGAGGGGCAGCGATTCGAGAAATTCCAGAGGTGCGGAAGCGAAGCCCAGCAGAATTGCAAAGGGGGTCAGTGCCTGGGCGTAAGAGGCAAAAAGCTGGATTGCCGTGTCGGCGACCTTGATTGTGTGCCCGCTCCGGCCGAGGCTTTGCACCAGCTCCGGCAGCTTTATGCCCGTAACCTCCATAACGCCGCTAACCCACCGTTTGCGCTGAGTCAGCGAGGTTTTAAAGGACAGGGGCGACTCATCGTAGGTCAGCGCGTCCCCACAATATGCAATCCGCTCGCCATTGATGGCACAGTCAACAAAAAATTCTGCGTCCTCTGTGATGGTCTGAGAGGAAAAGCCGCCAATCTCGCTCAAATAATCCCGGCGGACGGCAAGGCCTGTCCCAATCGCCCGGGCGGAGAGTTCAAGGTTTTCCCGGGCACGGTTTAAGAAAATATTGGCGAAGCAGAAATAGATATCGTAACAGGCGCAGACCCAGGATTGCGTCCGGTTTTTACAGAGAATCCTGCTTTTTGCCACACGCGCCCCGGAGGCGAGCGCCCGATTCATGGCCGCGATAAAGCCCGGATCGGCCTCGTTATCTGCGTCAAAAACGCAGAAGGCGCCATAGTTTTCAGGGGAATCCAGCAAAATGTTTGATGCCTCTTCCAGTGCGGCGCCCTTGTTCTTGACAGCGGCGGACACGTTTATAATTCGCGCTCCCGCCCGTTTTGCAACCATGACAGTGTCATCTGTGCAGTTATTCGGAATGATATATGTATGAATCAGTTCTTTTGGATAGTCCTGCTTGCTCATGCTCTCGATGATGCCCGAGATGCAAGCCTCCTCATTTCTGGCAGGGACGAGCACCGCAAATTTCAAGCGGGTCTCTGTTTCCGGCTTCCTCCGAGGCTTACGCAGTCCAAAAAGCGCGAGGATGGAAAAATAAGCGCCAAATAGTGAGGCGGCGGTAAAAAGCAACGTAGATATGCCCTCCAGCATAAATAATTCCCCCTTTTCGTTATCATAAGTATAGCAAGGCCTAGATTAAGAAAAAAGTAGAGGGATTTTTAAGATTTTATTAAGGCAACACCGCACAAAGGGAAGTGCTGTATTGCCTTAACAAGAATACGAGCGGCTCTAAAGGATGCGCTCGCCTGGCTTTATGCTTCGTTTTTGGCAATTTCTTCATGGAGGTAGGAAAGGGCATCCGACAGGGAGCCGATGCTGTCAATCAGTCCGCAATCCACAGCGTCCTCCGCCTCCAGCACACTGCCCACGTCGTTTGCCAGCTCGCTGGTGCGCAGCATATAATCCATGAGCACCTCGCGGCTGACGTGTGAATTGTTGATGATAAATTTCACCACCCGCTCCTGGGTGCGCTGAAAATAATGAAAGCTCTGGGGCACGGCAATCACAAGTCCGTTGAGCCGAACTGGATGAATCGTCATGGCCGCCGAGGGCGCGATATAACTCTTTTTTGCCGCAACGGCCAGAGGAACACCAATGGAATGTCCCCCACCCAAAACAATAGAGGCTGTGGGCTTTTTCATGCCCGCAATCAGCTCTGCGATGCCTAGGCCTGCCTCTACATCTCCCCCGGCGGTGTTCACGAGAATCAAAAGCGCATGGATGTCCGGGCTCTCTTCGATTGCCGCGATAATGGGCATGACATGCTCATATTTTGTGGTTTTCGCACTTTCGTGCAATAGCTGATGTCCCTCAATCTGTCCGACGATGGTCAGGCAGTGGATGGAACTGGCAGGCCCTGTCAGCATAGCGCTTCCAAACTGCTTGACGTTTTCCGTCATTGCGCTTTCTTCGTCGCTCTCGTTGTCATTTTTCAGAAATTCCTTCAAAATAATATCCCCCGTTTCTGCCTTAGTCTTTGCAGAAACGGGGGCTTTCATCCGCTTTTTAATGCAGGATTATTTATCGTTATAAACTGCTGCAATGGCCTTATAGGTCATATAGCAATCAAATTTTGCAACGGTCTCATAGGGCGCGTGCATAGACAGGACGGGAACGCCGGCGTCGATGGTGTCAATGTCCCGCTCCGCCATATACATGGCAACGGTCCCGCCGCCGCCCTGGTCCACCTTGCCCAGCTCTGCCATCTGCCAGACAACCTTGTTGTCTGCAAAAATGCGGCGCAGCTTTGCAACCAGCTCGGCAGAGGCGTCGCTGGAGCTGGACTTTCCGCCGTGGCCTGTAAACTTGCAGAGGCTCACACCCAGGTTGACCTTGGCCGCGTTACGCTTTTCGGAAACGTCGGGATATAGGGGGTCAAAGGCGTTTGTCACGTCCGCCGAAATGCAGATGCTATTTGCAAAGCAGTCTGTGAGCTTGACGTTCTGGCTGTCGCAGAGGCCGCCCACAAAGCGCTCAAAGGCCAGGCTCTTCATACCGGTCACACCCTCGGAGCCGATCTCTTCCTTGTCCGCCAGGATGCAGACGGCGGTTTTTTCGGGAACCTCCAGTTCCAGGGTCGCTGCAAGCTCTGCATAGGCGCAGACTCTGTCGTCGTGGCCATAGCCCGCAATCAGGCTGCGATCCAGGCCGGACTCTCTCGCCTCATAGGCCGGAACGGCGGAGAGCTCAGCCGAGAGGAAGTCCTCTTCCACAATGCCGTATTTCTCATGAAGAATGTCCAAAATCGCGAGCTTCACCCGCTCCTGAACGTCTTCCGCGTCGGGAATGGTGCCAACCAACAGGTTCAGGCTCTCACCGGGGACAAACTCATCCGCAGTTTTTTTCCGCTGCTCCTTGCCCAGATGGGGCAGAAGGTCTGTAATCTGGAAAATCGGGTCGCTTTTGTCCTTGCCGATGCAGACCTCCACCACCTCGCCGCTCTTGAGCGCAACAACGCCCCGCAGCTCCAGTGGAATGGTCAGCCACTGGTACTTTTTGATGCCACCGTAATAGTGGGTCTTGAAGTAACAGAGGTTGTTGTCCTCATAAACCGGCACCTGCTTTAAGTCCAAGCGGGGGCTGTCCACATGGGCAGCGGCGATGTTCACACCCTCGGAAAGGGGGCGCTTGCCAATAACCGCCAGCATCAGGGCCTTGCCCCGGTTGGAGAAATAAATTTTCGTGCCCGGCTCTAGCTTCATTCCCTGCACATAGGGTACAAAGCCCTTGGCCTCGGCTAAGCGGATGCCCGCTTTTACGGCCTCGCGCTCGGTCTTGGCCTCGTCCAAAAAGGCCATGTAGTCCCGGCAATAGCGCTCCATGCGCTCCCGCTCCTGGGCGTCAATCAACTCGTAGCCGTTTTTTTGCTGATAAAATAATTTGTCCTTCTTTGCGGACTTTTCTTTTTCCATTGGGTCTTACCTCCTAATGATCTCTTCAAAAATCATTTTGCTTTTTTGGTTAAATTCTTCCTGCGACCCGTCATTCATGAGGGTATAATCGCAGTGCTCTGCAAAAAAACTATCCGGCTTCTGGGCGGAGATGCGCAGCTCCGCATAGTCCTGGGAGATGCCCTCCCGCCGCATCAGCCGTGTAATTCGCGCCTCCCGGGGCGCCAGAATGCCGACAGTCGCCTTGCACAGATTTGCCGCCCCGCCCTCAATCAGGGCAATCGCGTCAATGGCAGCAAGCTTGCCGCCCCGCATAGCCCAATCCGTGAGCAGCCGCAGCATCTCCTCGCCCACAAAGCGGTGTGTAATCTCATTTAAAGCGCGCAGCTCCTCGGGGTTTGAGAAAACATGCTTGCCCAAGGCCTTCGTGTCCCGGCTTCCCTGGGGGATTGCGCCGGGAAAGCGCTCGTGAATTTCAGCAAGCAGCGGCTCGCTCTCGGCCAGCAGACGGTGGTATACGGCGTCTGTGTCAATCACAAGTCCGCCCAAATCCCGAATGGCCTCCAAGGCCGTTGTCTTTCCGCTGCCTGTGCCGCCTGTGATGCCGATAATCGTCATGGAGGCCAGAAGCGTCATGGCAATTTCATAAGCTGAAACAGCGCCCTCCCGCAGAATCTGAAAGGGGCTGACGGTTAAATCGACAATCGTGGACTCCCGACCCAGGGTACATTCCCCGCCGTCTATTATGCCCGCAATCTCGCCGTCGAAATAATTCCAAACCGCGGCTGCGTTTTTGGGACTTTCCGCCCCCGAGGGATTCGCCGATGGCGCAGCCAGAGGCAACTGCACGGTTTTTAAAAGCTCTGCCAGCAGCGGGTGGTCGGGGCATCTCAGACCGACCGTTTTTCCACCCGCGCGGACAATTTCCGGAATCGTGTCCCTGGCACAGAGCACAAGGGTCACAGGTCCCGGCCAGAAAGCCTCCCCCAGAACAAAGGCCGCGGGGGGGACCTCCTCGCAGAGGCGCTCGATCTCGGAAATCCCCGAAACCATCAGGCTCAGAGGCTTGACCTCCGGCCTGCCCTTGACCCTGTAGATTTCCGCAACGGCTTTCTCGTCAAAGGCGTTGGCAGCTAAGCCATAGACCGTTTCCGTGGGCACAGCAACAAGGCCGCCCGCCCGAATTATCTCCGCGGCTGCCAAAATGTCGCCGCTTAGCTCTCGTGTTTCCATCGTCTCTTCTCCGAAGGGTCTCATTCGCCGGCCGAGGCCTTCATTTTTTCCGCCTGATCGGCTGTGACCAATGCATCGATAATCTCGTCTAAGTCGCCATTCATAATATAATCAATCTTATACAGGGTCAGGCCGATGCGGTGGTCTGTGACCCGCCCCTGGGGGAAGTTATAGGTGCGGATGCGCTCGGAACGGTCGCCGGTTCCCACCTGGCTTTTGCGCTCTGCTGCCATAAGGGCGGCCTGCTTCTGCTGCTCGGCCTCATAGAGGCGGGAGGCGAGAATCTTCATCGCCCTCTCCCTGTTTTTATGCTGGCTGCGTTCATCCTGGCACTCCACAACCACGCCCGTGGGCAGGTGGGTGATTCGAATGGCGCTCTCCGTCTTGTTGACGTGTTGACCGCCTGCGCCGCTGGCCCTATAGGTGTCAATCTGCAGGTCGGCAGGGTTAATAGCAAAATCAACCTCGTCCATCTCCGGCAGCACGGCCACTGTGACGGTACTGGTGTGAATTCGCCCCGAGGCCTCAGTATCCGGCACACGCTGGACTCTGTGAACGCCGCTTTCAAACTTCAGGCGGGAATAGGCACCCTCGCCCTCAATGACGAAGCTGACCTCTTTGATGCCACCGATTTCGGTTTCGTTGATATTTGCAATCTCTGTTTTCCAGCGCTTTGTCTCGGCGTACATGGAATACATCCGATAGAGGCTGTTGGCAAAGAGCGCCGCCTCGTCTCCCCCTGCACCGCCGCGGATTTCCACGATGACGTTCTTGCTGTCGTTGGGGTCCCGGGGCAGGAGCAAGATTTTCAGCTCCTCCTCGGTTTTTTCCATGAGCTCCCTTGCTTCCTCCAGCTCCTCCCGAAGCATTTCCTTAAATTCCGGGTCGTCCTGGCTGCCCTCCAGGAGCTTTTTCGCCTCCGCCGCCGTGGCCTCATATTTCATGTAGCGGCGATAGCTCTCCGCAACGGGGGCGAGCTCCTTCTGCTCCTTTGCGAGCTTTGCATAGGCATTCACGTCGGAATAGTATTCCGGCAGGGTCATGCGGCGTTCAATTTCGGAAAATTTTTCTTCCAGTTCCTTTAGCTTTATAAGCATATATGCTTCATCCTCAATATTGTCTAGTTTTGAAAGCGCCTGCAAAAAGCGGGCGCCACTAATCCGGCGAGGGAGCTTCTCCGCCCGCCGGTGTATTCTTATGTATCCTCACCCGTTAATCAGGGCGGAAAGAGCCGCCCCTGTCAGGGTCAGGTTCTCCGCCCCGTGAAAGACCACATGGCGGGAGAGCGTCCCCGTGATATATTCCTCCACATAGCGGCTTAGCTTGTCCCGCAGCAGCAGGGACTTATAAAAGGTGGAGCCTTCGGCAATCACGCAGAAGGGGCGCTCGGCCGTTTTCCCGCCATCGCAAATCAGGCAGTGTGCGGCGACAATGGCACAGACGACCTTTGCTGCCCGCTCAAAGCTCTGGTCGATGATAGCGCGAACAACCAAGGCATCGTCCCCCTCACAGAGCAGGGAAACCCTGTTTTCCGCCCCCCGCATAAAGCCATCCAGCTCCGGGGTGGTAAAGGGCTCGGAAAGCGCTGCAAAGCCCGGAGAGAGCAGGCCCTTTTTTCCTGCCAAAATCATCGTGTTTGTCATCACAATGCCGTGGTAGGCGCCGGAAATCATCTTTTCACAGTGGCCGATGCCCGGATTGATGGAGTCCCTGTCTGTCATCTCGTCGGGCAGGCCCCTAAACAGCTTCGAAAAGTTGCTGGTTTCACAATTTATTATCATATCTTTCGCGTCCGGCAACTTGGAAATCCGCTCACCTTTTTCAGGGTAACAGGTGTTAAAGCCCGTGCCCAAAATCAGCCCGCACATCCCATCAAAGCCCTCCATGGGAAACGCGGCAGCCCCACCCATGAGGCTGGCAACCGTGTCGTTTAAGAGGGTGAAATGCAATTCCTGTGAGACGCCCTTTTTCCGAAGCTTCTTTTTCAGCTCCCGCCCCAAAACAAGCCCCTCGGCTTGCCGGACGTTCACGCCCTTGGAAAGCCTTAAAATCTTGCCGTCTCGGTCGGGAAAGATCTCCGCCGGGTAGGAAAAACAAAAGCCGATGCGGTCGCTGGTCTCCGTGAGTGGTAAAATTCGCTCCGCCAGGGCGTCGAAAAATTCATCTGACGAAATCTCGCCTCGGCTGCCGGGAATGGGGTAGACCTGCAGCTGTGAGATTTCCGGCCTGCCGTCTGTGAAGCGCACCAGAGCCACCCGGAGATTTGTTCCGCCGGCATCCACCGCGATAACCGGCGCGCCGTTTTGGGGTCTGCCGTGGGCGGAGACAAAGGTGGGGATCATCTTGACGGAGGATTCCTCCCCTTTCAGGCCTCGTTCCATCTCGGAAATACAGGCAACCGTCATTTCAGGGAGGACGGTCAGCTCCGGGTGCACGAGAATTTCATGCAAGAATTCATTGACTACCGCTAAGCTTGTGTCCATATGTTCCTTCCTCCGCCGTCTCTTAGGTTTATCATGCGCTATTTTTCCAATAATATATATTGTATCACAGA
>CAYXNK010000049.1:0-12760 GCA_964466395.1 uncultured Oscillospiraceae bacterium | reverse complement strand
AGCTGTGCCTTCATTCCGGCAACCATAGTGTCATAGCTGCCCTTGCCGCCGGCGATAAGTTGCTTGCCTGCTTCATAAGAGGCTGTTTTTTTGCTCAATTCAGCCAGACCTGCGTCGTACTGCGCTTTTTTGGCATCATAATCTGCCTTGCCGGCGGTGTACTCGGCCATTCCAGCATCATACTGTGCCTTCTTGGTGTTGTATTCAGCCAGACCCGCGTTGTACTCCTTGAGTCCGTTGGCATAGGTCACCTTACCGGCTTCGTAAGTAGCCTTGTTTGCTGCAAGCGTTACCTTGCCTGCATCATAGGCGGCCTTGTTTGATGCAAGCTGCTTTTCACCGGCGGCATACTCTGCCTGTCCGGCTTCAAGCGTTTTTACGCCTGCTTCGTACTGTGCTTCTCCCTCTTCCAGGGCCTTTTTGCCGGCCTCATAGTCGGCTCTCTTGGAGTCCAGCAAGTTTACGCCTTCCTCCAGTGTGTTGATGCTCGCAACAGTTTCAGCCTTCTCAGCTTCTTTTCTCTTCTTCTCGTCGCTAACCTCCGAGAGACCGAGCGCTCCTGCTGCAATCGCGAACAGACTCACAAGAATCATGAGTATGCTGCAAACCTTAAGCATTTTCTGCCCCTTCATTCCTAATCCTCCCATAATATAATTTCAGCCCGGGTATGCTATTCTTTGTTCACACTCTTTTTCAGCCTTGTACAGTATATATGAAACATATTCCCAAGGCAAGCAATAAATGTTGGTTTTTCATAAATTATACAAAAAATTGACTTCTTCGACAAACAAATAACACTTGACTTGTAGATGCTATACGAAAGAATTTTCTTCCAAAGAATTCCGTTTTTCCTATGCCTGCTCAGTCCTTTTTGTCAAATGTTTTTATTGTTATAAGGTTATCCCAATAACGTTATAGTTGTTGCAAAGAGCCGGAATATCTGTGAGATGCCTGTTGCTTATTACCGGATTGCGTTATATAATTATATCAATCGACAAAAGGATGTGTAAAAAGATGGATAACATCAGATATCTTACCGACACCAACTCTCTGTATATCATCGACCAGACGCTGCTCCCGAACGAGGAGAAGGAGATTCTGCTCACCACGGCCGAAGAAATGTTTGAGGCCATTTTTAAGCTTCGTGTCCGCGGCGCGCCGGCCATTGGTATCTGCGCCGCTTACTGCCTGTATTCCCTCTCCCGGCAGACAGAGGCCGAAAGCGGCGCAGAATTCGTCAAAAAACTTGAGTCGCAGGCGGCCTATCTCAACTCCTCCCGCCCCACGGCGGTTAATTTAAGCTGGGCTTTAAAGCGGATGCTCAAGGTGGCCAAGGAAAACGCCTTCCGCTCTGTCTCCGAAATTCGTGAGCTGCTGGGCAAAGAGGCCGTTTCCATCCACAATGAGGACATTGAAATGTGCCGCAAAATATCCGAGTTTGGCCTCTCCCTGCTCCGCGATGGCGACGGCCTGCTCACCCACTGCAACGCAGGCCCTCTGGCCACCTCTAAATATGGCACGGCTCTTGGCCCCATGCTTTTGGGTCATGAGCAGGGCATAAACTTTCGCGTCTTTGCCGACGAGACAAGACCCCTGCTCCAAGGTGCTCGCCTTACGGCCTATGAGCTGCACGCAGCAGGTCTTGACGTGACCTTAATCTGTGACAACATGGCCAACACCGTCATGAAAAAAGGCCTCATTCAAGCCGTGCTCGTTGGCTGCGATCGGGTTGCCGCAAACGGTGATACCGCCAACAAAATCGGAACCTGCGGCGTGGCGATCCTGGCAAAGCATTACGGAATTCCCTTCTACGTGCTCGGCCCAACATCCACCATCGACATGGACTGCAAAACCGGTGCAGATATTGAAATCGAAGAGCGCAATCCCGAGGAAATTAAGACCATGTTCTATGAAAAGCCCATGGCTCCCGCGGGAGTCAAATGCTTTAACCCCGCCTTTGACGTGACGGATCACGAGCTGATTACCGCCATCATTACCGAAAAGGGCATCTGCAAGCCGCCCTACGCCCAGAGCCTGGCCGCTCTGTTCGGATAACCAAAAGGAGAAAAAACGATGATTGTACCTTCCGCCTGCAACGGAGCCGACAAGGGCGATATCGCAAAGGTTGTGCTGATGCCCGGCGACCCCCTCCGCGCCAAATATGTGGCTGAAAATTATTTGGAGAACCCCGTTCTCTTTAATAGCATCCGCAATATGTATGGTTATACCGGGACCTATAAGGGCAAGCGCATTTCCGTAATGGGTCACGGCATGGGCGTCCCCTCCATCGGGCTATATGCCTATGAGCTCTACCATTATTTCGACGTGGACAGCATCATCCGCATCGGCAGCGCAGGCGCTGTCTCCGAGAAAGTGGGGCTGGGCGATGTGGTGATTGCCATGAGCGCCTCGACGAACAGCGCTTACGGCAACCAATATTGCTTTCCCGGCACCTATGCGCCCACGGCAAGCTACCGGTTGCTCAAGCTGGCGGACAAGGCCGCCGAGCACATCGGCGCAACTTCCGTTGTGGGTCCTGTCTTCACCGGCGACCAGTTTTACGATGCAAATCCCAATTCCAACGACAAATACCGAGAAATGGGGCTTTTATGCGTGGACATGGAGGTGGCCGGCCTGTATATGACCGCCGCCCACGCCGGAAAGGAAGCCCTGGGCATTCTAACCATCTCCGACCTCATCTTCGAGGGCAAAGGTCTGACAGCGGAGGAGCGGCAAAACGGCTTTACCCAGATGATGGAGATTGCACTGGAAACCGCTTGGAATTCGCTGGACTGAAACCCACTTTAACAGGGGAGCTTAATCATGGTAAACCGTAAAGAAATTTTTTCGATTCCCAACATCCTCGGATATTTTCGGATTCTTTTGATTCCCTTTATTATCTATAGCTACATGGTGGCCGAAACCACCCGGGGCTATGTCCTGACCGCGGGGCTTGTTGGAGTCTCTTCCATCACTGATATGTTTGACGGCCTGATTGCCAGGAAGTTCAATATGGTGACAGAACTGGGCAAGCTGGTTGACCCCGTTGCCGACAAGCTCACTCAGGCGGCCTTAATCCTCTGTTTTGCGCTAAAAAGCAGCCATATGCAGTACCTTCTGGCTATCTATGTCATCAAAGAGAGCTTCATGGCTATCGCAGGTCTCTTGGTGCTTCGGCACAACGGCAGAAAGCTCAACGGCGCGAAGTGGTTCGGCAAGGTGAGCACAGCCTTGGTCTATTTTGTGATGTTCCTCTTCTTTCTCCGCCCCATCTTTTTCCCGGTGATGAGCACCACCTTGGAAAACGGCCTGATTGGACTCTGCGCCGTAGCCTTGCTCGCAACCCTTCTGCTCTATATCCCTGTTTTTGTACGTCTTTATCGGGAGTAGCCTTTGTGCATCTTGACATTATATTATCACGGGCTGCTCACTTTAACTATTTAAATTCGCAAACTTCCGTCCACGCCCTGTTTTTGACTTGACACAGAAAAGTCTATCAGCTACAATAAACCACAACAAAGGCAATGACCGGGAACAAGTAGAAAAAAGCGTTTCCTTCAGAGAGCTGTCGGCCGGTGCGAGACAGCAGGGAGGCTTTTTTCGAATACATCCTGCGAGCTGTGCGCCGAACGCGGGTATGAACCGCCAGTAGACCGCAACGGGAACGCCCGTTACAGCGCTGGGGTATCGCATTTTGTGCCGTACCCGACGAGGCCGCAGCCGTGAGGCTAAGGTAAACTGAGGTGGTACCGCGGATTGATTTTATCCGTCCTCTGTAATTTTAATTACGGAGGGCGTTTTTTTTGTGTCCTCCAGAGAAAGGGTTGTTTTTATGTTCATCAAGCTCGCAATGCTCACCGTCTTTTTCGCCGTTATGGTTTTTGTCGGCTTTTACTGCCGCCGCCACACAACCGACGTTTCCAGCTTTGTCTTGGGCGGACGCGCCGTTGGCCCCTGGCTGACATCCTTTGCCTACGGAACCTCCTACTTCTCTGCCGTTATCTTCGTGGGCTACGCCGGGCAGTTTGGCTGGAAATTCGGCGTCTCGGCAGCCTGGATTGGCATCGGAAATGCTTTTTTGGGCAGTCTTCTGGCCTGGATTGTGCTGGGAAAGCGCACCAGGCGCATGAGCCATCACTTTAACAGCGCCACCATGCCGGAATTTTTTGGCTCCCGCTTTGACAGCAAGGCGTTAAAAATCGTCGCCTCTCTGATTGTGTTTGTCTTCCTGATTCCCTACACCGCTTCCTTGTACAACGGTCTCTCTCGCCTCTTCGGCATGGCCTTTCACATTGACTACACCCTCTGCATCGTCATTATGGCGGTTTTCACGGGTATTTACGTCATTGCGGGCGGCTACATGGCTACCGCCATCAACGATTTGATTCAGGGAGTGGTTATGCTCGGCGGCATTGCCGCTGTTATCCTTGCGGTGCTCCGGACAAACGGCGGCCTCACCGCCTCTATTGAGGCGCTCAGCCAGATTTCCGACAAGGGCGCACCTGCCGGGTCCTTCTCCTCCCTCTTTGGCCCCGACCCTGTCAGCCTGCTGGGCGTGGTGCTTTTGACCTCCCTGGGCACCTGGGGTCTGCCCCAGATGGTGCAGAAGTTCTATGCCATCAAGAGTGATGCGGATATCAAAAAAGGCACAGTCATCTCCACCTTTTTTGCCATCATCATCGCCGGCGGCTGCTACTTTATGGGTGCCTTCGGCAGACTCTTTGTCAGAGGTGAGGAGGTTGCTGCAAACGGCTTTGACTTCATCATCCCTCAGATGATGTCCCAAAACGGAGATTTCATGATTGGCCTTGTGGTAATTCTTGTACTTTCAGCTTCCATGTCTACCCTTTCGGCCTTGGTGATGGCCTCGTCCTCCACCCTGACCCTGGACTTCATAAAACCCCTGTTCCATGAGAAAATGGAGGAGAAGCGCCAGCTCCTTTTGATTCGGGTACTGATTGTGTTCTTCATCCTGCTCTCTGCGATTATCGCCATCATCCAATACAAGACAAACGTGACCTTTATCGCCCAACTGATGGGTATCTCGTGGGGAGCGCTGGCCGGCTCCTTCCTGGCCCCCTTCTTCTTTTCTCTCTACTGGAAGCGGACGACCAAGGTCGCGATTTTTGTAAACTTCGCCTTCGGCTCTCTTTTGATGCTGGCAAATCTTTTGTTCCGCAGCAGCTTCCCCACCCTGCTCCAGTCCCCGATTAACTGCGGCGCTTTTGCCATGCTCGCGGGCTTTGTGATTGTTCCCCTAGTTTCCATTCTGACCTGTCCGCCGGAGCGCAGCCTGGTCGAGGGAGCCTTCGCCTTCAAATAAAACCGCAAAGCAACACCGCACAAAGAGAAGCTAGCGCAAAAAGCGCGGTGTTGCCTTAGAGAAATTACATTTATATAAAAACCGCCCTGCCGGCTGAAGCTTTCAGCGGCAGGGCGCGGCTTTTGTTGCCTGAAACCGCGCCGGATTGGAGGCACGCCAATGACTCCGCGCGTTTCGTTTGCGGTCGGCATAAAGTGGCCCAGAAAAAGCGATTTTAATTGACAAAGCCCATTCGAGGTCTTAGAATATGAGAGATGGGAAGCGTGCCTGAGATCAGCCGTTTTTAGGGCTGAAATCCAGGCGTTTCTCAAAATTTTTTATGCAAAGGAAGTGTCCGTAAATGAAGTCAGACCCTCTGCCTGACAGTAGCCATCCCCCGAGTACAACCGGATAATTTGCATGGAACAAGGCCTTTTGCTGCTTCGTTCCCTGCGAAGCAATGAAAGGACGGAATCAACTTGGTCAAATATTACCTGTCCCACGACACCCGGCTGGAGCAGCTTTCTGCCCCCTGCCCGGGCTGTTGGATTTCCATGATTCACCCCTCAGAGGCCGAGGTGCTCAATGTATCCGTGGCGCTGGAACTGGATCCCGACACCATCCGCGCCGCCCTGGATGATTTTGAACGCTCCCGTATTGAGACCGACGATGATTACACCATGATTCTCGTGAACAGCCCCATTGTCGAGGCGCAAAACGAAAAGGAGCTGTATAACACCATTCCTCTTTCCATTATCCTTGCAAAGGATGTGGTCATCACCGTCTGCAGCGTAGACACCCCGATTCTCCACCCCTTTGCCGACGGGAAAATCCGGGATTTCCGCACCTTCATGAAGTCCCGCTTTATCTTCCAGCTCCTGCACAAGAACGCAACCTTATTCCTCCACTACCTTACCATCATCGACCGCAAGAGTGAGGAAGTGGAAAACAAGCTCCATCGCTCCACAAAAAACCATGAGCTAATTGAGCTGCTCAAGCTGGAAAAGAGCCTGGTCTATTTCACAACTGCTTTGCGCTCAAACGAGGTTGTTCTCGAAAAGCTGCTGCGCTATGATTTTATAAAAAAATACCCTGATGATGCGGACCTCCTGGAGGACGTTATCGTTGAAAACAAGCAGGCCATCGAAATGGCGAACATTTACAGCGGTATTTTAAGCGGCATGATGGACGCCTTCGCTTCGGTCATCTCCAACAACCTGAATATCGTCATGAAGGTTCTGGCCATCATCACCGTTGTGATGGCGATTCCCGAGATGATTTTCAGCGCCTTCGGCATGAACGTCTCCTTTGCCGGCCTGGGCTTCACCGAACAGCCCTGGGCCTTCGGTGCCATTGTGCTGTTTGCGGCAACGGTCTGCCTGATTGTATACTTCATCTTCCGGAAGGCGAAGCTCTTCAAATAGAAATATCACGAGCCTTGGAACATATTTATTCCAAGGCTCTTTTTTAAGGCTCTCTATTCGGCAGGGCTTGGCTCTGCTACATTCTGCTCCGGCTTTTCGGCCTTTTCCCCGGTCTTTTTTAAGAAACTAAGCTTCGTTTCACTGATGAGCACCGCGCCAAAAATCAGCAGGAAGCCCGCGGCGAGCTTGAGCGTCATTTCCTCCGCTCCCAACAGAACGGAGAAGAAGGCGCCGAACACCGCCTCAAAGGACATGAGAATCGCGGCGGTTGAGGAGGGGGTGTTTTTCTGCCCGAAGTTTTGCAGAAGGTAGCAGGCAACCGTGCAAAACACACAGAGGTAAACAAGGCTCAGGACATTGTTTCCCAGCGCCTCCCGGCTTGGGAAGGGGCCCGTGGAAAGGGCAAAGACCCAGCACAGAACGCCCGCCACCACAAACTGAATCACGGTGAGCAGAGGGACACTTTTGCCCTTCACATACTTTGCTGTGAGAACAATATGTATGCCGTAGAGGGTGCCGGAAATCAGGGTCAGCACATCGCCAATATTCACGGAGGCGTCCTGCTTGAGGGAGACAAGGCCCACACCCGCTAAACAGACCACTGCCGCAATCAGGTTATAACGATTGGGGCGAATTTTATAGGCAATCCAGGTAAAAAAAGGCACGACCACGCAGTATGTAGAGGTCAAAAATGCGTTTTTTCCAGGGCTTGTATGCTGGAGGCCAAAGGTCTGAATCACATAGGCGAAAAATAATATCAGTCCGAGAATCAAGCCGTGCTTTAAGTGTTCTCGATCAATATTTTTGAGCTGCTTTACAAACACAAGGCTCAGAAGAACCGCGCCGCCGGAAAAGCGAATCGCCAGAACATAGAGAGTCGGAAGCTCGGCAATGGTGTTTTTTAGAATGACGAAAGAGGTGCCCCAGATAAAGGCCGTTGCCAGAAGGGCAAGGCGACCTAATACCGCAAGGTTCTTATTTTGAAGGCTCATAAGGGAAGGCTTATCCTTTCTGCATGCTTATATCTTTTTCATGTGCATGGCGGCTGCCTTGAGCATCAGGCGCTTTGTCCCCTGCTCAAATTGGATTTCGACAAGACTGTCTCCGCCCATGGTCGTCATTTTTATAATACTGCCCTTACCGAAGGCCGAGTGCTCCACCATGTCTCCCAGCTTGAAGGCCGGAACCGCTGCCGGAGCGGCGGGTCGAGATGCAAGGGGCTTTCGAGCCGGCTCTGAAAAGACGGGCTTTCGCGCTTCGCCTCCATTGAAGCCGCTGCGGGAGACGCCGTCATAGGTGGCGCCGCCAGAGGCGCTGCTTCGGGTGGAGACAAAGCTGTCATTGCCGGGGGCTTCCCGGCGCTCGATATACTCCGCCGGAATCTCGTCCACAAAACGGGATGGACTGTTGGAGCTGGTTCTGCCAAAGAGCATACGCTGGCGGGCGCAAATGAGGCTGAGCCTCTTTTTCGCCCGGGTCAGGCCCACATAGCAAAGTCTGCGCTCCTCCTCCATCTCTTCCGGTTCACCGATGCAGCGGACGCCGGGGAAAATCCCCTCCTCCACACCGATGATATACACGTTGTCAAACTCCAAGCCCTTTGCAGAATGCATGGTCATCAGCACCACGTTGTTGTCGTCCTGTTCCAGGTTGTCGATGTCGGAATAGAGAGAAACCTCATCCAAAAAGCCTGCCAGACTGCCGTTTTCCGTCTCCTTCAGGTAGCCCAGGATGTTGGATTTCAGCTCGCCCACGTTCTCGATGCGGGCGTTGCTCTCGTCGTTATTTTTCTCCTCCAGAGCACGGACATAGCCAGTTTTGTCAATAATTTCGTCAAAAAGTGCGTCCGGCGTCGCCGTTTCCGACAGCGCGATGAAGCTCTCCATCAGCTCGGCGAAGGTGCGCAGTTTGGCGGCAGCGCCCTTGGATAGCTCCGGATAGGCCGGAGCGTTTTGCACCACCTCAAACAGAGAAAGGCCTCGGTCAGCCGCAATGGCCGCCGCCGTCTCGATGGTTTTTTCTCCGATGCCCCGGGGCGGGCTGTTGATGATGCGCAGGAGACGCAAATCGTCCAACGGGGAGAGGATTACAAAAAGGTAGGCCAGCATGTCCTTGACCTCCAGACGGTCAAAGAAGCGGGTGCCGCCGATGATGCGATAAGGAACGCCGTTACGCTTAAAGGCGTATTCCAGCTTGTTGGTCTGAGCGTTCATACGGTAGAGTACCGCCGTGTCCCGGAAATTATCCCCCTGGGAGACGCTCTCCATAATCCGGCTGGCCACGTATTGTGCCTCATCATTTTCGTTCTGGGCTACATAGAGGGTGAGCTTTTCGCCCATGTCCTTGTCTGTCCAGAGCTCCTTGCCCTTTCGCTCCGTGTTGTTGCGAATTACGGCGTTGGCAGCGCTTAAAATATTGCGTGTGGAGCGGTAGTTCTGTTCCAGACGAATCACCCGGGCATTCTTGTGTTCGCTCTCAAAGCTCAGGATGTTCTCAATGGTGGCGCCGCGGAATTTATAGATGCTCTGGTCGTCGTCGCCTACCACACAGATGTTGTTCCGCCCGCCGGCCAGCGCCTTTGCCAGCCGGTATTGGAGCTGGTTTGTGTCCTGATACTCGTCAATCAGAACATATTTGAAGCGCTTTTGATAGTGCTCCCGCACATCGGCGTGGTTTTCCAGCAGCAGGACGGTGTTATAGATTAAATCATCAAAATCCATGGCGTTGGCCTTTTTTAGGCTCTTTGTATAGGAGGCATAGACCTCGCCGATGCGTTTTTTTCGAATGTCGTTCACAGCCTGTGCCTGGACGAGAAATTCCGCGGGGGTCTGCATGTCGTCCTTGGCGCGGCTGATATAGCCCAGGACGGTTTTCGGCGGAAAGTCCTTGTCGCTGATTTCCAGCTCTTTTAAAATGCGCTTGACCGCCGCCTGGCTGTCGGCGCTGTCATAAATCGTGAAGCTCTTGTCATAGCCCAGCTTGTCCGCGTGGCTGCGCAGAAT
Organism: uncultured Oscillospiraceae bacterium; assembly: GCA_964466395.1. Lineage (GTDB taxonomy): Bacteria > Bacillota > Clostridia > Oscillospirales > Oscillospiraceae > UBA2658. Next base: position 3,032 of record CAYXNK010000049.1, on the reverse strand, counting down.
TCGCACGCAGGCCGAGTGGAAGGTCTGCGCCCAAATGTCCAGCGCCTCGGGTCCAAGCATTTTTTCGAGCCTGGCCTTTAATTCCCCGGCTGCCTTGTTGGTAAAGGTTATGGCGATTATCCGCCAGGGTTCGCAGGGTTCAACGGCAGCAAGCCCTCGTGCACGGGCATAGTCCGCCTCCGGTACACCGGCAGCAGCCTGCTCCAGCACAGTGACCTCCTCCTCTGTGACCTCCCGGGGAAGCTCAACAGAGTCGCTGCCCCTGCCATAGCGCAGGAGGTTTGCGATGCGATGAATCAGTACCGTTGTCTTGCCGCTGCCCGCACCGGCCAGGAGCAAAAGGGGGCCTTCCGTCGCCATGACGGCCTTTTGCTGCATATCGTTTAAGCGCCCAAAGTCCCGCTGAATCAGAGACTTGCGCGCCTTAATAAACCGTTTTTCCAATGCCTTGTCTGTCATTCACTCACCTTTTAAAAATAAATTCGTACAGCTTCTTATTATACAGGAAGCCGTACGAATTAACAAGGACAATATTTATTCAGCCAATAGCTCCCGCAGCCGTTCCACCGCCCGTTTTTCCAGCCGGGAGACCTGTACCTGGGACACGCCCATGACCCGCGCCGCGTTGTCCTGGGTCAGACTGTGGAAGAAGCGCAGGGAGATGACCTTTTTCTCCTTTTCCGGCAGCCTATCGATGGTCTCCCGCAGAGAGAGACTCTCCACCAGCCGATCCTCCATGCCATAATCGCCGAGGACGTGCTCTAAGGTAAAGCCCTCGTCTCCCGTCTCCTTTTGCAGCGACTCCGTAGGGCTCACAGCCGTCTCAGCCGACGCAATGTCCTCGGGCTCAATGCCGGTTTCCGCCGAAAGCTCTGAGAGGACCGGCTCCCGCCCCAGTTTTTGCTCCAGGGCGGCGCGGGCGGCCTTAATCACCTGTGCCCGCTCCTTGATGCCGCGACTGACCTTTACAGCGCCGTCATCCCGAAGAAAGCGACGAATCTCTCCGGAAATTTTCGGCACGGCATAGGTGGAAAATTGGGTGCCATAGTCCTCGTCATAACCGGCGATGGCCTTGAGAAAGCCCACACAACCCAGCTGGTAGAGGTCATCGGCCTCCACACCCCGGCCAAAAAACCGCCGGGCAATACTCCAAATCAGGCCGGAGTTACCCTCAATCAGTTGTTCCGCCGCGTCTCTATCACCTTTTTTTGCCCTTCGCAGAGCCTCTGTCATTTCGATTGTCATTTTAAGACCTACGTATAATCCTGCGGGTCATTGTAACAATTGTCCCGCGTCCTTCTATAGAGCGAACACGAACCTTATCCATGAAGCTCTCCATAATCGTAAAGCCCATGCCGCTGCGTTCCTCCCCTCCGGTGGTATAGAGCGGCTCCCGCGCCAGTGCCACGTCGGGAATCCCCACGCCGCTGTCCTGCACCTGGATTTCCAGGGAGTTGCCCTCTGTAATTTTAGCGCGCAGGCGGATAGTTCCCAGCTTATCGGGATAGGCATGGACAATACAGTTTGTCACGGCCTCGCTGACTGCTGTTTTGATGTCCGCGAGTTCCTCAAGCGTCGGGTCAAGCCGCGCCGCAAAGGCCGCAACCGTCGCCCGAGCAAAGCCTTCATTGATGCTTCTGCTTGGGAATTCAAGCTTTATGTAATCCAGGTTTTCCATATTCGTTCACTCCTTTTATCTGGCCTTTGCATAGATCCGCACAACCCGGTCAATCCCGGATGCATCCAGCACCCGCAGAGGCTGACCATCCGGATTTTCCACCCAGGCTCTGCCGCCTATGTTCTGCATAAGCTTGTTAATTTTTAAGATAACTGCAATTCCGGAGCTGTCCATAAAGCTCAGCCCCCCCAGGTCGGCAATGCAGACCCGGGGACAGTGCTCGTCCACCAGATCTTCTATGTTTTGCATGACCCCCCTGGCGCTGTGATGATCCAGCTCACCGGTAAAAGCCAGCCGCAGGGTTCCGTTTGTTTCATGTGCATATAGTTTCATATCTTTCCTCCGCTGTTTCGATAAAAAGATAGCGCCGGGGGCATACGCCCTCAGCGCTATCTTATAAGAAAGGTCATAAATTTTTTGTCGAAGGGGCGCGGACTGGCGGAATTTAATCGAGTTTCTTCAGGCTTTCCGTTAAATTCTCGATTAAGGCCTTGGCCTTTTCCGCCCGGTCCTTTTCGGCCTCCACCACGCTGGTGGGAGCCTTGGCCAGAAACTTTTCGTTGGCAAGCTTTGCCATCTGGCCGTCATAGTCCTTCTGCGCTTTCTGGAGCTCTTTTTCGATGCGTTCCCGCTCCTTGGCAAGGTCAACAAGGTCTGCCATTGGCATGAACATCTTGGCCTGACCCGTTACGACAGAGACCATTCCGTCAATCTCTGCGGGAGTTTGGTCTGTGACCTGAACCTCGGCAGCATAGGCAAGCTTCATCAGGAAAGCGCGACCCTGCTCGAAGATTTCGCCTCGTTGGGCCACCACAATCAGCTGTGCCTTCCGGGAGGGGGGCACGTTCATCTCCGCACGGCGGGAGCGGATGGCTCGGATGGCGTCCATAAGGATTTCGAAGTCCTGTTCATCCTTGGGGAAGGAAAGCTTTTCCTGATACTCGGGGAAGTCTGTGAGCATCAGCATCCCCTCGCTATGCGGCAGGCCCTGCCATATTTCTTCGGTGATAAAGGGCATGAAGGGATGGAGCAGCTTTAATATTTCAGACAGCACATAGAGCAGAACCCGCTGGGCGCTCTCCCGGCTCTCTGCGTCCTCCCCGTTCAGCCGGGGCTTCGTCAGCTCGATATACCAGTCGCAGTAGCTGTCCCAGATGAAGTCGTTGACCTTGGCTGCCGCCACGCCCAGCTCATAGGCGTCCATGTTCTCGTTAACTTCCTTGACCACCGTATCGAGCTTGGAGAGAATCCACTTATCCTCCGTGGCGAGGGTCTCGGGCAGCTTGCAGTCTGTGACGGTGAGGTTCATCAGCACAAAGCGGCTGGCGTTCCATATTTTGTTGGAGAAGTTGCG
>CAYXNK010000048.1:0-13096 GCA_964466395.1 uncultured Oscillospiraceae bacterium | reverse complement strand
ATACACAGTATATTCAGGAAAATCCGAAATGGGACTTTGCCGGAATTTATGCAGAGGCGAATATCTTTTTGCGTACATTTTTTGCTGTCCCTGTCTAATCGGCTAAAAGTCCAACAAACTGCCAGTGTATGCGGATTTCTTGAACACGCTTTCCGCTGGAATAATCACTTTCGCCGACTTCGATATGGTCAATCAATTCCTCAACGTCAGGTCGGGTTATGTCGGTTAGCTCCGTGTGTTTCTTAATAACCTCAACCCACTTTGATATGTGCAAAATTTTGTCCTGAATGGCAGTTAGTCGCAGATTTGATTCGTCGAACTGTGCCTGATGCTTTTTTCTTTCCAGCTCGTTTTTATCGAGTAGTTTCGCAAAGGATTCAGGCGAAATTTTCCCGGCGACTTTATCCTCATAGAGAACTGCGGCTAATCGGTTAGATTCGTCCAGTAAAGCCTGAAGCCGATGCAGTTCTTTTTGTAGGAATACTTGGTTGTCGGTATTATCAACTGCCATCTGCTTTTTAAGCTTTTCCAAAAGGAGTGTTTCATCAAGCGTGATGGACTGTGCGTATGCTTGCAGCTCATTCAACACAATCGTTTTCAATGGTCTTTCGCCGATGGTGTGATTTGAACAAATAGCTCTGCCTGTCATCAGGTGACGGTGGCAGCTATATGAAGTACCCTCCCGTTTCCAAACGCCGTTTTTGGTATGTCCCATTGTCTGCGCCGACAAAGATGTGCCACAGTCCAAACAAAACAGCTTGCTTCCGAAAAGGGCGGGCTGGCGTTTTGCCTGTGTCTTTCCCTTTTCAATAGTGGTGCGTTCAATTTCCTGCACCTTTTCCCATGCGTCACCGTCAATGAGCGGCTCATGAGCGTTTTCGTGGCGTATCCATTCGCACTCGTCTGTTTTTCTGCGCTTATCTCCCGCTTTATAAGACAGCGATGGCTTTTTGTTGTTGATAAGCGTTCCGTTATACATCTCACAGCGAAGAATGTTCTTAACCACTTGAATATACCATAACGACGGCTTTTTAATTGTTTTTCCGTTCCTAACAGCCCAGTAGTCGTTGGCGGTCATAACGCCATCCGTGTTGAGCGTTCGGGCAATGGTGCTGTAGCTCGCCCCGTCTGCTCTCATGGCGAATATTCGCCTAATAACCTCTGCCGCCTGTAGATCAGGTATCAGCAGATGCGACTTGCTTTCTTCCCGTACATATCCGTAAGGTGATCTGCCGGTGAGATAGCCTGACTTCATGGCTTTTGCACTGAATACCGTCTTGATTTTATTGCTTAAATCTTTCAGATGATAGTCGTTCATTAGGGAGCGGAAATGCAGCATATCATTGTCGTCGTTTGCCGTATCAATTTCGTCAAGCAGGGCGATGAACCGACACTTCCATGTGGGGAACAGCACATCGGTGTAACGCCCAACCTCAATATAATCCCTGCCGAGCCGGGAGAGGTCTTTGCACAGAATCAAGTCGATAACACCTTTTTTCGCGTCCTCAATCATCTGCTGGAATCCGGGTCTATGGAAATGACCGCCGGAGTAGCCGTCGTCACAATATACTTTTGTTTCAATCCAGCCCTGCAAGAGCACGAATTGAGAGAGCATAATCCGTTGATTTTCGATACTGCCAGATTCATCGCCGTCGATGTAATTGTGCTTCTGCGTATTGCTTGCATCGTCTACGCTCAAACGGCAGTAAATCCCCACATTATATAGCTTAGACATTATGCGGAGACCTCCTTTGCAACGGCGGTCATGGCTTCGTCCACGTTGCCAACATAGCGGTAAATCACCTTTATGTCGCGGATGGTTTTTCCATCTTCTTTATACGCTTCGCCGACCTCAACACGCTCCACCAGTTCGACAAATACCGATGCGTCCGCTTCTTCAAGTGTCGTGTACTTCTTGATGTGCCGTATCCAAACGGCAGCACCTTCCACACATTGGCGGTTGGTTTGAATCTTGTCCCGCAGAACAGGAATCTGTGCGTTCAATTCCGATTGTTGAATTTCATATTTCTGCATCAGCGTGGCGAAAATCGTTTCTGGCAAAGTGCCTTTGATTCTGTCTTCATAGAGGTTCATCATCAGCTTTTCGATTTCAGGCAAACGGGACAGGGCTTCGCGGAGTTCTTTTTCGTATCCCGCCATACGGCTGTCGCTCTCGCGGGCTTTCAACTTAATAATTTGCTCTGCCACACGCTTTTCGTCCGTGGACACGATAACCGCTTTTTCGCGTATATCGGCAAGCACTAAGTCCACAAGCAACGGTTCGCTGACTGTATGCGGAGTGCAGGCGACTTTGCCGGATTTACGGTAGTTGCCGCAGTCGAAATAATGGTATGTCTTTTTCGTGCCGTCTTTGAGCTTGTTCGCGCCATGCTTAACGTGCATTTTGGTTCCACAGTCCACGCAGCGCACCAATCCCGTTAGCAGACTGGGTTCATGCTTTCCCTTTTCGTGCTTGATATATCGCTCTTTATCAAGTGCGGCACATAAATCCCATATCTCGCGGGATATGAGAGCTTCGTGCGTTCCCTCAACCCGAATCCACTCATCCTTGGGCTTTCGCCGCAATTTCTTATTCTTATATGAAATGGTACCGGATTTGCCGCCTATCATGTTGCCGATGTAGACCTCGTTGCGGATTATCTGCTTCACTGTGTTGTCAGCCCAAAAGTGCGTACAGCGGTTAGGGTTCGGCTTTCCCAGCTTGGCATAATAAATATCGCTGGGCGGCGGGATCTGTTCCTCGTTCAGCGTGATGGCGATATTGCGAAACCCCATGCCGTTCGCCCGCATTTGAAATATCCTGCGGGCAAGGGGTGCGTTGTCCATGTCAATCACAAGAGCGTTGTGGTCGTCAGGATTTCGCATATACCCAAGGGGTGGGATACAGGCTACAAATTTGCCCTGTTCGGCATACGCCTTTTTCACGGCGCGGACTTTCTTGCTGGTATCACGGCTGTGAAACTCGTTGAACAGGTTTAAAAATCCCATCATGTCGTTGTTGGAACTTTGTTTAATTGTATCCACGCCATTGTTCAGAGCAATGAAACGGCATCCGATTGTGGGGAACAGGTAGTCGGTGTACTGCCCGATTTCGATGTAGTTACGCCCGAAACGGCTGAGGTCTTTGACGACGATAATGTTTATACGACCTGCTTTGGCATCCTCAATCATCCGCTTAACGGCAGGACGGTCAAAGTTTACGCCACTGTATCCGTCGTCACAATATACCTCGACCTCGTTCCAACCCTGCTCCTTGACGTATTTCTGCAAGAGCAACTTTTGGTTTTCGATGCTGACCGATTCGCCCATTCGCTCGTCATCGTTTGAGAGCCGACAGTAAATTCCGGCATCGCGGTTTTGTTCAAGTCCCATTTTGTTTTCCTCCTTCGATTTGGTTTTATATATGTAACCGACCGAAACGGTCGGTCTGATTAAAGTCTATTGATTTCTTGCCTTTTCCGCAAAGGTGCAAAATTCTAATTCGCATAGTTGACAGCCTATGCCGTCGTGGTCGCGCCCGCCTTGATGTCGGTCATGGCTTTTCGGATAGCAAGCTGTTCCAGCGTCTTGCCCAAGTCCTTTTCACCCAAAAACACGCTGGTGACGCGGTAAATGGCTTTGCCCACTTTCACTTCCTTATAGGATGTGGGGATATTTTGCTGTGTTGTTTTTTCTTCCATTCGCAATCCTCCGTTTTCTCAAAAATCATCCTTCAAATACAAAAGTGGCGGGGATTATTCATCCTCGCCGCTTTGCACTATCGACCAGATTGTAACCCTGCGCCCGGTCTTTTCGCAGGTTTTCTTGCCGACCGCCGTAACCAACCCTTTGTCTGCCAGTTCAGTCAATCGTGGAGCGGCAAAGTTGCGCTCATCCGTCGGGGTTATCTCGCGACGATGAAGTTCGGTGGCGGTTTCTTGTGCTGTCAAATCGCCGCATTCCTGTAAAATCATCAACACGGTCTGCTGCCGTTTGGTGAGCGTAGGCATTATCGCCTCATAACTCTCGCGGCGGTTTTCTGTTGTAATGCTCATGACTTCACCCTCCTTTGAATCTTGTAATCCCAACCCATACGGCAACTACAATAACAGCAGGGTTCTTTATATTTCTGATCAAGATTGGCTCGATGGACGATATGTTCGTCTGAGTTATAAAACTGCGCCGCGCAGCGGGCACACAACGTCAACAACATGGTGTCGTTATTTTTGTTCTTCTTGCGGTTCTTCATGGTCTATACCCATACTGACCGCAAGGGCGCGGTCAATTCCTCTCATTGTGATTTCGTCCAGCGTACCGATGTAGGTTTGAAGACGGCTTTTATCAATAGTACGAAGCTGTTCAAGCAACACCACGGACGGAATGCTCAGCCCGCGCATGGCGGGGAGCATATAGTGAGTTGGAAGTTTCTTTCGTTTTGGTTTGCCTGTGATGGCAGCTACCACAACGGTGGGACTGTAACGGTTGCCCCTGTCGTTCTGCACAATCAACACAGGGCGTACCCCGTCTTGTTCGCTTCCGACCGAGGGCGATAAGTCGGCAAAGTACATCTCGCCACGCTTAACTTGTAAAGGCATATTTGCGCCTCCTTTGTATGAATTGGTATGTATCCGCCGGACGGCATGGGCATAGGCGGATAAATTCGCCGGAGATGTGGGAAGCCTGTGGGAAGGCCGTAACCTTCCTACCAACACTTCATTTTTTCTCTTGCCCCGCCGTTCCCGGCTTCTATCATCGAACGCAATATTTATTCTCAATGCCCCTTGCGCTATGGGAATCGTCAAACAGCGGCTGGTTATACCGCTTCACGGGAGTTCCACCCCTCCGCATTCTGATGCCGAGCGACCCCCATTGCCTGCGACGGCTCACGGATGGAAAATCCGCTTCAACGCTCGGACTGTGGCTGGGCCGGAGTTTCATTGGTTGTATTTGACGATTGACTTATTCAGTTGTGAAGTCAGTGGCTCTTTCGAGCCGCCCACCTCAAGAGGTTTCCAACCCTCTCACCTAATGCACTTTTAAACCCGTTTTGGTAAGTGCTTTTTAGTTGCTCGTCAAAACTTTTTTGATTTTCTTTTCCGCCTGCTCCAAGCTGTACACCACCGCAACGTGGGAAACACCATCTTTTTCAGCGATTGCTCGTGTAGTCATGCCGTTCACGATATGAAATAGATACCGCCGCCGCTGGACTTCGGTCAGCGTAGATAATGCTTTTGCCGCGATTTCTTTTCGCAGCTTTCGATTTTCCGTCTGTTCCGTTGCCACAATCAAAGTTTCCTCGGGCGACGCAACACAGCACAGGTCGGTTTCCTCCAAGCTGTGAATGGACACATTCTTTTTGGTTTGCGCGTTTTCGGCGCGAACCTGTTGCAGATACATTTCATTCGACAGAGCTTTAAGTTCGGCAAAGTCCGCCTCGGTCTTGCCGGGGTTCTCCCGCAGATAATCCGCGAGCGTGATTTCCACGGTTGTATCAGCAAAACGGTACACAATACCGTCTGCAAATTTGTTAGCAGCGTAATCGCTGCTTTGATAGTTCTTCATGTCGACCTCCAAAATTTTGATTTCAGGAATATAAAAGGTTGAAATCAAAATGCGGAGGTGCGCGGGCATTATATAAACGCATAAAAAAGTCCTTTCCGCTGTTCAGCTTGGAAAGGACAACAAAAAAAGAGCCTTACTCATAGCTAAAAAGCTACTTGTAAGGCTCCGACTGCATCGCGCCGCTTACGGCGTGGAGTGGTGCGCTTGACGAAGTTTTAATAAGGCTCGTTTTACTGACAGTCTCTGTAACGCAAAGACCGGTACCACGGAATCGGGCCGAGCAGGTATTATTTCTTTGCGGTGATGCCTATCTGACTTTTACAGACATTGCATTTAATGTACCAACGAGCTTTTCTGCGGCTGTTCGGCAATACCAGCCGCAACGGGGGGTCATCGGTATCCTTTTCCTCAATGATAATTCTGCCCCTGCCGCAAACGGGGCATAGTACGATCTCTTTCTTGGCGTATTGCTGTGTCATATCGTTATCCTCCATTTGTGGAATATTGTACAGTTCAAACTGAACATTGTGGGTAAAAAAATGCGTTGCTTGTCCGTTATGGAAGCAAGCGCATTTCTTCCAAGCGAATCCCCATAGCTTGACGGGACACGCCGAAAAGCAGGGCAAGGGTATCGATGATATTTCGGTCGTTACGATTGCGATAGAACGCCATTTTAACAACACCTTTGGGCATCAGGAAATAACTGCCCAAGCGATCGGCTTGCCATTCCAGCCTGTCATCCGCTTCTGAACTTCGCACCACATTGGTCATGGCGGCTGTTTCACCGGATTTTGTGTAAATTTCTTTGTGCAGGACATAGTGGGCAAGCTCATGGGCGCAAGTATAACGGAAACGACCGTCTGAGCGATTGCTTATCAAGCTTGCGTCGATTATGACCGTTCCCGCTTTGACGCGTACCAATTTATATCCCTCGCCACCCTCGCGCTCGTAGATTGGCACGGTAGCATCTTCAAAGACAGTTTCGCCCAAAACCCGTCCGTTGTTGCGGATAAATTGAAACTCTATTTTAAGCCCATAGACCATCTCCATAATGTTTTCCACAGGAATAGGTGAGGGAGTATTCAGTAAAGAATGGTCGTGCTTTGAGATGACGTTCCGCGCAATAGATTCAAGCGTTTCGGGGCGATAGTAGCGTGGGTTCATTCTTCATTTCCCTCCTGTCTGCTTCGCTGTTTGAGTTTCTCGATAAATTCCGTCCATTCTTTATCGGTTGCGTCTACGTCCTTCGCCACGCGCAGGGCGACACGTGCCAGCTCGTTAGCGGAGATATATTCGGGCAAATCTCCGGGGACAGCGGTGTAGGTTTTGGACTTTGCCGCCAATTCATAAAGCTGTTCTCGCTCCTGCTTGTTCAGCTTCAAAATTTGCGACATATGCTCTAAAATATCGTCTTTGGGAGCGGGATTACGATCGTTCTCGATGTTGCTCATGTAAACCGGGGAGATGTTAAGCAACTCTGCCAGTTTGCGAAGCGATATATACGGCTCGGATGCCAACCTTCTACTTCGTATAAATGAGCCAAAAGTAAGCTCTGTACTCATTTTGGTAATCACCCTTTCTGTGGTGTTCTGTCCTAACTGAACGCCGTGACAATATTATAACTCAAGCTGAACACTATTACAATGGCTTTTTCGCAAAATGAAACAAGGTGGTCGTTATTTTGACCACCTTGTCGTTTCTTATTTTTGATAGTATTGATTTGTGAGGGTTTGTGAGCGCGAGCCGATGGGTGTGTTTTGTGGATGGTTGCTCGACAAACTGGAAATATTACTGACCGTATGGACTGTCCTCCCAACCTTTTTCTTTTAGCTTACTCACGATTTTATCAAGAGTTTTTTTGCAAATCTGGTTAAACCATTTTGTTTGACTGAACAGCTTTACAATGGTAGGGCTAACAGCATAGTAAAGTTTTATAAACCTGCGTCCGTACCAAGACTTAGCAAGCGAATAATCGCGGTATCTCCTTAAAACCCAAACGGAAGAACAATTATAGGAGCCGTAAACAGCTGTGGCAATATAGCATCCGCTCTTTTGAGCTGGACAGCGTTGTGGAACTGGCCTGTAGCGCTGTCCGGAATAGCTCGGTTGAATTGTCTGATAAAGATAATCTTGAATTTTGGTAATATCCGCAATGCCTAAGTCACCGATTTTATGTATAAACATTCTATGTGATAACTTCACAATTCTTCTTGTTTTTACAGTGCTTCTCTGTTTTAATCCTACTCGTTTCCAATCCGACAAATAAAATTCGTCTGAATACTCCGGCGGTCTTGATGTCATGCCGAGGGCTTCAAAGTGTGCTGATTTAACATCAACGACTACGACAGGACGCCTTTTAGCGGAATAATCATCTTCATATGGCACTGTGGCAAGCCAAACCTCCCAAACTTGAGGGCTAAGCAGATCTTTCTTCGGTGGGTAATTGTATGTGCGTTGTCGGTTTTTGTTGCTCAATGCTCTCACATCTTCTTCAAATCAAAATTTAACTTTCTTTGCTGCCGACAATCCCAAGCAGCAATTCCACATATTTTTTCCGAACATCATCCGGCGCAGCAATTCTCATTTTACCGCCAAACCCGACCAACCAACCGAAAAAGGTCGGACTGACGGAAACCTCTACCTCGGCAGTAAAGTGTTTCTCGCCTGCAACAGAGGTCTTAACCTTTGTGCCAAAGCGGTCGATGATGGATTTCATTAAACTGTTTTCACATTTTAGAGTGACCGTGCGCGTTTCCTCATCGTACATAGAAAACACCGATTTTGCATATTCCTCCACGCGAAAACTCTTTGGCTTTGGAACGGCAGGCTGGTTGGTCTGCTTTGGGCTTGCCATGCGGTCAACCCGAAACTTCACAACCTTGCCGTGGATTTCGGAAAAGCCGAGGGCGTAGTAGCTGTCGTTGTTCCACATCAGGGCATAGGGGCTGAATTGATAGACTTGCCCGCCGTGCTTCAAGACCTTTTTCTTTGTCGCCGTGTACTCAAAATATTGGAACGTCACTTGCTTCCCATCGTGAATGGTGTCGTGGAGCAAGTCCACGGTATACAGCACTTTTTCATTAACCGACTTAACGTGCTTATCCACATAAAGCTGGCGGTTGAGCCTGTCCGCTTGATGAACGCTGGTGAGCGCGGACAGCTTCGCAATCAACGCTTTGCTCTGTTTAGCGGGAATAAACCGCGCCGCTTGCACCGCATCTACCAACATCATAAGCTCCGGCAATTCAAAGTGTCGGTCGCCGACAAAGTATTGGTTCTGACGGCTCTTATTGCATACCACATCCACACTATGCGCCATAAGTGTATTAATGTCGCCGACAACCGTGTGTCGGTTTGCAGAGAAACCTTCAGCGTTCAGGTGTTCAATAATTTCCGCAACGGTAATCGGGTGTTCTTCGTCCGTTTCGCGATTGAGCAATTCCAGTAGGAACAGTAAGCGGGATTTTTGTAAGGTCATTGCGGTCGCTCCTAACACAAGATTTCAACGCGACTGCCGCCGCTTTTTTCCTTCTTTACAACAATTTGCTTGTCAATGCGTTCTTTCAGTTCGGAAACGTGAGAGATAATACCCACAAGCAAATTACTCTCCGCCAAACCGTTCAGGACTTTCAGAGCTTGCGACAAAGTATCCTCGTCAAGCGAGCCGAAGCCCTCATCAACAAACATTGTATCAAGCCTGATACCGCCTGATGAAGATTGAATTTCATCAGACAAACCAAGCGCAAGCGATAATGAAGCCATGAAGGATTCGCCGCCCGATAGCGTTTTCACGCTTCGTTCGGTCACATTGTAATGGTCAATGACGTTGAGGTCAAGCCCGCTTTGGGCTTTTTGATTACTTGCGTCCTCAGCTCTTTTAAGCTCATATTGTCCGCTTGTCATTACCATCAGACGCAAATTAGCGCGTCGTATAATGCGCTCAAAGTATGAGATTTGGACGTAGGTTTCAAGCATTATCTTATCCTTACCCGAAATCTGTCCGTTTGCGGTATCAGAAAGGGCCTTTACCCAAGTCAATCGTTCCTCAACAGCCGAAATATCCTTTTGCTTTTTTTCAATCTGATTTTGAATATCGCTGTTTTTGTCAAAGCGAGATGAAATCGCCGTAATAATATTGCTGTGCGCTGTTTTCTGTGATATAAGCTCCTTTTTCTTCTCCGTCAGATTTTCAATATCTACAATTTCTGAATCTGCAAGTTGCTTTGAAAGCGTATCAATTTTCGTCTTCAAATCAGCGTGCTTGGCTTTTAGCTTATCAAGAGCATCCTTAGCAGTAGTGATAGCTGCTTGTAGTGCCGCTTTTTTATCTGCAATCACTTGAATATTAGTCTCTGCGTCGGTTTTGTTTGTAAAAGCAAGTACTTTCGAGAGCTTCTCTTTTTCATTATGTAGTCCCTTTAACTCTGTCCCAAGAACAGCGATAGCTTGGTCGGTATTTGTTTGTTCAACATTTATGCCTACGAGCGTTTCAGCCAGCAAAGGTAGTTCTTTTTCAATCTCTGCTTTACGCTGCGCCCTTGTGAGTTCAACCTTAATTTGCTTATCTATTTCAGACAAGTCAGTGTCTATTTTTCTTGCTTCCGCGTCAAGTGCTGATGCTAAATTATCAGGGATAGTACCAAGTAGTGCTGTTGCGGATTTGTTTACAGCTTCATTTTTGGCTTCCGCTTTTGTCTTCGCTGTAGCAGCAGCTTGACTTGCCGTTTCTATGTCCTTTGAGGCATTAGCAGATTTCTTCTTAGCAGCTTCAACATCTTTTTCACTCGGCACTTCGGCAGGGCATACGGCGGGAGCAGGGTGTGTTTCAGACCCGCAAACAGGGCAAGGTTCACCGTCTACAAGTGTTTCGGAAAGTATCCCAGCCTGAGCATCGAGAAATGCTCTGTTCAAACTGCTATATGTTTCGTCGGCAGCATCCGCAATGCTACGAGCATTCAAATACTCGCTCTGTGCTGTAGTATAAGCAGTATTGGCTTCGGTCAATTCGGTACAGAGGGTTATAAGTTCAGACACTTTTGCCTTTCGTTCAATCGTTTTTTCTTTTTCTGTTTCAAATTTGAGTTGTTTTGTTGCAACATCTCCGAGTTCTTTCAGTTCAGTCTGCCAATTTGCTTGCTGCTCGGTTTTAGCTTTAATATCTTTGGAAAGAGCAATTTTTTTCTCACCAAGCTCATCAAACTGTTTGGTTTTATCCGCTATGGATTTTATTGCACTATCCAACTCATCATACTGTGGCAAAAGTTTTTGTTCTGTGGCAATTTGCCCGGTCAAGGCCTCTATCGCAGGTTGCTTAGAAAACGCCTCATTATAATTTTTTTCAGTTTCGGTTAGCTTTTCGTCTATGGTCTTGATTTCTGTCTGCGCCGCAACAAGTTCAGTATGAGCTTTGTTATCTTGCTCTGCTTTGCCGATTGCACCGTCGATTGTGGAAATTTCTTCTTCAACAGCGAAAAGTGTGGTTGATTCGACATTCTTTTTTTCTTCATCTTGCTTAACCAGCTTTGCAAGCAATTCAAGAATATCGGCGACAGTCAGACTATCATTTTTGGCGTTACGAACTTCGATAGACAAAACATCATCTTCATCACAGATGATGCCGTCAATATACTGTCGAATGGATTTTTTTAAGTCTTCGTATTGATACTTAAGCCCATTTGCTTCTGACTTCAAACGATATTGCAGAGTTTCAAAGTTCTTTGTTTGAAAAATCCGCCGAAATATCTCCTGCCGCTCTTTGGTGCTTGCGAGTAAAAGACGCAGAAAGTCGCCCTGCGCTATCATTGCGATTTGTCTGAACTGATTGCGGTCAAGCCCGATTAGCTCACGGATAGCAGCGGTTGCCTGCGGACTGCCGGTAATAAGCCGTCCATTAGGATAGGTAAAGGTTGCTTCCGCTTTTTGTGAGGTGAAACCATCACCGCGCTTTTTCGGACGTTGATACTCAGGATTGCGATTTATTGTGTATTCCTTGCCGCCGTATGCAAACCGCAACTCAACAAATGTATCTGTTTCGGGTTCGGAATATTTGCTTCTGAGCATGGACGATTCGCGATTTTCGCCGCTCGGCTCACCGTACAAAGCAAAAGTAACGGCATCAAAGATTGTTGTTTTTCCCGCTCCCGTATCGCCTGTAATCAGATACAAGCCTTTTTCTCCAAGTGTCGAGAGGTCTAATCTGGTTTCGCCCGCATACGGGCCGAAACCGGATATGGTTAGTTTAAGCGGCCTCATTTTTCACCCTCCCATACTTCTTCAATCAAACCGTTCAAGAAATCCTTTTGCGTATCGGTGGTTTGCTGTCCGTTCTGTTCCTCAAAGAGCATTTCAAACAATTCGATGGGTGAATACTTGCTTGCATCGGCAACGCCCGAAACAGAGCTTTCTGTGCGAGTACGCTTGTTATCATAATCAAGCCGCATTAAGTTGGGATAGATAACTCTTAGCTTTCCGATTGCGTCCGGCTGGTCGTCTTCGTCAGTCAAGGTTATATGGAGATAATCGTCTGTATTTTGGTCTTGATAATACTCCCGTGAGGTCAGTTCTAAATATTTGCCACGGATTTCTCGCATATCACGATTTGGCACAAGGGGCATTTCTTTTATCTCTGCCTTGCCTTTCTCGGCAAGCTCTACAATCGTCAAAGACTTATTGTGAGTGGCTTCCGAAAACGAATATTTCAGCGGTGTGCCGCAGTATCTAATAGTTTCGCGGCTGACATATTGCTTGCCATGCAAATGTCCCAATGCTACATAATCGAAAGGTGCGAACACTTCTGCATCAACATTATCTGCACCACCGACAGATAGTTCCTCGGATTCACACGTCGCTGCGCCCGTCACAAACTGGTGGCAAAGCAGAACGTTTCGTTTGCTTTCGTCGATGTCCATATTGTCAATGGCAATTTTTACTGCATCCGTCCAAGTTGCTATTTCGACATCAGTATAGAACCGTTTAACCTGAACTGGTTTCAAAAACGGCAACAGATAAAAAGCGACATAACCATATTCATCAGACAAGACAAGCGGCTCGATTTTACCGTTATAAACACGGGAGATATGTACACCACTTCTGTCCATCAGCCGCGACCCGAAGGCCAAGCGGTCAGCCGAATCATGGTTGCCGCTGATTATAAAAACTTCAATGTTGCGTCGAACTAATCCATTTAAAAAATCATCAAATACTCGCAGCGCCTCTGTGGGCGCAACGGTACGATCATACACATCACCGGAGATAAGGACAGCCTGAGGTTTTTCTTTATCAGCGATGTCGAGTATTACTTTTAATATGTACTCTTGCTCCTCTAGCATGGAAAACTCATGAACCGACTTTCCCAAATGCAGATCGGATAAATGCAGAAACTTCAATTGTTTTCCCTCCTAACTGATAAAGCTTATAATATCCAGCAGGCTTTGATAACTATCCACATCATGATATTTAACATCTTCAGTTGAAATTTCGTTAAACAACTTTTTTGCACATTTAATTTTGGCTTGCTCTATTGGTTTTAGCTGTA
>CAYXNK010000047.1:7401-13276 GCA_964466395.1 uncultured Oscillospiraceae bacterium | reverse complement strand
GAGTGCGGGGCCGAACCTGATCACCAAGCCGGCCTTCCGAATTCGGGGGATCGTCCTTCTGCCGCCGGGGCACAGGCTTTTGGGCAAGAGCTCCGTCACCCTGGACGATTTGCGCGGCGACCCTCTGGTCACCATGCCCCGAAACAGCGGGATGCGCGACACCTTAGAGCCGATTTTTGACCAGTATAACTTCCATCCCCTTGTGGTCTTTGAGTCCAACAACCTCAAGATGATTACCCAGGCTGTCCAGAGCGGCTTCGGCTATGCCTTTGTCACGCCCTTGATTATGGAGGAGTTCCCGGAGTTGATTGGCAACTGCGTGGATATTGACCTACCAGAGCGGGTCGGCTGCTATGGGCTGAGCTATAACCGGCTGACCATGGAAAACCGCAACGCCCGGAACTTCCGGGATTTTATCCTGGGCTTTCTGGATGACTTGCAGGAGCGCTTTGCAGACTGGGAGCCTACGCACCAGAAGGGCTGATTGCAGACTTTCATTACATAAAAACACCGGCACCGGAGAGGCCGTCCTCTTTAGTGCCGGTGTTTGTTGCCTTAGGCCTGCAATAGCAGGTTAATTTCCTCACAGACCTGCCTTCTCGTGTCCTTGACCCATTCCTCGTCAAAGCTGAGGTTCATGCCCTTTGAGAAGGAGTAGTAAAGGTTTATCTTCTGGTAAAACTCCTCGTACATCGAGAGTGTGTGCGCTCGCAAAGTAGGCCGGCTCAGGCTTGGGAGCTTCTGTACAAAATGCTCCTCCACATAGGTGAGAAACTGCAGACTCAGCTCCTCGCTGCTGATGTCAAAGGGCAGGAGCATCAGCCGCCACTGGTTGGCCTCAGAGAGCTTGTAGGGGCTTAGGCTGTCGAGAATCAAAAGATAGTCCCGCACGTCCTTTTTCCGGTAGTGGACAGACTTTTCTTCTCTAGTACTCCAGAGGGCGATTTTTTCCTTGAGGGGCAAGAGGCCGATTTGCAGCAGCATCTCACTGGGTCCCACAGCGGCGCTCTCAAGCTCCACGTCCTCTGTCTCCAGCTGGCTCTCGATGTAGTCAATCTCGCCGTCCATACTGGCGACGTACCCCACATCGTAAATGCCGATACGCCCGGCCCTGCCTGCGATTTGCTTCACCTCCTGCGAGGTGAGAAGGCGAAAGTCCTGGCCGTCAAACTTTCTCGCCTCTGTGAAGATAATTCGGCGGATGGGCAGGTTTACGCCCATGCCGATGGCGTCCGTGGAGATTAAAACCCCGCTCTCGCCGCTGATGAAAGCATCATATTGGAGCCGTCGCACCTCCGGCGGAAGGTCGCCGTAAATCACGCTATTTTTCACGCCCCGATCTGTGAAATAGCCCGACAGGGACAGCACCCGGCGCTTGGAAAAGGCAACAAGGGCATCCCCGGGACGCACCTTGTCCAGGCGAAAGGTTCGGCGCTCCACCTCCAGGGGGATGCTGCGCCGATACTCCTTGATTTCATATTCGTCGCCGCAGTCCTCAATCATGCGAATCAGCTGCTCTTTTGCGTTGAGCGCGCCGCAGAGGTGGATTTCCGGGCTGCAAATGCCGAGAATCGCCCGGGTCCAGGCGTCGCCCCGCTGGGGGTCTGCCACCATCTGCACCTCGTCAATCACGGCGATGGCGTAATGCTCTGTGATGTCGGCCTTTTCCACGGTGCAGCTGGCGTGTTGCGCCATAGGGACAAGGATTTCCTCCTCCCCGGTGAGCAGGCTGCAGGGCAGGCTTTCCCGGTTAAGGCGCTCAAAATTTTCGAGAGCAAGGATGCGCAGGGGCGCGAGATAGACCCCGTTTTCTGACTGCTTCAGGCGTTGGAGAGCGTCATAGGTCTTTCCGGTGTTGGTCTCGCCCAGGTGGAGGATAAATTTGCGCCGGATTTTACGCGCACGGGGGTATTCGTCCTTGGGCGTCTTAGGCAGCAGGCGGCGAAACTCCTCGGCAACCAGCCTGGGAATGTGCTTTGTGACCAGCACGGAGATGATGCCCGAATGCAAATAGGCACGGCTGCCCCTTGTAATTTCCTCGAAGCTGTATTCCGTGCGGTTTGTCTTGTTATAGTGGTCCAAAAGGCGGATGGATACCTCCTCTAAGAGCTTCACATAGTCCTTATAGAGCTCTTGATGTCCGCTGATTCCGCCGGAGTGCAGGTTAGACAGGTCTTTAATTTTGCCGCGCAAGACCGACTCCAGCTGCCAAAGCTTGCTGTTTTTCGTCTCTGCCGCCTGCTTTTGGAATCTGGGATATTGTTTTTTCAGGTAGTCAAAGGCGTGCTGCGCCCGCTGGTCTTTTTTCATTGTTTTTTTCCTTTTTTGCTTTTTTTCTGCTGTTTTAATGGCTATCTGTGTATTTCGGAAGATTTTCCTCCAGAAGATAGCTTTTCCGGTTTAAATCTTTTATAATCATCAAAAGGCTATGACGAAACCGCCTTAAAAATCATCTGATATGGGAGACGCGAATGATTCATAACATCCTGTTTGATTTAGACGATACCCTGCTGGACTTCGGTCTTGCCGAGCGCATCGCAATCGCCAAAACCTTGGAGCAGTTCGGAATCGAGCCGCATCCTGAGCGCCTAGCAAGATACAGCGCGCTGAACCTCGCCCAGTGGAAGCTTCTGGAACAGGGACAGCTCCTGCGTGATGAGGTTAAAACCCGCCGCTTTCAGCTGCTCTTTGAGGAACTGGGCGCAGCCTGCTCTCCGTTGGAGGCGGCGAGGTGCTATGAGCAGCTTCTGGGCGTCGGGCATTATTTTATAGAGGGCGCGGAGGCCTTGCTGGAGGCGCTGCATCAGGATTATCGGCTCTATCTCGTGACGAATGGTACGGCGACGGTGCAGGAGCGACGGATTGAGAGCGCAAAGCTTGCTCGGTTTTTTTCCGGGGTTTTTATCTCGGAGAGACTTGGGTTTAATAAGCCGGACACGAGGTTTTTTGACTGCTGTTTTTCGAAGATTCCAGACTTTAAAAGGCACGAAACCCTGATTGTCGGGGACAGCTTATCCTCTGACATTAAGGGCGGAAGGGACGCCGGAATTCGCACGGTTTGGTTCAATCTTCATCGTGCAGAGGCCTCGGGGAATGTGGTTCCTGATTATGAGATCCAGAGGCTTTCGGACTTGGTGGATTTGTTGAATACTTTCTGACTGTGTTGAATCGCAGGAGTTTTTCAGCAATCCGCGACATCGGAAGTCCGCCCTGTATAGATATTCCTGATTCAAGCGGGAAATTCGCCCTTGGATTCTTGTTTTTCTCGCAGGAAAATGCTATAATTCCTCAGAGAAAAGCACCCAAATCCTGGCGGATATTTTTAACGACTACCCGGACACAGCGTTTCTGGTGAATTGTAAAATTGACGGAAACCTCGTCTCGGCGGAGGACTATCTCACAGAGCGGGAGCTTCTGCGCAAAAACGCCCGCACGATAGACGCCATCTGGGATTTTGAAACGGCAAGATATGAGGAGCTTTTGCAGTTTGAAGCCTCTCTGAAATAAGACAAACCGCAAGGAGGATGAAAGAATGGTTTATGAGCTGCTCAAGAAACGAAGAAGCATCCGCAAATTTTCAGATAGGGCGGTGGAGCCGGAAACTCTGGAAACCATTTTAAAAAGCGCCCTGTTGTCTCCCTCCTCCCGCTCCAGACGCCCCTGGGAATTTATTGTTGTCACAGAGCCGGAGATGCTGGGTAGGCTGTCGGAGAGCCGAGAGCACGGCTCCCAGTTTCTGTCCGGTGCAAAGGTTGGGATTGTGGTCGTTGCAGACCCTGCGCAGAGCGACGTCTGGGTTGAGGACACCACCATCGCCTCCATCGTCATACAGTTAACCGCAGAGAACCTGGGGCTTGGCTCCTGCTGGATTCAGCTTCGGCAGAGGCAGCACGACGGGCAGACCAGCGCCGAGGCCTATGTGAAGGAGCTGCTGCAAGTCCCCGCGTCCTATTGCGTGGAGTGCATCCTCGCCCTGGGCTATCCCGCAGAGACGAAACAACCCTACGACGAGTCGGCGCTGTGCTGGGACAAAATCCATCGGGAACGTTTTTGAGACGGGCCGACGGCCCGAAAAGGAAAGAGAGGGGGCGCACCTGACCATGGACTTGCGAAGAAAGTTGGTTCTGCAGAAAAATCCATATGATTTAGAAAGAACCGGGGACCTGTTCTTGGCGGCGGTGCGGGAAAACCTTGCCTTTCACCAGGCGCACTGTCCGGAATATGCACAGATTTTAGAGGCGGCGGGCTTTTCTGCTCACACGCTTTCCTCGGAGGAGTCGCTCCACAAAATCCCGCCGATTCCAACCCTTTACTATAAGCGCAACCGCCTCTCCTCCCTGTCGGAGGAGAGGCTTGTTATCAAGGCCGCCTCCTCGGGCACCAAGGGTATCCAGAGCCAGGTGGGCTTTGACCGCAACTCGCTTTTTCTTGGCATTTTAATGATGCTGCGCTTTTTTTCTCACCATAAACTTCTCTCGCTTCTTCCCACAAATTACATTGTTCTGGGCTATGAGCCCAGCCGCCACACCCAGATGGGCGCTGTCAAAACGGCCTACGGCACCACGAAATTTGCCCCGGCTCTGCACCGGGAATATGCCCTGAGGGCCACGGAGACGGGCTATGAATTGAATCTTGAGGGAGTCAAAAAGGCGTTGCTGCGCTATGAGAAGATTGGGCTCCCCGTGCGCCTGGTGGGTTTTCCCTCCTACCTGTTTTTCCTGATTCAAGCCCTCCGTGAAGAGGGCATAACCTTAAAGCTAAGCCACCGCTCCAAAATCCTTTTAGGCGGCGGTTGGAAGCAGTTTTCCGATGAGGAAATCGACCGGGAGCAGCTGCTGGGACTGGTTCAGGAAATCCTTGGAATCGAGCGACAGAATGTCTTTGAGTTTTTCAGCGCCGTGGAGCACCCCCTGCCCTATGTCAAGTGCAAAGACGGTCACTTTCATGTGACGGTTTACAGCCGGGTCATCATCCGGGACGTGGACAGTCTGGAGCCTGTGCCCATGGGGATGCCGGGGCTTTTGAGCTTTGTTTCTCCCTTGGTGGGCAGCATGCCCCTAACTAGTGTCGTGACAGACGACCTTGCGGTGCTGCATGAGGGCATGGACTGCGGCTGTGGAATCGCAAGCCCCTATTTCGAGCTTCAGGGCAGGGCGGGCGTCAGCCAGATTAAAACCTGCACAGCCGAGGCACTGGAAACGCTGCGAGGAGGTGCACGATGGATCTGATTTCTGGAACGCTGGTGGACGGCGGAGCAGCCCTCAATCAGCTTGAGGCGCTGGTGCTCCAGTCCCGTGCGCAGGAGCCTCTGCCTGCCTCTGTCGTCATCGCCGCCTGTGACGCGCTTTCCCAAAATCTCAACGCGCAGGAGCACCTGCCCCTGCTGCTCACCCTTGGATTTTCAGAGATAAAAGCGCAGCAGGCGCTGGAGATGGTTCGGCAGCTTTTCTCCCGGGATTACCTGACTGCTCGGATGGCGCTGGAGTTCGGCGCGCTGCCCGAAGCCTTTTTCCCCTATGGCGAAACCGCCCCTGTGCGGCAGGACTGGAAGCCCCTGGGCGTGCTACTGCACATCGCCGCGGGGAACGCTGACGCCCTGCCCGCCTTTAGTGTCATTGAGGGGCTGCTCACCGGGAACATCAACCTCCTGAAGCTGCCCTCTGACGATGACGGTCTCTCCCTTCTGCTTTTACAGAAGCTGGTTGAGCTTGAGCCGCGACTTGCCCCTTACCTATTTGTGTTCGATTGTCCCTCCCGGGACACAGCTGCTATGCAAAGGCTTGCAGACACGGCAGATGCCATTGTCACCTGGGGCGGGGACACTGCCGTTTCCGCCCTGCGGGGGCTGGCTTCGCCCAACACACGCCTGATTGAA
>CAYXNK010000047.1:0-7375 GCA_964466395.1 uncultured Oscillospiraceae bacterium | reverse complement strand
GGCGCGGCCGCGGACGGGGAATTGAAGGGCATTGCCCGGAATATCTGTGAGACGAATCAACTGCTTTGTAGCTCCTGCCAAGGCATTTTTCTGGACACGGAGGATTTCCGGGAGGTACTGCGATTTTCCGAGCGCTTCTTGTCCATCCTTGCGCAAACGGCGGCGGAATTCCCCGAGACCCAAAGCCCTTTCTTCACAGCGCAGAAACGTCTGGAGCTGTACACCGAGGAGCTGGAATCCCTCCATGGTAGAAAGCGGGTGCTCCGAGCGAAGGGCTGCAGCGTGATTGCCTATGAGGACAGGGTGCTCAGCCCATCCTATCAATTCCGAAACTGCTGGGTGCGCTCCCTGCCTCGGAATCAGCTCCTCGCCGTGCTGAGCCGGTATAAGAACCTCCTCCAAACAGCGGCACTGGTCTGCGAGAAAGGAGACCGGGGCATCCTGGAGAGCCTTTTGGCCAAAACCGGCCTTGTGCGCATCACCAGTGGCGCGCGCATGTCCACCGGCTACTGCGGGCAGCCCCACGACGGAGACTTTCCCCTCAGAAGGTATATGAAGCGGATGTCCTATGAATATTAGGCCTTCCCCTGCGCGCTGCCTCGGCCGAACGAATATTCGGCGCTTTAGTATCACTTGCTTTTCTGGGGACTTCTGCTATACTGAGCCAGAGAAAAATGCGCCGCCGATTCCAGCCCACAGGCTGCAGCAGCGGGAGTCAATTAAGGAGCTTACCTATGGTTTTTTACTTCAGCGGAACCGGAAACAGTCAGCTGGCCGCAAAGCAGCTGGCGGCGGATCTGGATGACACGCTGGTTTCCATCAACCACTGCCTGAAAACAGGGGAGAAGGCGCCCTTCCACTCCGAGCACCCACTGGTTTTTGTCGCCCCCACCTATGCCTGGCGGCTTCCCCGGCTGGTGGAGGATTGGATCCGCGAAATGGAGTTCACCGGCTGCCGGGACGCCTACTTTATTCTGACCCGCGGAGACGGGTGCGGCAACGCCGAGGCCTATATCCGGAGACTCTGCACCGAAAAAGGCTTTCAATTCCGGGGCTTTGCCTCTGTTCTGATGCCGGAGAACTACCTCGCCATGTTCCCCACCCCCGGCAAGGCCGAAGCTCAGGCCATTCTGAGCACCGCCAGGCCAAACATCTCTTCCCTTGCCGCGCGGCTTTGCACGGGAGAGCCCTTCCCCAAGGAACGCTCATTTCTGATGGGAAGGCTGCTCAGCGGCCTTGTTAATCCGCTGTTTTATCGCCTTTTTGTCAACGACAGAGGCTTTCGGGTGTCCGACGCCTGCATCTCCTGCGGCCTTTGCGCCAAGCGCTGTCCCCTCGCCAACATCAGCACGGAAGAGGAGGGTCGGCCCCATTGGAACGGCAACTGCACCCACTGCATGGCCTGCATCGGTGGCTGCCCCACGGAGGCGATTGAATATAAAACCCATTCCCAGGGCAGACCCCGCTACTATATCATGGAAAACAAAGAAGTCTCCTGAGTCTTCGCCGGCTTGAGCGGAAGGCTCAGGAGCACTTTTCCAAAAACCGCTGAATCTTTTTTTCTTCGTGCTCCTCATTGCTTCCCGTCCGCCCCAGTCTGTCGCAGAGTCCCAGTAGCGCAACGTCCCGGATGTCCACCGTCTGCTTCATCCCCTGGACATCTTGAAAAGGCAGATCGTTTAGGACATAGAGAACCTGCATGTGATAGCGCACAAGCCCCGCCACCCGGCGGATAAAACCCGTGTCCTCTGTAAACGCAAAGAGAAAATCCTGCGCAAGCCCCGCGCCAATTCTGTCGTGGTCATAGGCCGTGATTTTACCCTTTCGGACCTTAGTGGCTGCGGGCTTTCCAATGTCGTGCAGGAGCGCCGCCCACATGAATGCGCGGGGGTCTGTGCTGTTTGCCTTGCGCCGGGCGGCCTCGTCCACCACCAGCAGCGTGTGGTTCCAGACGTTTCCCTCGGGATGGTGCTGGGGCGACTGCTCGGTGTGCTGTTGGAGCGCCAAAAGCGCAAAGGGCTCCTTTTTGAACTGCCCCCGCTCCAAAAGGCTCTGCAGCGTTTCGGACGGCTGCGCCTCCTCCATAAGGCAGCGCTCCACCGCCTCAAATAGGGTTTGTATCAACTTCATCCCTCCCCGATATAATCTCTTTGGATCTATGAAACCATTGATGCGGTGTCTTGTCTAGCGTTTCCTGTTTTTCTGTTTTTAAGCTTCCCAAGATGCTTTGGCTTTTCCTATTGACAACATGAAAGCCATGATGCTACACTTCGATTATAGAAAGAATATCCTCGAAGGATGGATCCGGGAGAACTCTATCCCCCTTAAGGGCATGGCCGGTGCCGCGGGAGACCTTGCGATAAGTTCTCGGAAACTCGGGTTTGACGAGGCTCCGAACGGCCGTAGGGCTGGTTTCATCGAAAAGGTTTTTCCCCTTGTGAAGGACTTTTTCGCCATGAAAAGCGGAGGCGCACACTGGCTGCGCCTCCGCTTTTCTATTCTCTGTCCCAAAGGTCGGGACAAGGCAGCTTATTTTTGGAGGTAAGTTTATGGAAAAGAAAACACCCTTGTATGACTGCCACGTGGCAGCGGGAGCCAAGATGGTTCCCTTTGGCGGCTTTCTCATGCCGGTGCAGTACACGGATATCATCGAAGAGCACATGGCTGTCCGGAAGCAGGCCGGGCTTTTTGACGTTTCCCATATGGGCGAGGTGCTCATCACAGGGTCTAGCGCCCTTTCCGCCATCAACCACCTGTTTACAAACGACTTCACAAATTTGCAAATCGGCAGGGTGCGCTACAGCCCCATGTGCAACCCCGAGGGCGGCACGATTGACGACCTGCTCATCTACAAATTGGGTGAGGAGAAGTATATGGTGGTGGTCAACGCCGGAAACTATGAAAAGGACCTGGCCTGGATGCGGGCAAATCTGCCGGAAAGCGCGGCACTCACGGATCTTTCCCAGGAAACCGCCCTGCTTGCCCTTCAAGGGCCCAAGGCCAAAGAAATTTTGAGCACCCTTTCAGCCCCCGCCACACTGCCGGAGAAGTATTACAGCTTCACGGAAACGGTCTCCGTCGATGGCGTTTCCTGCCTGGTCTCCCAGACGGGCTACACCGGTGAGCATGGCTATGAGCTCTACTGCAAAGTAGAGGACGCGACAGCCCTTTGGGACAAGCTTCTGGCTGCCGGCAAAGCCCTCGGCCTTCTGCCCTGCGGTCTCGGCGCGAGAGACACCCTGCGCTTAGAGGCGGGAATGCCGCTTTACGGCCACGAGATGGACGAGACCGTTAGTCCCCTGGAAACAGGTCTCGGCTTTGCCGTGAAGCTCCAGAAGGAGAGCTTCATCGGAAAGGACGGCCTGCTCCGCCGGGGCGAACCGAAGATCACCCGAGTTGGTCTCAAGGTCACAGGCCGCGGAATCCTGCGGGAGCACTGCCCGGTGTTCCTGGGGGATGAGAAAATCGGAGAAACTACCTCCGGCACCTTCCTGCCCTATCTGGACGCGGCTTATGCCATGGCCTTAGTGGACGTTTCCCAAAGCGCCCCGGGCACAGCCCTGACGGTTGAGGTGCGGGGGCGGAAGGTCGAAGCAGAAATTGTCCCCCTGCCTTTTTATCAGAGAGCCTAACAGAATGTAAATAAAAAATTAAATCTTACTTTTTAAGGAGACGGAGCAATGAATACACCGAAACATCTAAAATACGCAAAGACCCATGAGTGGATTGAGGTCCTGGAGGACGGCATCGTGAGAATTGGTCTCACGGACTTTGCCCAGCACAAGATGGGCAAGCTGGTTTTCGTAAACCTGCCCTTGGTGGACGACGAATTGACCCTGGACGAGTCCTTTGGCGACGTGGAGAGCGTCAAGGCGGTCTCAGATATCGTCTCCCCCTTTGACGGTGTTGTGACCGAGGTCAACGAGGATCTTCTGGACTCCCCGGGCCTGATTAACGACGACCCCTATGGCGCTTGGCTGATTGAGGCGAAGGTCTCGGGCAACAACGATACTTTGCTCTCCGCCGAGGAATACGACGAGTTCTGCAAGAGCGAGGAATAAGCGTAGTCCCAAGTCGAATCAGACGAAAGGAGTGATCTTTAGATGGGTCATTTTATTTCCATTACGGAGCCCCAGCAAAGGGAAATGCTGGAGGCCATCGGGCTAAAAAGCCCGGAGGATTTGTATGCCGCCGTGCCAAAGGCGCTGCTGTTGAACCGGGAGCTTGCGCTGCCCGCGGGCAAGAGCGAACTTGAGGTGCTGCGCCGCGTGGAGGCTCTCGCCGCAAAGAACACGGTTTTTCCTAGCTGCTTCCGGGGCGCTGGTGCCTATCGGCACTATATTCCCGCCGCCGTTTCTTCCATTGCCTCCAAGGAGACCTTTGTCACTGCATATACTCCCTATCAGGCGGAGATTTCTCAGGGGATCCTCCAGGCCATTTTTGAATACCAGACCATGATTTGCCAGCTCACGGGGCTAGATGTTTCCAATGCCTCGGTCTATGACGGCCCCACAGCGGCGGCGGAGGCTGCCGTCATGTGCAGAGAGCGAAAGCGCACAAAAACGCTCATGAGCGCCTGCGCCCACCCGGACGTGATTCGCGTGGTACAGACCTATTGCTGGGGCGCGGGTGCTGACTTTGCCCTAATTCCCGAGAAGGACGGCTTAACTGACGTAGATGCTCTCAAGGAGCTTCTGGATGCGTCTGTGTCCTGCGTTTATCTTGCCCAGCCAAATTTTTACGGTCTGATTGAAGATGCCGAGATGATCGGCCAAATCACCCACGAGGGCGGGGCGAAGCTTGTGATGGGCGTGAATCCCATTTCGGCCGCCGTGCTCAAGACCCCCGCCGACTGCGGTGCGGACATTGCCGTGGGCGAGGGGCAGCCTCTCGGAATGCCCCTGTCCTTTGGCGGGCCTTATCTGGGATTTATGGCGGCAAGCGCCGCCATGATGCGCCGTCTGCCCGGCCGGATTGCCGGCGAGACTGTGGACAGCCAGGGTCGCCGCGCCTTTGTTCTGACCCTCCAGGCCAGAGAACAGCACATCCGCCGGGAAAAGGCCAGCAGCAATATTTGCTCCAACCAAGCCCTCTGTGCCCTGACGGCGGCGGCCTATCTCTCTGCTATGGGTCCCAACGGGCTGCGGGAGGCCGCCTTATCCAGCCTGTCCAAGGCGCATTATCTGGCGGAGCAGCTCGCCACGATTCCGGGCTATGCACGGCGGCATAAGGCGGAGTTTTTTCACGAGTTTGTTACCGAGTGCCCCAACCAGGAACATGCGCTCCGCGCCTTGGAGGTCAATGGCATTTTGGGCGGTCTGCCGGTGGAAAACGGCGGCCTGCTCTGGTGCGCCACCGAGCTGAACACGAAGGAAGAGATAGACGAGGTAGTGGCGATTCTTCGGGAGGTGCAGGCATGATGAAGCTGGTTTTTGAAAAAAGCAGGCCGGGCAGCGGCCACTCCTATCTCCCCGCCTGTGACGTCCCGGTCACAGAGCTTCCGGCAGCGCTTTTGCGCTCTGAGCCGGCTCCCCTGCCTGAGCTTTCGGAAAACGATTTGAGCCGTCACTTTTCCGCCTTGGAGCGGCGCTCCTTTGGCGTGAACAACGGCTTTTACCCTCTGGGCAGCTGCACAATGAAATACAACCCAAAAATCAACGAAAAAGCGGCCTCCCTGCGCGGTTTCACAGACATTCACCCCCTTCAGCCCACGGAGACTGCCCAGGGCTGTCTGGAGGTCATGCAAGACGCCGAGCGTCTGCTCTGCGAAATCACCGGCATGGACGCCATGACGCTGCAGCCCTCTGCCGGCGCCCACGGTGAACTCACCGGCATGCTGCTGATTAAAAAATACCACGAGCTGCGGGGCGAGGGCGCAAAGCGCGTCAAGGTCATCATTCCCGACAGCGCCCACGGCACGAACCCCGCGACGGCCGCCATGTGCGGCATGAAGGTCGTCAGTATCCCCTCGGGGGACGACGGCTGTGTAGACCTGGAAAAGCTCCGGGCAGCAGTGGGCGAGGACACGGCGGGGCTGATGCTCACAAACCCCAACACCCTGGGTATTTTTGATAAAAATATTCAGGAGATCACAAAAATCATTCACGACGCCGGCGGTCTGAACTATTATGACGGCGCAAACCTCAACGCCGTGATGGGCGTTGTGCGCCCCGGCGACATGGGCTTTGACTGCGTCCATTTGAACCTGCACAAGACCTTCTCCACCCCCCACGGCGGCGGCGGCCCGGGAAGCGGCGTTGTGGGTTGCAAGGCATTTTTGGCGCCCTATCTGCCCGGCCCCCGGGTTGTAGAAGAGGTCGGCGCGCTTCGGTTTACCGAGGATTTGCCCGAAAGCATGGGCAAAATCAAGGGCTTTTACGGCAACTTCCTTGTGGCGCTGCGGGCGCTGACCTACATCCTCACCCTGGGCAAGGAGGGCATTCCCCAGGCCTCCACTCACGCAGTCCTGGGTGCAAACTATCTGAAGCAGCGGCTTTCTGAGAAATACACCATGGCCTTCGACGGCATCTGCATGCATGAATTCGTCATGACCCTGGAGCCGGAAAAGAAGGAAAAGGGCGTCACGGCCATGGACATTGCCAAAGCGCTCCTGGATAAGGGCATGCACCCACCCACAATGTATTTCCCCCTGAATGTGCCCGAGGCGCTGATGGCGGAGCCCACGGAAACCGAGAGCAAGGAGACTCTGGATGAGGCGGCAGACGCCTTCCTGGCCGTGCATGCGGCGCTGATGGAAAACCCCGAGCTCGCCCACAGCCTGCCGGTCACCACGGTCATCAGCCGTCCCGACGAAGTTGAGGCCGCGAGAAACCCCCGCCTCCGCTGGAACGCGGCGGAATAAAAAGTCAAGGAGAAGCCATGTCCCAAACATTTGATTTAATTATCATCGGCGCGGGCCCGGGTGGCTACACGGCCGCCATTGCAGCGGCGCAGCGCGGCATGAAAACCGCCCTTGTGGAGGGCGATAGGCTCGGTGGAACCTGCCTCAACCGGGGCTGCATTCCCGCAAAGGCCTTGCTCCACTCCTCGGGTCTCTATCGTGAAATGACAGAAGCGCAAAGCCTCGGCGTCTTTGCCGAGGGTTTGCGCTATGAGATGCCCGTAATTTCCGCCCGCAAGGTGGAGGTGGTTTCCACCATCCGAGAGGGCATCGAATCTCTTGTTTCTGCAAATAAGATAGCCTATTTCTCCGGACGGGCGATTATTTCCCATGATAAGTTGGTTTCCGTCCAGACGGCTGAGGGAGAAATCGTGCTCTCTGCCGACAAGCTTCTGATTGCCACCGGCGCTGTTCCCAGTGTTCCGCCCATTCCGGGACTGGAGCTGCCGGGGGTTGTGTCCAGTAACACGCTCT
>CAYXNK010000046.1:0-13284 GCA_964466395.1 uncultured Oscillospiraceae bacterium | reverse complement strand
GTTATCGGTCATTTGGCAGCCCAAGGCTCTATGCCTCATTCTGGTAGAAGGCCTCAAGAAACTGAGAAAAGATATTCTCAATGTATTTCTGGGCTTCGCACCCCTTGCCCTGGGAAATCAGGTCAATCAGCGCCTCATCGTGCTGAATGAAACCGCCTACGCCCCAGAACAGGGCGCAGCGCTGCCAAAGGGCTGTGCTGATGGGCGCGATGGAGTTCATGACCAGGGAGAACATGTCGTTGCCGCTCAGCTCGCAAATGAGCATATGGAAACGGCTTTCCAGCTCTGCAATCTCTTCAATCTCCGCTGTGGCAACATCCACAGCCCGAAGCTCATCCAAGGCGGCATTTAGCTTTGCAATATCCTCGTCAGTGTGATGCTTCGCCAGACGAATTAAAGCACCGCCCTCAATGACGTTTCGTAATTCCACAAGCTCAATGGACATTTTGAAGCTTAAGCGCCCTTCGTTGCTGCGCAGAATTTCGTTAAGCGTCTCCACCGTGCCCTCACGGACGTAGTTTGAGACATAGGTGCCCTTACGGGGGATGATTTTGATGAAGCCCTTGTGCTCCAGCTCCACAAGCGCCCCATGGACGGCCGACTTGCCGATGCCGGTCTGCTGCTCAAAGTCCCGCTCCGTGGGCAGCTTTTCGCCCACGGAGAGCTTGCCGCGAATGATGCGGTCGGCCAGCCAGCTTACGAATTCATCCTTGGTACCGGGGAGTTTATTTTTATGAAAAGACATGAAAGTCCTCCTGCTCTGTGGTTAATCAGTGATGATTTCATTATGGCAGTCTGGTTGCAATAAGTCAACCAGAAAGTCATAAACTCTTAGAATTTCAAATATTATTGACAAGGCTACAGGGGCGTGTTAAGATAAATTCGCTGGTTAACCAGTGATAGAGCATCTCCATACTCCCTTGTATTTTACCCGGCGCCGCGAGGTGGGGCTGCCGCCATCAGCCCCTACTCCGCGTACAATCTCGAAAGCACCCAAGCCCCTGTCCGCTTTGGCGGCAAAATTTCTTTGTTTCTTGAGCAAAAGTGCCTACAGCCACAGGGTCACGGCGCTGCGCCGAGGCAATATTTTGTCTCCGGGTCTGCGGGGAAACCCGTCGGCCTTCCTTTCTTACAAAAGAAACAAACTCGCACATCAGAACAAAAGCTGTCCCAAACCTTAAAATCTGAAAGGAGTTTGTATCCATGGGCGAATGGAAAAAAACAGCCTGCGTGCTCTGCGCGCAGAACTGCGGCCTTGAAATGGAGGTCGAGGAGGGAAAGATTGTGAAGGTGCGGGGGGACAAGTCCAATCCCCGCAGCCAGGGCTATTGCTGCCGAAAGGGTCTGAGCATGGCGCATTACGTGCACCATGAGGACAGGCTCGCCTATCCTCTGAAAAAGATTAACGGCCGCCACGAGCGCATTTCCTGGGAACAGGCCATTGATGAGATTTCCGAAAAGCTCCTGTCCATCAAGCAGACCTATGGCGGAAACACCATCGCCTATATGGGCGGCGGCTCCGTGGGCGGCCAGATGGAATGCGCCCTGGGTCTCAAGCTGCTTTCCAGCCTCGGCTCCCGCAACTTCTATTCCTCCCTGGCTCAGGAGTTTTCAAACGTCTACTGGGTGGATGGCCGCATCACCGGCAGACAGGGCATGGCCTCCCAGCCCGAGACCCACAAGGCCGACACCGTCGTCGCCTGGGGCTGGAACGGTTGGATGAGCAATCAGGAGCCCCGGGCCCGCAATCTGATTCTCGATTTGAAAAACGACCCTGACAAATGCCTGATTGTCATTGACCCCCGCCTGTCCGAGACGGCTGAGCACGCCGACATTCATCTGCGGCTCAAGCCCGGCTCAGACACGATGCTGCTCAAGGCCATGATTCGCATTGTCCTTGACAACGGCTGGGATGACAAGGCCTTCATCGCCGAGCATGTCAGCGGCTGGGAGAAAACGGAACACTTCTTCGAAGGCTTTGACGCAAGACGCGCCGTCACCGAGGTCTGTGGGCTGGATTACGACAAGGTGGTCGAGGCCGTGCGTATTATCGCCACCACAAAATCCTGCATCCACCCCGATTTGGGCATCTATATGAACCGCAACTCCTCCCTTAACAGCTTCCTCATTTACATACTGCGGATTATCACAGGGCGCATGTGCGTGGAGGGCGGCCAGTGCATCCCAGCCATGCTCTACGCCATGGGCAGCCACACAGACGAGCGCAGTCCCAAGACCGTCCGCACTGCGCGGCACGGCATGTTCCCCGTCTGCGGCGTCTTTCCGCCGTCCATTTTCCCGGACGAGGTTCTGGGCGACAATCCCGACCACCTGCGGGCGGTGATTGTCAGTGCCTGCAACCCT
Organism: uncultured Oscillospiraceae bacterium; assembly: GCA_964466395.1. Classification (GTDB taxonomy): domain Bacteria; phylum Bacillota; class Clostridia; order Oscillospirales; family Oscillospiraceae; genus UBA2658. Next base: position 10,920 of record CAYXNK010000046.1, on the reverse strand, counting down.
CTGCGTTCCTACCCCGACACCAAGGCCTATGAAAAGGCCTTCGAAGCCCTTGACCTCTCCGTCTGTATCGACGTCTGTTATAACGAAACGGCCAGAGCCTCTGACTATGTGCTCCCCTGCGCCAGCTACATGGAAACCTATGACACGGTCTGCTTCAACTTTGAATTCCCCGACCTATATTTCCAGATGCGCCAGCCGGTGGTGCCGCCCTATAGCAACGAGTGTAAGGAAGGCTCCCAGATGATTCTGGAAATCCTTGAGAAGCTGGGCGCCATCCCCGAGCTGCCCCAGTCCATGTATGACGCGGCAAAGGAGAGCATCACGGCCTATTCCATGGAGCTGATGATGTGGATGCAGGAAAACATGGAGCACATGCGTATGCTGCCCGCCATCATCGCAAAGAGCCTGGGTCCCGCCCTTGGTTCCTACAACCAAGCCCTCATCGTCGCCCTGCTGATTGGCTCGAGCAAAGCCTTTAAGATTGGCGCAACGGCCATGGGCTATCCCGACGGCGACGACCTGAGCTTTGCCGAGACGGTGTTTGAGGACATTAAACGGCATCCGGAGGGCATGATTCTCTCCCGCTTCCAGTGCGACAATTTCCGTCTGCTCAAAACCGAGGATCGGAAGCTCTGCCTCCGCATTGAGGAGCTGGACGGGCAGATGGAAGATGCCACCATTGAAAACGAAGTCAAGGCTCTCGCCCCCGACAAGGATTTCCCCATGTTCCTCCACGCCGGCCTCCATCATGAGACGGTCATCAACACAATTCTCAGAAACCCCGCCTGGAACAAGGGTCGTGAGGCGGACAATATGTTTATAAACGCCGCCGACGCAGAAAAACTGGATCTCCAAGACGGCGACCGGGTACGCGTCACCACAAAGGCCTCCTCTGCGGAGCTGACGGTGGAAATCAGCCCCCACACCACGGAGAACTTCGTCTACATCCGCCATGGTCGCGGCCTGATTTATCAGAACGTACAGTACGGTGTCAACGTAAACGAGCTGGTTTCTTCCGCTGACCGGGACGAGCTGGGAACTCCCATGCACCGTCGGATCCCCTGCAAGGTGGAAAAAATCTAAGTATTTTTACAAAGTGATATTTGTTTCTTGAGCAAAAGCGCCTAAACCTTCGGGCATGGCGCTGCGCCGACTCACGCAGTGGTAAGCCTTATCGCTGCGTGAGTCCCGGGGTTCGGTTGGAAACGACCGGGCCTTCCATTGTGAAAAAAGAAACGGCTGTACCCTCCGGAGGCTTCCGCGGGGTCTGGTCTTGCTGCGGCGCGGTTTCTTTTTTCAAGGAGACCGCGTCGCCTGTTTGGTTTAAAATGATGAAGTTTGGCAGTGTCATCCTGGCCGGCGGGCGGAGCCTGCGCATGGGCGAGGACAAGGCAAAACTGAAAATTGACGGGATGTGCTTTCTCGACAGAATCGCGGAGGAGCTCTCCAGCTTTGATGAGCTTCTGGTGTCTGTGGACGAGCCGGCGCGGCATCCGGGGCTTCCTTACCCCACGGTCTGCGACCTCTTCCCCGGCTGCGGCCCCATGGCGGGGCTGCACGCGGCGCTTTCCGTCTGTGCGTCGGAGGCGATTTTCGTCGTGCCCTGCGACTTGCCGCTGTTTCGGGGAGAGCTGGCTGCATATTTATGCGGGCGGCTGACGCAAGAAGCGGACGCCGTTGTCCCCCTTACCTCAGACGGGCGCATCCATCCGCTCTGCGCCGTCTATCGAAAGGAAACCGCCGCTCTTTTCGAGCAGTATTTGAAGGCCGGAAGCCTGCGGATGCGGGAGGTTCTGCAGAGCCTGCGCGTTGAATATGTTCCCATCAGCGGCTCGCCTTGCAATGAGGATTGGCTTATGAACGTAAACACAAAGGAAGAATATCAGGCTCTTTGTGAGCGGAAAGAATAGCTTATGAAATCGGTAAACACCACCCAGGCCGCGGGGCATATCCTCTGCCACGATTTAACGCAGATTATCCCCGGCCTTATCAAAGACGCCCGCTTCCGCAAGGGGCATGTGGTCACAAAGGAGGACATCCCCGTTCTGCTCTCCATGGGCAAGGAGACCCTCTATGTCTGGGAGGTGACACCCGGCCTGCTCCACGAGGACGAGGCGGCCCGCCGTCTGCTAACCTTGGCCCAAAACGAAAACATGCGCCCCACAGAGCCGAAGGAAGGCAAGATAGACCTCATCGCCGACTGTGACGGGCTGTTTTTCGTTGACCAGGAGCGTCTGTTTGCGGTCAACAGTCAGGATGAGATTATCATCGCCACTCGCCATGGAAATGCAGCCGTGCGGGCGGGCGACAAGCTGGCCGGAATGCGCGTGATTCCCCTGGTAATTACCGCGGAAAAGCTGGAAGCCGCCGAGAAGGCCGCGGGAACGAAGCCTCTCTTACAGCTCCTGCCCTTTGTCAAAAAGACCGCCGCCATCGTCACCACCGGAAGTGAGGTGGCAAAGGGGCTGATTCAGGACGCTTTCACGCCGGTGGTGGAGCAAAAGCTCGCGGAATACGGCATTTCTGTCATTCACCATGCACTGGTGGAGGACGACCATAAAAAAGAGGTCGCGGAGATTCTCAAGGCCAAGGCCACAGGGGCGGATTTCATTATCTGCACCGGCGGCATGAGCGTTGACCCCGACGACAGAACACCCGCGGCAATCCGGGACAGCGGGGCAAATATTATCAGCTATGGTGCGCCTGTGCTCCCCGGTTCGATGCTGCTTTTGGGTTATTACACCGATGGAACGCCGGTTATGGGTCTGCCGGGCTGCGTGATGTATGCCAAAGCCACAATTTTTGACCTTCTGCTGCCCCGGGTTGCGGCCAATGTGCCGATTAGCCGGGAGGATATTTCCCGTCTCGGTCACGGCGGGCTCTGCCTGGGCTGTGAGAGCTGTCACTATCCGCTTTGTCCGTTTGGAAAGGGGGTCTAGTCATGGAAATTTCCTTTGAGGCCGCCTTGGAGCGCATCCGGCAGGCAATTTCCCCTCTGCCCGCGGAGACCGTTCCGCTCAAGGACGCCCTGGGGCTGATTACAGCGGCGCCTGTCACAGCGCCCATGGATCAGCCGCCCTTCCCCCGCTCGCCCTACGATGGCTATGCCCTCCGAGCCGAGGACAGCCAGGGGGCATCAATGGAGCATCCTGTCACGCTCCGCGTGGCCGGTCGAAGCTTTGCGGGGAAACCGGCGGGGGTCGTCGTCGGTAAAAACGAGGCCGTGCGGATTATGACCGGAGGCCTGATTCCCGCGGGCGCGGACTGTGTGCTCATGCAGGAAAACACGGACTACGGTGAGGAACAAGTGCGGATTTTCCGGAGCCTCTCGCCCTTTGAAAACTACTGTCCTAGGGGCGAGGACTTTCAAATCGGCGAGACGCTGGTTTCCGCCGGAATGAGGGTTACGGCGGCGGTTTGCGCCGTTGCCGCCAGCGCGGGCTGCACGGTGCTTTCGGTGTACCCAAGGCCACTTACAGCGGTGCTCTCCACGGGAGACGAGCTGGTCCTTCCCGGCTGGCCTCTGGCGGAGGGGCAGATTTTTAATTCCAATAACGCCTATTTATACGCGCGGCTGGCGGAGCTGGGTGTTCCGGCTCTGGACTTACAACAGGTTGACGACGAGCTTGAGAAAATTGCGGAGGCAATCTCCAAGGCGGCACAGCAAGCCGGGCTTGTGATTACCACCGGCGGGGTTTCTGTGGGGGAGAAGGACTTGGTTCCTGCCGCGCTGGAGCGTCTGGGTGCAGAAGTCATTTTCCACGGGGTGGAAATGAAACCCGGGATGCCCGCAGCTCTTGCACTTCTGAATGGCAGGCCGATTCTGGCTCTGTCCGGCAATCCCTTTGCCGCCGCGGTGAGCTTTGAAACCCTTGGCAGGACGGTTCTGGCCCGCCTCGCCTCCGACCGGGGGCTTGCGCCGGAGCTGCGGCAGGCAGCGCTGATGGAGGGGTATTCCAAACGCGGTAAGGTGCCGCGCTTCGTGCGGGCGGCAGTGGAAAACGGCCTTGTCCATATCCCCGGCGGGCAGGGCAACGGGCAGCTGCGTTCAATGATTGGCAGCAACTGTCTGGTTCAGCTTTCAGCGGGAACCGAGCCCTTTGAGGCCGGAGCCCGGGTAGATATTTGGATGATGGAGGGCTGGGCTTATGGCATTTAATCACTTTGACGAATCGGGAAACGCGGTTATGGTGGATGTTTCCGACAAGGATGTTGCAGCGCGGACAGCTGTTGCCACAGGCAGTATCCGGGTAAGCGCCGAGGTCATGGAGGCCGTCCGAAACGGTACGGCGAAGAAGGGCGACGTGCTGGGCGTTGCGCGGGTGGCTGGCATCATGGCCGCAAAGCGCACATCCGAGCTGATTCCCATGTGCCATCCGTTGTTTCTGACAAAATGCAGCGTAGATTTTGAGCTTGACAAGGAAAAACAGACCATCACAGCCCTCTGCACAGTAAAGACAGACGGCAAGACCGGCGTGGAGATGGAGGCGCTGACCGGCGTATCCGTAGCGCTGCTGACGATTTATGATATGTGTAAGGCCATGGACAAGGGCATGTGCATCAATGATGTACATCTCATGTCCAAGCAGGGCGGAAAGTCGGGGGAGTTTCAGTATGGAAGTTAAACAGACAGTTCTGGCCATCAGCGGAATTAAAAAATCCGGCAAGACTACGCTGATTGAAAAGCTGATTCCCCGGCTGTCCCAGCGCGGATTGCGGGTTGCGGTGGTCAAGCACGACGCCCACAGCTTCACGCCGGACACACCGGGGACGGACAGCTTTCGCTTCTTCGCCGCCGGTGCCTGCGGGACGCTGATTTTCGACAGCGAGAAATATTCCCTGACCCGCCGGGTGCCGGTGACCCGCGACTGGGTTACCGAACAATTTCCCGACGCGGATCTCGTGCTCTGCGAGGGGCTGAGCCGCTCGGCCTATCCCAAGATTGAGCTGATTCCGTTAAATTCTCACGAAGCGCCGATTTGCGACCCCAAAAGCTGCGTGGCCTATGTCTGCCGGGGGGACTTTGCGACGGATAAGCCCGTGTTCCACCCCGACGACCTGGAGGCGATTACAGATTTTGTAATTTCCTTCGCGGAGGGAGGCCGCCGCGATGCTTGACGGGCAGGGGCGGACGATTGATTACGTCCGCATCTCGGTGACCGACCGCTGTGACCTGCGCTGTGTGTACTGCATGCCCGAGGAGGGTGTGGAGCTGTTTGAGCACGGAGCTGTGCTCCGCTATGAGGAGATTTTGCGTATTGTGAAGCTTCTGGCGGGGCTGGGTGTGAAAAAGGTTCGGCTGACCGGCGGAGAGCCTCTCGTGCGAAAAGGGCTTTCCTCTATGATTGAGCAGATTAAGGGCGTCCCGGGCATTGAGCGGGTGGTGCTCACGACAAACGGCATGCTGCTGTCCGAGCAGCTGGACGGTCTCGTCTCCGCCGGGCTGGATGGGGTGAACATCAGCCTGGACGCCATTGATGAGCAGGTTTTCCAAAAAATCACCCGGCGCAGCGGGGCTGAGCAGGTGCTGCGTGCCATCGATGACGCACTGGCAAGGCCAGAGCTGACGGTAAAGCTTAACTGCGTGCCCACAGAGCTGAATCGAACGCAAATCATTCCCATGGCGGAGCGCTTTTTGCAGGACAAACGTCTGGCTCTGCGCTTTATCGAGCTGATGCCCATTGGTCTGGGCAAGGACATGGAAAGAATCCCGGAGTCTGAGTTAAAGGTGCTTTTGACAGAGCATTTCGGAAAATTGACGCCGGCGCCCCATGAGAGCCTTGCGGGGCCCTGCCGCTACTTCCGGACGGAGGGATATCCCGGCAGGCTGGGCTTCATCAGCGCGGTATCGGACTGCTTCTGCGCCGGCTGCAACCGCGTCAGGCTCACCTCAGGCGGCTTTCTCAAAACCTGTTTGCAGTTTAATCAGGGTGTAGAGCTAAAGCCGCTGCTCACCGGGGGCGACGAGGATTTGTTGTCTGCCATGCAGGAAGCCATATGGCAAAAGCCCGAGCGCCATCTGTTCACAGGGGGCGCAGGAGCACAGCTCGAGGGACGCATCATGTCCCAGATTGGAGGCTAGGAATGGGAACTATCATTGCTGTCTGTGTGAGCGCAGCCAAGGGGACGCAGAAGCAGAATGTCCGCTCGGCGAAAATTATCGAGGACTGGGGCATCGAGGGCGACGCCCACGCGGGCAGATGGCACCGGCAGGTGTCCCTGCTGTCCCACGACAAGGTTGAGGACTTCCGGGCCAGGGGTGCGGAAGTATCTGACGGGGCCTTCGGCGAAAACCTTGTGGTCTCCGGCATCGACTTTAAGACCCTGCCCATCGGCACGCGCTTTGCCTGCAACACGGTGCTGCTGGAGCTGACCCAAATCGGCAAGGAATGTCATAGCCATTGTGAAATTCACAGGCTGATGGGTGACTGTATCATGCCCCGGGAGGGCGTGTTTGCACGGGTTTTACACGGTGGGGAGATCGCCGAAGGGGATACTCTCACAGTCTTACCGCCGGTTGAACAAGACAAAACGGAGGCGGCTAAATCATGAAGAAGTATCTCTCACTTTCTCTCGCATTGCTTCTCATCTTCTCTCTGACCGCCTGCGGTGCGCCGGCCGAATCACCCGCCCCCTCCCCTGCTGAGGTTTCCCAAGAGCCCGCGGCAGAGCCTGTGGAGCTTGCCATTTTTGCTGCCGCCTCCATGACGGAGACTCTTGATAGAGTCATCGAGCTTTACAAAACTGTTGCCCCCCATGTGACCATCATTCCCACCTATGACTCCTCCGGCACCCTGAAAAAGCAGATTGAGGAGGGCGCGGCCTGCGACATTTTCCTCTCCGCCGCCCAGAAGCAGATGAACGCCCTGGACGTGAGCCGCGACGCAGAGACAAACCCCAATGGGCAGGATTACATTGACCCCGACACCCGGGCAAACCTCCTGGAAAACAAGGTCACCCTGGTAGTGCCCGAGGGCAACCCCGCCAATATTACAGGATTTGCAGCCCTTGCAAAGGCCGAGCTCATCTCCCTGGGCAACAGCGACGTGCCTGTGGGCAGCTACTCTCTGGAAATTCTGGCCCATCTTGGTCTGGATATCGCCGCCTTGGAGAGCGCCGGCAAGGTGACCTATGGCTCTAACGTGAAGGAGGTCACAATCCAAGTCTCCGAGGGCATGGCGGACTGTGGCATCATCTATGAAACGGACGCTTTTTCCGCTGATCTGACGGTGGTGGACACCGCAACAAAGGATATGTGCAAGCAGGTCACCTATCCCGTTGCCGTTCTCCGACAGAGCACGAATCCCGAGGCAGCCAAGGCCTTTCTCGCTTACCTCAAGAGCGCCGAGGCGATGGCGGTTTTTGAGTCTGTTGGTTTCAATGCCGCCGCCTAAGTCGCGTCACGGGGACGCAATAACAGCCGGAAGGAGCGCCAAATGGACTGGTACCCTCTATTTAACTCTCTGCGGATTGCGGCAATTTCCACGGTCATCATCTTCTTTGCGGGCATCTTCGCGGCACATATCATCGCCAAAACGCCGCGTCTTGTCAAGGGTATTCTGGACGTGGTGCTAACCCTGCCGCTGGTGCTGCCGCCGACGGTGGTGGGCTATCTTCTGCTCCGTCTGTTCGGCCCCAAGCACCTGATTGGGCTTTGGTTTGTGGAGACCTTTGACCTGCGGCTGGTGATGACCTGGTGGTCTGCAATCTTCGCCACCGTTGTCGTAGCCTTTCCGCTGATGTACCGCACGGCGCGGGGTGCTTTTGAGAGCTTTGATGAGACCGTGGCGGATGCGGGGCGGACGCTGGGGCTCTCCAACCGCTACATTTTCTGGCGCCTAAAGCTGCCCTGCTGCAAACAGGGCATCCTCGCCGGGGCGGTTCTGGCCTTTGCCCGTTCCCTGGGTGAATACGGGGCGACGGCCATGATTGCGGGCTACACCCCCGGCAGGACGGCGACTATCTCCACCACCGTCTACCAGCTCTGGCGCACAGGCGACGATGTGCAGGCACTCAAATGGGTGCTGGTCAACATCGCCATCTCCGCTGTTGTGCTGCTGTCCATCAATCTCCTCGAACGCGGAAAAAGCGGAAGGGGGGCAGTATAAATGGCCTTGCATGTGCAAATTCGCAAGCGCTTGGGAAGCTTCCTGCTGGATGTGCACTTCTCAACCGAGTTCGGGAGGCTCGCCCTGCTGGGCGCATCGGGCTGCGGAAAGAGCGTCACATTGCGCTGCATCGCCGGGGTAATGAGACCCGACGAGGGGTACATCGAGCTTAACGGCCGTGTGCTCTTCGACAGCGAAAAGAAGATTGACCTGCCACCCCAGAAGCGGCGGGTGGGCTTTCTATTCCAGCAGTACGCCCTGTTTCCGAACATGACGGTTGCACAGAACATTCGCGCCGCTATTCGGGACAGGAGGGCGCGGGAGGGAACGGTTTCCGCCCTTTTACAGGCCTTTCGACTGGAGGATGTGGCACAAAGCAGACCAGAACAGCTCTCCGGCGGGCAGCAGCAAAGGCTGGCCTTAGCGCGGATTTTGGCAACAGAGCCGGAGCTTCTGCTGCTGGACGAGCCTTTTTCCGCTCTGGACAGCTTTCTAAAATACCAGCTGGAGCAAGAGCTTTGTGACAGGCTGGAGAGCTTCGGCGGGAACGTACTCTGGGTCTCCCACGACCGGGACGAGGTGTTCCGCAGCTGCACGCAAATCTGTGTGATTGACGGCGGCAAGTCCCAGCCCGCCGTGACACCCGAGGCGCTGTTCCGCGACCCGCAAACAGTGGCGGCGGCCAAGCTCTCGGGCTGTAAGAACATTCTGCGGGCAGAGCCCTGCAAGAGCAGTGTTTTCCTGCCGGACTGGGGTCTTACGTTACATTGCGGACGCGCGGTTTTGCTGGAAGCGGTCGCCGTCGGCCTGCGGGCGCACCATTTTTGCTTTGCGGCAGCGGGGGAAAAAAACGCCTTCCCCTGTCGGCTCGTTCGGGTGATGGACAATGTCTTTTCGACAATTATACTTCTCCGGCCTGAGGGCGCGTCAGCGAACGCACCGGTGCTGCGGCTGGAGATGGATAAGGCGCTGTGGGCGTCTCGCTCAGCGGAGGCGGTACACCATGTCTCCATCGCACCGGAGGATATCCTTTTACTCAAGGAAATGGAAGGAGTCTTTTAATGATGTTCAGAGCGGCAGTTATCACAGTCAGCGACCGCTGCGCCCGTGGGGAGCGCCCGGATGAGGGCGGTCCACTGGTGGCGGCACTGTTAAAAAAGGCGGGCTACGAGCTTGTGCACACCGCCATCTTGCCCGACGAGCAGGAAGAAATTGAACAGGTGCTCTGCGAAATTGCAGACCAAGGCCTTGCAGACCTTTTGGTTACAACCGGCGGCACGGGCTTTGCCCCCCGCGACGTGACGCCGGAGGCGACTCGCACCGTCTGCACCCGCATGACCCCCGGCATTCCCGAGGCCATGCGTGCGGCCTCCATGAAAATCACCCCACGCGCCATGCTCTCCCGTGCCGAGGCGGGTATCCGCCGCAACACCCTCATATTAAACCTCCCCGGCTCCCCAAAGGCGGCGAAGGAAAACCTTGAGGCCGTCCTTCCCTCCCTCGATCACGGGCTTACGATGCTTCAGGGCGCACCTGCCGATTGCGCAAAGATTTGAGCAATCCAGGCTTCTGTTTATTTTAGGGCAACACCGCACAAAGGGAAGCGTTACCCGAAAAGCGTCACAGTGATATCCGCATAGGACTTTGTAGGAAAGGTGGGTTTGTTTTGCACATACACTACATCTTCAACAGCAGCTTTCTTGTGGAGCTGGAGGGCTGCGCGCTCCTGTTCGACTATTACCGGGGCGAAATACCGCCTCTGCCGGACAAGCCGCTCTTTGTTTTTGTCTCCCACAAGCACCACGACCACTATAATCCCGCCATCTGGAATTTGGCACAGGGGCGGGCTGATGTCTATTATATTCTGTATGAGGACGTGCCCCAGCAGCAGGGCGAAAATATTCTGCCCGTCTCCTTCCACCGGAGCTATCGCTTCCACGGTCTGGGCATCGAAACCCTCCTCTCCACAGACGAGGGCTGTGCCTTTCTGATTACGGCGGAGGGAAAGCTTCTCTACCACGCTGGCGACCTCAACTGGTGGCACTGGGAAGGCGAGTCCGAGGACTTTAACCGCTGGCAGGAGCACACCTATAAGCAGGAGCTGACCCGCCTGGAAGGACGGCATATTGACTGCGCCTTCGTCCCCCTTGACCCTCGGCTGGAGGGCAGCGCCCCATGGGGCTTAAAGGAGCTTTTGGCGCGCTGCGACATCGCCGCCGTCTTTCCCATGCATTACGGCGAGCGGCGCAAGGAGATGCTCCAATACCTTGAAGACCCCCAACTGCGCCCCTATCTTCAGAAAATAATACCCGATCCGACAAAAACCCTGTAACCGGCGTTCTGCCAAGGAGGTATGACAATGCAATTTACCATGATTCACGAAAATTTCAACGTGCTTGATTTGGACAAGTCCCTGGCCTTTTACCAGGAGGCCTTGGGTCTCCAAGAGGTACGCCGCAAAACAGCAGCAGACGGCAGCTTCATCCTCGTCTATCTGGGCGGCGGAAAAAACAATTTTGAACTGGAGCTGACCTGGCTGCGCGACCGCAAGGAGCCCTATGGCCTGGGTGAAAACGAGTTCCACCTGGCCTTTGAGGCCACAGACTTTAAGGCTGCCCATGAAAAACATCAGGAAATGGGCTGTATCTGCTATGAAAACCCCCAAATGGGCATTTATTTCATCAATGACCCCGACGGCTACTGGCTGGAAATTGTCCCCGCCAAGAGCTAAAGCTTTAGACGAGTTTGATTACTATCAAACTCGTCTAAAGCTTTTTTTATACATCGTGGAAAGCAGCATCCTCCAAGGTTT
>CAYXNK010000045.1:12980-13380 GCA_964466395.1 uncultured Oscillospiraceae bacterium | reverse complement strand
ATGGGATGGAAGGCCCGCAAGTCTGCTTGCACTTAATTAGAAGAGATAACAAGCATGAAATCTCATCACAAAAAAGAGCTGTTGCACAAGCCTCTTCCGATGGCATGGCAACAGCCCCTGCTGTAATATTTTTAGTTACTTTAACACAAAGCTTGCTCCGCAATAGAGGAGAGCTTAGAGCTCCATGATGACGGGCAGAATCATCGGGCTGCGCTTGGTGGCCTTATACAGGAAGCCCGAAAGGTTGGCCTTGACCCGTGTTTTGATGGTCGCCCAGTCTGTAATCCGCTGGCTCCTACAGGAGTCGATGGTTTCCAGAACGACGCGCTTTAATTCCTCCATGAGCTTATCGGATTCCTTGACATAGACGAAGCCGCGGGTGACAATATCGGGGCCAGAA
>CAYXNK010000045.1:0-12970 GCA_964466395.1 uncultured Oscillospiraceae bacterium | reverse complement strand
CAGGCTTGCATCCTCTGCCGAGAGGGTCATGACCACAACGACCATGCCGTCCTGCGCCAGGTGACGCCGGTCCCTCAGCACCACGCTGCCCACGTCGCCCACGCCGGTGCCGTCTACGAGAACCTTACCGGCAGACACAGAGCCGCCCAGCTTAATGTCCTTCTTTGTGACCTCCACAATGCGGCCAATGTCGCTCACGACAATGTTTCTCGGCGGGATGCCCATGGCCTTTGCCAGCTCCGCATGGGTGCGCAGATGGCGCTGCTCACCGTGGAGCGGCATGAAGAATTTGGGCTTTGTCAGCGCAAGCATCATCTTAAGCTCCTCGCGGCAGGCGTGACCGGAGACGTGAAGCTCCTCCAACCGGTCATAGATGACCTGTGCGCCCTTGAGGAATAATTCGTTAATCACGCGGCCGATGGTGGCCTCGTTGCCGGGAATCGGAGAGGCGGAGATAATCACCAGGTCGCCCGCGTCAATCTCCACGTGACGGTGGCCGGAAAAGGCCATGCGGTAGAGGGCGGACATGCTCTCGCCCTGGCTGCCTGTTGTAATCACGACAACCTTGTTTTTCGGCAGACTACCGATGGTGTTGATGTCAACCAAGGTGTCCTTGGGAACCTCCATATAGCCCAAATCCATAGCCACCCGCAGAACATTTTCCATGCTCCTGCCGGTGATTGCGACCTTGCGCTTGTTTTTTGCGGCGCTGTTGATGATCTGTTGGAGCCTGTGGACATTGGAGGCGAAGGTGGTGACGATGATGCGCTTGTTGCAATCCTTGAAGATTGCGTCAAACCTTGTGCCAACCGTGCTCTCGGACTCGGTATAGCCGGGACGCTCCACGTTTGTGGAGTCGGGCAGGAGCATTAAAACTCCCTGCTTACCCAATTCGCCGAAGCGAGCCAGGTCAATGACGCCGCCCTCGATGGGGGTGAGGTCAATCTTGAAGTCGCCGGTGTGAATAACAACGCCGAGAGGCGTTTTAATCGCCAGGGAGACGGCGTCTGCGATGCTGTGGTTCACGTGAATCAGCTCAATGCCGAAGCAGCCCGCCTTGAAGCGCTGGCCGGCCTCCATGGTGATCATTTCCGTCTTGCTCTTAAGACCGTGCTCCTCCAGCTTCAGATCGATAAGCCCGGCTGTGAGCCGGGTTGCGTACAGGGGCGCCTTGATTTCGCGCATGAGATAGGGCAGGCCGCCGATGTGATCCTCGTGCCCGTGGGTCAGGACAACGGCGCGAATTCTGTCCTTGTTCTGCACAAGGTAGGTGAAGTCGGGAATGACGATGTCAACGCCGTACATCTCCTCATCCGGAAAGCCGAGACCGCAGTCAACAATGATAATGTCCTCACCGTATTCGTAAACAGTCAGGTTTTTGCCGATCTCGTTTAGACCGCCGAGGGGAATAATTTTTAGTTTTGGTGCCATAAAAAAAGAAATCTCCTTCTGATTGTATGCCGTGGGGCAGTATGCCGCCACGGGATATTAATTTGTAGTCAAGCATAATAAGCGCTTTGCGCCTATTACTATGTAGTCGGCGGCTTGATCATTTTGGGCATAAAAAATAAGCAAAGCCTCATGGCTGATTATAACCGCCCTGCACCGCGGATATAATCAACCTTGCCCCGATTTATGCAAAATAAACGTTTCGCCCTATATAAAAGTACTTGCGTACCAATATCCAATATCCAAAAAATGGCTCACAAAGGAGCACAAGCGTAGGCAACAGGGAAAAGCCCTGTTGCAACAAATGTATTTAAATCATTTTATATAATTATAATACTACTGTTTTGTAGAATATGCAAGAAAATATTTAGGGCAATTCCGCAATGCCCTTTGTGCGGTGTTGCCTTAGCTACATTTCCCTTCTGCCCTCTAAAGCACGGCTCAGGGTGGCGTCGTCGGCGTATTCCAGATTGGAGCCCACGGGGATACCGTAGGCCAAGCGGCTGACCTTGACGCCAAAGGGCTTAATCAGGCGGGAAATGTACATGGCTGTTGTGTCGCCCTCGGTGTCGGGGTTTGTGGCCATGATGACCTCGCGCACCTCATCCTGGGAGAGGCGGGCGACAAGCTCTGAAATTTTCAAGTCGTCAGGGCCGATGTGGTTCATAGGGGACATGACCCCGTGGAGCACATGGTAAACCCCCTGGTATTCCCGGCTGCGCTCAAAGGAGACCGTGTCCCTGGGCTCTGCCACAACGCAGATGAGACCCTTGTCTCGCCTGCCGTCGGAACAGATCGGGCAGAGGTCGCCGTCCGTCAGGTTTTGACAGACCGGGCAGCAGTGCACGCTGGATTTGGCGTCTAAAATCGCCTGGGCAAAGCTCTCTGCCTCACCCTCGGGCAGGGCGAGAACGTGGAAGGCAAGGCGCTGGGCGCTCTTTTTTCCGATGCCGGGCAAAGAGGCAAATTTATCAACAAGCGTTTCAAGGGAGGGGGGAAAAAAAGGCATTTGCAGAATCTCCTTGTTCAATCAATAAATAAAGGGGTGCGGACTATGCGTTTCGGATGGCCTCGATGGCGGCGCCCCTGTCGAGCACGCCAAAAATTGCGTTGCCGGCCACGAGAACATCAGCGCCCGCTTCCTTTACGAGCCTTGCCGTTTCGGGGTTAATGCCCCCATCCACCTCCAGCTCACAGCCGGGGTTTACGCCGTTAATCATCTGGCGCACGGCGGCAATCTTGGAAAGCTGGTCGTTCATAAAGCTCTGTCCGCCCAGGCCCGGCTCCACGGTCATGACAAGCACCAGGTCTACCATGGTAATATAGGGCAGGAGGGTCACAGCGGGAGATTTGGGGCGCAGGGCAATTCCGGGCTTTTTCCCGCAGAGCCGAATGATGGCTAGCGCCTCCAAAATATCCTGGGGCTGCGCCGCCTCCAGGTGCACGGTTACAATGTCTGCGCCCGCGTCGCAAAAGGGAATGACATAGCGACCGGGCTTGTCCACCATCAGGTGCACGTCAAGAATCATATCGGTAGCCTTTCGCAGGGACTTCACAACGGGCATGCCAACCGTGATGTTTGAAACAAAATTTCCGTCCATCACGTCAACGTGAAGATAATCCGCGCCGGCGGCTTTTATCTCGTTTATATCGGAAATCAAATTTGCAAAGTTCGCAGAAAGGATAGAAGGGGAGATTTTTATCATATTACGATTCCTCCACAATGCCGGGCCCGGGTAACAGAAGCGGGTGGTGCGGCATAAGATTTGATAGTCGGTCCCCGCGGGGTTCGGCTTTCATATACGGGGGCGGCGGGCAGTCGCTGTCCGTCGTCCCCGGTGGACCGGCTGAGCAGAGGCCGCGCACCGCATAAAGCGGCAAGGTATATTGCTATTATACTCCAATGGACAAGCCCATGCAAGAGAGAACGCGCAGCCTGTGCACAAGAGACGGACTTCTCCACCCCTTTTTCGTCATGAAAAATGTTGTAATGTCATCATTTTTTTGGTATAATACCCGTTGTAATCCGCTGTACGGATATTAACAACATTCATACTTTCGGAACCTGAATTGTTTTCTCTCACCATTGGCTTTTGCCGAATAGGATGATATAAACAGCGGTGGGCAAGGGCTTTTCCGCTGGGGCAATTTCATTTTACCCATCTATTTAGAAAGGTGGCGCAACACGATGACTTTAGACCAATACCTTGACAGCTTTGCAGGAAAGAGTATCGCCGTTTTGGGTTACGGCATCAGCAACGCTCCGTTGACGGAGTTGCTTTTGTCCCGGGGACTTCAGGTGACCGTCTGTGACAAGCGCAGCGAGGCGCAGTTTGAGGCCGCCGAGACCCTCCGGGAAAAGGGTGCAAGGCTCCGGCTCGGGGAGGACTACCTGGAAAACCTCTGTGAGGATGTGATTTTCCGTACCCCCGGCCTGCATCCCTTTACCCCCCAGCTGCAGGCGGCTGTCAAAAACGGCAGCGTTCTCACCTCGGAGATGGAGGCCTTTTTTGCCGTCTGCCCCTGCCGCACCATCGCCGTGACGGGCAGCGACGGAAAAACAACCACCTCCACGCTGATTGCCCTTTTGCTCCGGGAGTCCGGGCACACCGTTTTTCTCGGCGGCAACATTGGCACGCCCCTGCTCAGCCGTGTGCCGGAGATGAAGCCCGAGGACTTTGCGGTTCTGGAGCTCAGCTCCTTCCAGCTGCACAGCATGCGCTGCAAGCCCAATGTGGCAGTGATTACAAACATCTCACCCAACCACCTGGACGTCCATCCGGACTTGGGCGACTATGTGGGCGCAAAGAAAAACATTTTCTTAGACCAAGATGAAACCGATCGGCTCGTGCTCAACGCAAACGACCCCTTCACTCCGGAGTTTGCGGCGGAGACCAAGGCGGAGTTGCGTTATTTTTCCTTGAACCACTCCGTTGCCAGCGGCTGCTTTGCAACAGACGAGCTGATATACTGCGCCAAGAGCTACGAGGTGCGGGAGCTGATGCCCGAGGCGGGAATTCTGATTCCCGGACGGCACAATGTGGACAATTACATGGCTGCCTTTGCCGCAACAGATGGTTACGTCACGGACAGCGCCTTCCGCCAGGTTGCCCGCAGCTTTCCCGGCGTTGCCCACCGGATTGAGTTCGTCAGGGAGCTAAACGGCGTAAAATATTACAATGACTCCATCGCCTCCAGCCCCACCCGCACGATTGCGGGATTGCGCTGCTTCACCAAGGTGAAGCCCATCCTCATCGCCGGCGGTCACGACAAAAACATCCCCTTTGACGACCTGGGCACCGAGATTGTCCAGCGTGTCAAGGCCCTGTATCTGACCGGCGAGACAGCGGAGCGGATTCGGGAGGCCGTCCGAAACACCCCGGGATACAACCGCCTGACCCTGCCGATTCACGTGATTGACGACTTTAAGGACGCTGTTTTGTCCGCCTCAGAGGCGGCAGGGAAGGGGGACGTGGTGATCTTATCCCCGGCCTGCTCATCCTTTGATAAATTCAAGAACTTTGCCGAGCGCGGAAACACCTTCCGCGGCATCATTTTGGGATTGGAGTAACACTTATGCTTCTAAAAGATACCATCATCGACCTTTGCGGGCTCTCCGCCCCCTCTGGCTTTGAGGAGCGCGCCTTTGCGCGGGCCTCAGAGCTGCTTTCCCCCTATGTCGATGAGATTCAAACGGACGTGATGGGAAACCTCATCGCCGTCAAAAAATGCGGAAGGCCAGGGGCAAAAAAGCTCCTTCTTGATGCCCACATGGACGAGATTGGCCTGATTGTCACAGGTATTGAGAAGGGCGGCTTCCTGCGCTTTTCCTCCATCGGCGGGGTGGATCCCAGAATGCTCCCCGCACGGGAGATTAAGGTGCTTACAGAGCCGCCCATCTTCGGCGTGATTGACACCCTGCCCCCCCACGCACTGACGGACAGCGACATGGACAAGGCCATAGACCCCAAGAAGCTCTTCATCGACGTGGGTCTTAGTGAGGAAGCGGCCAAAAGCGCCGTCCCCCTGGGCACTCCCGCCGTCTTTGCGGGTGGGGTTCGTGAGTTAAACGAGAACACCATCTGCGGCAAGTCTCTGGACGACCGCTCCTGCGTGGCCGTCCTGATTAAGGTGATGGAGCGGCTGGCGCAGAAGGAGCTGAACCTAGATGTTTACTGCCTGTTCAGCACCCAGGAGGAAATCGGCCGTCGCGGCGCGATTACAGGGACTTACGCAATCAATCCCGACTATGCCCTGGCTGTGGACGTGACCTTTGCCTCCACCCCCGACACCAAGAAGTTCGAAGCCCTAGAGCTGCGAAAGGGCCCCGCCATCGGCGTTGGCCCCAGCCTGAATCGAAGTCTGACCGAGGAAAAGGAAATCCCCTTCCAGCGGGAGGTCTTGGGCGGCGACACCGGCACAAACGGCTGGGTGATTGAGGTCAGCCGCGAAGGGGTGGCAACTGCCCTTGTATCGCTGCCCATCCGCTATATGCACTCCCCGGTGGAGCTTTTGGATTTGGGTGACGCCGAGGCAACCGTGAAGCTGATTGCGGAATTTGCAGCCAGACTCGGGGAAAACGGCTCTTATTAAAAATGAGAAAGCGCAGCTTTTTGCGCAGGAGGCGAAATAAATGCTGGACACATTAAAAACACTCTGCTATCTCAGCGGTGCCGCGGGAAATGAGGACGAGGTTCGGGATTATATCTTAGAGCGGGTTTTGCCCCATGTGGGCGGCGTGACAACAGACAGCATGGGCAATTTGATTGTCGAGAAAAAAGGCAGAAAAAGCGGCGGAACAAAGATTCTGATTTGCGCCCATATGGACGAGGTCGGCCTGATTATCACAGGCATTGAGGACGAGGGCTATCTCCGCTTCGACTACCTGGGCGGCATTGACCGCAGAGTCCTAATCGGCAAGCCAATCTTCATCGGCAAGGATGGCGTGGCCGGTATTATCGGCATCAAGCCCTACCACCTTGTTGACAAGGAAGAGGAAAAAAAGATTCCCGAGCGCGAGGATATGTATATTGACATTGGCGTAAAAAACCGTGAGGAGGCCGAAGCCTTGGTGACCCTCGGCGACACGGGCGTGTTTGACGACAGCGTTCTGGAGTTTGGCGAGGGCTATCTCAAGGCCAAGGCCATAGACGACAGAGTCGGCTGTGCCGCCATGATTAAGCTGATTGAAAGCGATCTGCCCTGTGACTGCATCTTTGCCTTCACCGTTCAGGAGGAGGTGGGCGCCCGGGGGGCGAAAATCATCGCCAACCGTGTGCAGCCCGGGGTCTGCATCGTTTTGGAGGGTACAACGGCCGCCGATCTGCCCGAGGTGCCGGAGGGCAAACGCATCTGCCGCTTGGGTGAGGGCATCGTGATTCCATTTATGGACAGGGGCGCAATCTACAGCCGCCGGCTGTACAAGCTTCTCACAGAGCTTGCCGACCAGCATGAAATCAAATGGCAGACAAAGACCATGATTGCCGGCGGAACAGACGCACAGGCAATCCAGCGCAGCGGCGTGGGAGTTGAGACGATTGCAATCTCAGCGCCCATCCGCAACATTCATTCTCCCGCAAATATTGCAAAGATTTCTGATTTTGCCGTCATGCCGCAGCTTACCGACCTTTTGCTGAGAGCCTTGACCGAAGAATAGATAGAAGGGTGAGGATATGAGCTTTTCAAGCATTACTCCTGAATTAAGGCAGATGGCAGCCCAGATAGAGACAGAGCTTGCTCCGATTTTTTCTCATTTCGACCGTGTTTCAGAGGCCTGCACCGAAAAGGTCATGGCCGCCTTCCAGGATTTCCGTGTTTCAGAGGCCTGCTTTGCGGGTACAACAGGCTATGGCTATGACGACCTGGGCAGGCAGGTTTTGGAGAACATCTATGCCAGTGTGTTCGAGGCCGAAAGCGCCCTTGTACGTCTGAATTTCGTCAACGGAACCCACGCCATCTCCACGGCGCTTTTTGCCGCCTGTGAGCCGGGCAGCACCCTGCTGTCCGTGACCGGCGCGCCCTATGACACGCTGCAGACCGTTATCGGCCTGACCGGGGATAGCTATGGCTCCCTGAAGTATTACGGTGTGGACTATTCCCAGGTTGACCTGTTACCGGACGGGGAGCCGGACTACGAGGGAATTCGCGTAGCAGCGCAAGACCCCAGGGTGAAGGCGGTTGCCATCCAGCGCTCCCGAGGCTATTCCCTGCGCCGCAGCCTGTTTATTGCGGATATCGAGAAGATTATAAGCGTCGTGCGGGAGGTCAATCCCCAGGCTGCTGTGGTGGTGGATAACTGCTACGGTGAATTTACAGAGACCCGGGAACCGACGGCAGTGGGAGCAGACCTTGTTGCAGGCTCTCTGATCAAAAACCCCGGCGGCGGCATAGCACCCACCGGCGGCTACATTGCCGGACGGCAGGATTTGGTGGAGCGGGCGGCTGCCCGCATGACGACCCCCGGCATCGGTGGGGAGTGCGGCAGCACCATGGGGCAAAACAGGCCCCTGTTCCAGGGCTTTTTCATTGCGCCCCACGTGACGGCACAGGCGCTCAAAACCGCGGCCTTCTGTGCGGGAATAATGGAGCGGCTCGGCTATGGAACCTCTCCCGCCTCCACTTCTCTGCGCAGTGATATCATCCAGATGATTCAATTTGGCAAGTCGGAAGGGCTTCTTGCCTTCTGCAAGGGCATCCAATCCGGCTCCCCGGTGGACTCCTATGTGACGCCCCTGCCCTGGACTATGCCGGGCTATGAGGACGAGGTTGTCATGGCGGCCGGCGCCTTTATCCAGGGCGCTTCCATCGAGCTGTCCTGCGACGGTCCCATGCGTGAGCCCTATTTGGGCTACATGCAGGGCGGCATTACCTATGAATCCGGAAAGCTCGGCATCCTTCTGGCTGCCGCCGAGCTGACGAAGAAATAGCCTGCCAACCGTGCTCTTCTCTTGAAAAATGCTGCGGCGCGGGAGGAAACAGGCTGTCCTTTTTACAGGGGACAAGTTTTATGTAAACCAATTATAGTCTGAACGGAGACAGTCATGCATATAAATGGCATAGGGGGGATCCTTATGCCATTTATAAAAAAACGCGCACCCATGCGGCGCAGACCCACCTTCAAGGGCGGGTTATCTGCCCGGGCCTCAAAAAAAAGGGTTCTGTTGATTTTTTTGCTGATGTTTTTTACCATCGGGGCCTTGGCGGGCCTGGCCTCTCGGTTTCTAAAGGAGGTGGCGGGACAGATGGCGCTCTCCGACGCCATTGACCTTGTGACAGCCACGATTAACAGCGAGATTAACAAAAGAATGAGTGAGAGCCAGTACGATTACGATTACTTTGTGACCCTGCAAAAGGACAATGAGGGCAATATTACGGCGATTTCGGCCAATATGTCCCGCATCAACACCCTTTCTTCGGAAATTTTGCAGGAGGTCATTGCCGCCACTAACAGCGGGATGCTGGATTTGAACATTCCCTTAGGAAACCTTATGGGCACCAATCTCATGCTGGGCAGGGGGCCAAAGGTTCCGGTCAGAATCTTGATGCTTACAAGCTCGTTTGCCGATTTTCGCAACGACCTTTCGGCTGCGGGAATCAACCAGATTAAGCACCAGATTATTCTGGAGGTGCGGGTGGAGATTGACGTGCTTCTGCCCTGGGATGTTATGTCAACCGAAGTCCTCAGTGAGGTTCTGATTGCGGAAACCGTTTTAGTGGGCAAGGTGCCCGATGCTTATTTGAACTTTGGCAACCCCTGATGAATAGGAGCTTACAATGGATATCAAAACGGAAATCGAACAGCTGCGCGCGGAGCTATCCCTCCATGCCAAGGCTTATTACGAGCAGGACGCGCCGGAAATTTCAGACTTTGAATACGACGCCCTGTTGCGAAAGCTGGAGGAGTTGGAACAGGCACACCCAGAGTTTTACTCCCCTGATTCTCCAAGCCAGCGGGTGGGGGGGGCGACCTCTATGAAGTTTTCCCCCGTCCGGCACCCGGTGCCTCTGGAGAGCTTAAACGACCTGTTTTCCTTTGAGGAGCTTGCGGGCTTTGTGACTCGCACACGGGAGGCGTTAGCCGGGGAGGCGGACTTTGTTGTGGAGCCGAAGATAGACGGGCTTTCCGTTGCGGTGGAATATCTGGACGGAAAGCTCGTCCGGGGCGCAACCAGGGGGGACGGCGTAACCGGTGAGGATGTGACGGAGAATTTGCTCACGATTGCCGGCCTGCCCAAGGCCTTGGAGAACGCACCCGCGCGGCTGATTGTTCGGGGCGAGGCCTATATGTCCCGGGAGACCTTCATCCGCTTGAATGCCGCGCGGGAAATAACCGGGGAAAAGCTCTTTGCCAATCCCCGAAACGCGGCGGCAGGCTCCCTGCGTCAGCTGGAGAGCAGGATTACGGCAGAGCGCAGCCTGGATATTATTTTCTTTAATATCCAGCTTACCGAGGGGCGGGACTTTTCCACCCACACGGAGACACTGGAAGCCCTGCAAGCACTGGGCTTTCCGACGGTTCCCCGGAAGCGCTGCGCGGATTCCGAGGCCTGCCAAGAGGAAATTACCCGCCTGGGTGAGAATCGGGACGCCCTGCCCTATGAGATTGACGGGGCGGTGATTAAGGTGAACCGACTGTCCGACCGGGTGCTCCTGGGCAGCACCGCCAAGGCCCCACGCTGGGCAGCAGCCTATAAATATCCTCCTGAGAAGAAGGAGACGGTGGTGGAGGACATCACCGTTCAAGTGGGACGCACAGGGGTCTTGACCCCCAAGGCCGTTGTGCGCCCCGTCCGCCTTGCGGGAACGACGGTGACAAATGCCAGCCTGCACAATGTGGACAACATTGAAAAGCTGGACATCCACATCGGGGACACCGTGCTGATTCAAAAGGCGGGGGAGATTATCCCCGAGATTTTGGAAGTGGTGAAGGAAAAACGTCCGCCGGACGCAATCCCCTATGTCTTTCCCGAAACCTGTCCGGACTGCGGCGCAAAGGCCGTCCGGGACGACGACGGCGCCGCAATCCGGTGTATCAACAGCGAATGCCCCGCCCAGCTCCTGCGCAATATCGCCCATTTTGCCTCCCGCGGGGCGATGGACATTAAGGGCTTGGGGCTTGCCGTGACGGAGGCCCTGATTGCAAACGGCCTGATTTCATCGCCCGCCGAGCTGTATTATCTGGATGAGGAAAAGGTTGCGGCGCTGCCGGGCATGGGAAAGAATTCCGCCAAAAACCTCATAGACGCCCTGGAACAAAGCAAGGAAAACGGCATGGCGCGCCTGCTCGCCGCCTTCGGCATCCGCCAGGTGGGGCAAAAGGCGGCAAAGGTGCTCGCCCTGCACTACAAAAGCCTGGACGAGCTGTCAGAGGCCGGGGTGGAGGCGTTGCAAATCATCCCCGACATCGGCCCGATTACTGCAAACTATCTGGTGCAGTGGCTCACTGATCCCCACGCAAAGCACCAGCTGGAGCTGCTGCGGGCCGCGGGGGTGCACCTTGAGAGCAAAGAGCAGCAGTTGGACAACCGCTTCGGCGGCAAAACCATTGTGCTGACAGGCTCTCTGTCCACCCTGAGCCGCACCGAGGCGGAGGAAATCATCCAGAGCTATGGGGGCAAGGCGGCCTCCTCAGTCTCAAAAAAGACCAGCTTCGTGGTCGCCGGGGAAAGCGCAGGCTCAAAACTGGCAAAGGCCGAGAGCCTTGGCGTCCCCGTTTATTCGGAAGAAGAATTCATACAGATGATAAAGGACGGCGACTGAGGCGTTTTCGTGCCAGTATCGGTTGTGAGAGATAAAAATATGATGAAATTACGAATTTTCCTGGCGGTTTTCGCCTGCAAATCCTCCGTCTGGCTGCTGCGGCTTTTGGGGCGCGGCGGCACCGCCATCCCCGGCAAAATTGCCATGAAAATCTGTCCGGAGCTGCTGCGCCACCTGGCAAAGGACGTGCGCTGTGTGATTATCACAGGCACCAACGGCAAGACCACCTCCGCCCGCATGGTGGAGGAAATCTATGCCAAAAGCGGGGTTTCTTATCTGGCCAACCGCTCGGGTGCAAACCTGATTGGCGGCATCACGGCAATTTTTGCCGAGCACGCCACCCTGCTGGGCAGGCCAAAAAAGCAGCATTCGATTATCGAATGCGACGAGGCCGCCTCCAAGGAGGTCTGCCGTCTGGTTGACCCCGCCATCATTCTTGTGACCAACGTGTTCCGCGACCAGCTAGACCGCTTTGGCGAGGTCTCCGTCACCTTAAACAGCATCCTCACCGGCGTCAGAAACGCGCCCAACGCGACCCTCTGCCTGAACGCCGACTGCTCCCTGACGGCCTCCATTGCCGGGCAGGTGCAGAATCCCTGCATTTTCTACGGCATCGACCTGCCTCTGTACAAGTCTCCGGTGACGGAGGTTTCCGACGCGCCCTACTGCATTCACTGCAAGCATGAATATGAATACCACTGGCAAACCTTTGGCCACTTGGGCGGCTTTTACTGTCCGGACTGCGGCTATGCCCGCCCCGCCCCCCAGGTCTCAGTTACGGAGATTTTGGACATGGGGCTCAGTTCCTCAACCGTCAGGGTACAGCTGGAAGGTGAAATGGCAGAACTTGTGATAAACCTCCCCGGCGGCTACAATATTTATAACGCCGCGGGCGCGCTCGCTGTCTCCGAGGCGGCGGGCTTTGACCGGAAAACAGCGCAGGCAGCGCTGAAAAGCTTTTCCGGCGGCTTTGGACGCATGGAGGAATTTAACCTGGGCGAGCACAGCGCCCGGATGATTCTTGTGAAGAACCCGGCAGGCTGCAACCAGGTGCTTAACTTCTTGAGCAGCCTCTCTGAGCCGACCCTCTTTGTCTGCCTGCTCAACGATAACTCCGGCGACGGCAAGGATGTCTCCTGGATTTGGGACGCAAATTTTGAGACGCTGGCAGTTCTAAACGAGCACATTCCAGCAGTTTTTGTCTCCGGCATCCGCGCGGCGGACATGGCGCTGCGGCTCAAATATGCCGGGGTTGAGCAGGAAAAGCTCCGTATTATCCCGGATTACGACGCCCTGATTCAGGCCATGCGGGAGGCCGGGCTGCCCGTTGTCATCATGCCCACATACACGGCGATGATGGATTTGCGGGCAAAGATGAGCGCCGCCTTTGGCGGCAAGGATTTCTGGGAATGAGCAGGGGAGGATAAGTTAATGAAGCTTCAAATTTGCCATCTGTATCCCGACGTGCTCAACCTTTACGGAGACACGGGAAATATCCTCTGTCTGCAAAAGCGTTTGGCCTGGCGGGGCATCGAATCTGCCGTCACCGCCCTGCCCATCGGCGCGAAGGCGGACTTTACCCGCTTTGACCTGTTTTTTATCGGCGGGGGTCAGGACTTTGAGCAGGAGGTGCTGCTCGCCGACCTCCACAGCGGAAAAAGCGCGGAGATTCGCGCAGCCGTGGAGGACGGAAAAACCTTTCTCTGCATCTGCGGCGGCTACCAGATGATGGGGCAGTATTACAAGCCCCACAAGGGTGAGC
>CAYXNK010000044.1:283-13420 GCA_964466395.1 uncultured Oscillospiraceae bacterium | reverse complement strand
CCTGTTTCTGGACGAAATCGGCGATATGCCCATGGAGGTCCAGTCCGTTCTCCTGCGTGTTCTGGAGGAGAGACAGTTTCGCAAGGTGGGCGGAAACGATTTAATTGAGGTGGATGTGCGCATCATCGCCGCCTCTAACAAAAACCTCAAGGAGCTAATCGAGCAGAAGCTCTTCCGGGAAGACTTGTTCTACCGCCTGAGCATTATCCGCATTAATATTCCCCCACTAAAAAACCGAGGGGCGGACGTCTATCTCTTTGCCGAATACTTTATCAAAAAAATCTGCGCCAGAATGGGGCGGCCGGATATTCGACTCTCAAAAAGCGCCCTAGACTTTTTGGGCAGATATTCCTGGCCGGGGAATATTCGTGAGCTACAAAACCTCCTGGAGGGCATCATCAGCACCCATGAGGAAACCCTGATTGGCGAGAAAGAGATTCACAACTACCTGGGCGACTACTTTCTGGAAACCCGTCCGGAGGAAAAGCACGTTCCCGCTGTCTCCTCCTTCGATATTTACAGCATGGACGAGAAGGAGCGCTTTGAAATGGCTCTCCGCAAATGCCGCAACAACCGAACCCGGGCGGCGGAACATCTGGGTCTTTCCCGCAGCACCTTTTACCGAAGAATGCAAGAATTCGGTATGAACTGAAATCGGCATTAAAATTAAAATGATAAAATTGGCTGATACATGAAAGGAAATCATCATATGGACAAGGTAAGAATTTTTGAAATCAAAAAGAGCGTTTATGAGAATAATGACCTGGCGGCAGACAAGCTGCGAGAGCGGCTGAAAAGGGAAAAGACTTGCCTGATGAACCTGATGTCCTCCCCCGGTTCAGGAAAAACCACCACCCTGCTGCGCACCATTGAAGCCCTGAGAGACAACTTTAAAATCGGCGTGATGGAAGCGGACATTGACTCCGCCGTTGACGCGGAGACCATTGCCGCTGCCGGCACCAAGGCAATTCAGCTCCACACCGGCGGCATGTGCCATCTGGACGCTGGCATGACGGAGAGCGGCCTCAACGAGTTTGGCACCGAGGACTTGGATCTCGTCATTTTGGAAAACGTGGGCAACCTGGTCTGCCCCGCCGAGTTCGACACGGGCGCTGCCATAAACGTCATGATTCTCAGCGTTCCCGAGGGAGACGACAAGCCTCTGAAGTATCCCCTCATGTTCTCCCAGGTGGACGCCCTGCTCATCAACAAGATAGATGTGAAGCCATATTTCAACTTCAACACCGAGGCCGTCATGGAGCGCGTGAAGAAGCTAAATCCAGACATCGAAGTTTTTGAAATTTCCGCAATGACCGGTGAGGGCGTTTCTTCCTGGGCAGATTGGCTGGCGTCAAAGGTTCGCGCCTGGAACGCATAGGGAGTAGAAAATGACGTATAACCGACTGTTTTCTCCGCTAAAAATCGGAAAGCTTGAGCTAAAAAACCGGATTCTCATGCCTGCCATACACCTGATGTACAATATGGACGGCTATGCAAATGAGCGCTTCAATGAGTTTTACTGGCATCGCGCCCAGGGTGGTGCGGCACTCATCGTAGTTGGCGGCTGCCGCTTCGATGAGTATGGCGGTTCTCCCGGTATGATGAGCCTGCAGGACGACAGCTTCATCCCCGGCTATCAAGACTTCACAGAGGGCATGCACGCCCGCGGAGCGAAGGTCGGCGTACAGCTTTATCACGCCGGAGCCTACGCCCACTCCATCGCAAACGACGGGCGAGAAGCCCTGGCACCCTCCGCTGTGTTCAGCAAATTCACCAAAGAAATGCCCCGAGAAATCACCAAGGATGAGATGAAAACCGTGATTGAAAAGTGGGCGGCCGCCGCCGTCCGCGCCAAGGAAGCGGGCTTTGACCTGGTTGAAATTTCCGCTTCGGCGGGCTATCTGATTTCCCAGTTTCTCTCCCCCAAAACAAACCTCCGAACCGACGAATACGGCGGCTCTTGGGAAAACCGTACCCGCTTCCCCTTGGAGGTTGTGGCGGCTGTCCGAAAGGCAGTCGGCGCGGACTTCCCCATCTGCTTTCGTATTGCCGGAAGCGACCTAGTTCCCGGCTCCAACACCAATGAGGACGCCGTCGCCTTCGCAAGGCTTTTGGAAGCCGCAGGCGTGGATCTCATTAATGTCACCGGCGGCTGGCATGAATCCATAATTCCCCAACTCACGGGCGACCTGCCCCGAGGCGGCTTTACCTATCTCGCTGCCGCCGTCCGGGACGCTGTGAAAACTCCCGTTGCCGCCAGTAACCGCATCAACGACCCCGACCTGGCCGAAAAAATCCTCACCCTTGGCGAGGCTGACCTCGTCAGCATCGGAAGACCCCTGATTGCCGACCCGGACTGGCCGAAAAAGGCCCAGGGCGGTGAGGAAAGGCTGATTCGCCGCTGCGTCTCCTGCAATCAGGGCTGCCTGGCAAAGACCTTCTTTGCTCAACCGGTGGAGTGCCTTGTTAACGCGAGGGCAGGTCTGGAGTTTGAGGCAGTGCAGCACTTCCCTGCCGAGGCGCCCAAGAGCATCCTGGTGGTCGGCGCAGGCCCCGCGGGCTGTGAGTTTGCCATTGTCGCCGCCCAGCGCGGACATCGGGTCACCATCTGGGAAAAGGGAAGCCGTATCGGTGGACAGGTGCTTTGGGCGGCAGCGCCCCACGCAAAGCGTGAGTTTTTGGCCTATGTCACCTACCATGAGAACATGCTTCAGAAGCTGTGCGTCACCCTTGTTCTGAACAAGTGCGCAAGTGCCGAGGCGGTCCAGGCAGCGGGCTTTGACGCTGTTGTCACCGCAACGGGCAATAGCCCCTCTATTTTGGAGCTGCCCGGCAAAGACACGATTCCCGTCTATTCCGCCCACGATATCTTCGAGGGCAAGGCCATTGCAGGACGCAATGTCGTCATTGTCGGCGGCGGTGCTGTCGGCTGTGAGTGTGCAGACTTCCTGGCCTATGGCGCCGCTCGCTCCCCCGAGGAGATTTATTTCATGCTCACCCAAGGCTCTGAGCCTCCGGAGAAAGTTTTGGAGTTGGCCAACAAGACCCGCCGCAATATTTCCATTGTGGACATGGCAAAAATCGGCACGGGCTTTGAGCCGGGTACGGCCTGGCCTCTGATGAAGGAGCTAAACCGCTTTGGCGTACAGCAGTACCCCTTCGCCAAAATTCTGAACATGACGGATGATAGCGTGGAGCTTACATATGTCCAGCAGAAATCCCGGGAGCAGAAGGCCAGAGAGCGGGAAACCGGCATCCGTGAGCCGGAGCAGGTTCTGTCTCTTTCAATCCCTTGTGACACTATTGTCATCGGCACAGGCTCCGTCCCCAACGCCGCCCTATTTCGGGCACTCTCCCCGGTCTGCAAGGAGGTTTATAACATCGGCGACTCGGACACGGTTGGTAATATTTTAGCCGCCACCAAGACCGCCGCCGCCCTTGCCGCAAAAATCTAAAATTGAACGAGAGGGGTTGCGTCCTCTACGATAAAAAAAGGGCGGTCCTGAAAGCAAATTTGCTATTGCAAATTGCATAAATCAATAGCCTGAAACGAAAAAAACCACGTCTTGAAGCGGCTTTAAGAGCCGAATCAAGACGTGGTTTTTTTCACTATTTTTTGATGAGGTTGTTATGCAACGGCCCCCTTTTCGTTATAGCGCTTTCCCATATTCTTAGCCCAACGGCACAGGCTTTACATTAAAGCCAGTTGCCATCATGGTGGCGATAAGCCTGTCTTCGCCGTCGGTGATGGTTACCTCATAGAAATTGATGGTTTTGCCATTTTTAATGCTCCTGGCCTCGGCATACAGAATGGGGCCTGTGGCAGGTCTTAAATAGTTGATGGTACAGGACAGGGTCACACTGCCCATGCCTTCCCTGTTTGCCGCAACGCCAAAGGCAAAGTCCGCCAATGTGAAGATAGCGCCGCCCATCACGTTACCCCTGATATTTTCGTGCTTCCGCTCCACCTGAAGGCTGCATTTTACATAGCCCGGTTTCACCACATCGATTTTCGCTCCGGTGGTCTCTGTGGCGTACACGTCCTTGTCAAATATCATTTCCGCATATTCTTTATCGTTCATTTCTTGCTCCTTGTATATTTGTGATTCCCGCCGATGCGCAAGGCGTCCAGGCCTGAAAGGCAAAGGGCGCACCCCGTTTCGGGTACGCCCTGTTCTTGCAATTGAGGCTATTTCCCGAGATAGGCCTTCTTCACGTCCTCATTCTTGAGGAGCTCCTTGCCCGGGCCGGAGAGGGTGATTCTTCCGGTTTCCAGCACATAGCCCACATCGGCTGTGTGGAGCGCCATGTTCGCGTTCTGCTCGATGAGCAGAATCGTCACGCCCTGCTTATTGACCTCCTTGATGATATCAAAGATGCCCTTGACCACCAGGGGTGCAAGACCCAGAGAGGGTTCATCCATCATCATGAGCTTGGGACGGCTCATGAGCGCCCGACCGACGGCCAGCATCTGCTGCTCACCGCCGGAGAGAGTGCCCGCCGCCTGCCATGAACGCTCCTCCAGACGGGGAAACAGGTCATAGACCCAGCGGATATCCTCGTCTAGCTTATCGCGGCGGAGGTAGGCGCCAATTTTCAGATTTTCCAATACCGTAAGGTCGGGAAAAACCCTTCTGCCCTCGGGAACCAGGGTGATGCCCCGGGTGACGATTTCGTTTGCCTTTTTTCCAGTGATGTCCTCACCCCGGAACTGGATGCTGCCGGAGGCGGGGGAAACAAGCCCGGCAATGGTGCGCAGCGTTGTGCTTTTGCCCGCGCCGTTGGCGCCGATGAGCGCCACAATTGATTTTTCAGGCACCTCGAATGTGATGCCCTTCACGGCTTCAATGCCGCCGTAGTTCACCTTCAGGTCCGTAATTTTAAGCATCCTCAGCCACCCCCAAATAAGCGTCAATGACGTGCTGGTCGTTTTGAACCTCTGCGGATGTGCCTTGGGCAATCAGCCTGCCAAAATCGAGCACATAGATGCGGTCGGAAATCTCCATAACCAAATCCATGTGATGCTCAATCATAAACACCGTAAAGTCGTTCTCCTGCTTAATCTGACTGATAAATTTTGTCAGTTCCTGGGTCTCCTGGGGGTTCATGCCCGCAGCAGGTTCGTCCAGCAGCAGGAGTTGCGGCTCTGTGGCAAGGGCTCTTGCAATTTCCAGCCGGCGCTGGAGACCATAGGGTAGGTTTGTGGCCTTTTCATCAGCCAAATGGACAAGCCCCACACGATCCAAAAGCGCCATGGACTCCTTCCGCATCTTCGCCTCCTCCTTAAAGTTCAGGTGGAAGGCGGCGGTTAAAAAGTTCTGCTTTGCGCGCATATGCTTTGCAATCAGTACGTTTTCAAATACGGTCTGGCTGCCAAAAAGTCGGATGTTTTGAAAGGTTCTCGCAATGCCTAAATCTGTGATTTTATCCGGGGTTTTACGGATAACTTTCTTGTAACCGCCGTTATTTTCTCCGGCATAGAGCTTTTTCATCTTCCCTGAGGGGTGGTTGGACACAATGGTCTGGCCTTGAAGCTCAATCTGCCCGTTTGTGGGCTCATAAACGCCGGTGATGCAGTTAAAGGCCGTGGTCTTGCCCGCCCCGTTTGGGCCGATGAGCGCCACAATTTCACCGCGGTTTACCTCAAGAGAGAGGTTGTTGACAGCCACAACACCGCCGAACTGCATGGTCACATCGGAGAGACGTAAGACGTTCTCAGTCATTGCCCTTCACCTCCTCTTTCTTTTTCGAGGATTTGAAGCGGTTTATAATCCGTTCAACGTCGAACTCCCTGTCGCCCATGATGCCGCGGCGCCAGAACAGCACAACGCACATGATGATGACGGAGAACACAACCAGACGGAAGCCGTTTCGAAATACGGTCGGCGCGCTGATTCCCAGGAATTTTCCCATATCCAGGCCGCGCAGCCACCACTCGGAGGCAGCGATAAACAGGAAAGAACCGAGACAACTCCCCGTGATGGAGCCGATTCCGCCCAGAACGACAATCAGCAGAATCTCATAGGTCATAGCCGCCTTAAAGGAAGCCGCATTAATCGTTGTCTGAAACATAGCCAGCATGGCGCCGCCAATACCCGCAAAAAAGGCGCTGGTACAGAAGGAGAGCATCTTATGTTTAGCAAGGTTTATCCCCATGGCCTCCGCCGCAACCTCGTCGTCACGAATGGCCTTGAAAGCACGGCCATAGGACGAGTTAATCAGCAGGATTATAATAAAGATGCAGAAGGCCGCCATTAAAATCGGAAGCAGCGTAGAAACCAGGGTCGTTAGCCAAGGCGCACTGGAAAACAACTGGGCAAAAAGAGGGTTTTTCGCAAGCCCCGCCGTAATACTTTCAAAATTTGGATAGCTCCGGAGCATATTGGAGCCGTTTGTCAGAGGTCCAAAGGCGTCCCACTGGAAGACGGCACGGATAATCTCCGCGAAGCCCAAGGTTGCAATCGCCAGATAGTCGCTCTTTAAGCGTAGGACAGGCAGGCCAATCAGAAAAGCAAAAAGCGCCGCCACAAGCCCCGCGAGAATCAGAGCCACAACCACCGGCAGTGCAAACTGCACAAGGCCGCCGTCATAGTATTGATAGACCATCTCCCGCATGGAGGTAGGGATTGTAAAAATAGAATAGACATAGGCGCCAAGGAGCATGAAGCCCGCTTGCCCAAGAGAAAACAGGCCTGTAAAGCCGTTTAGGAGGTTCATGGAAACCGCAACTAGGGCATAGACCGCGCCCTTTTTCAGCACCACAAAGGCCATAGAGGAGGGCTTTGCGAATCGGCTGAGCAGCACAAGTGCCAGCAGAAGGCCGAGAAGCAAAGAGATGTTAATCAGTCTCTTTTTCTTTACACTCATTTTATCAGTCATCATCTCACCCCTTAAACCTTATCCGTCTGCTTCTCGCCGAAGAGGCCGGTCGGCTTGACAATTAGAATAATAATGAGCAGCGCAAAGGTGAAGGCATCCGAGAAGGTTGCAAGGCCCAGGGGGCTTTTAATCACACCGAAGGTCACAAGAACGGAGTCCAGACCCTTGATGATGTTCTCGCAGATACCAATGATAAAAGCGCCGACAACCGCACCGGGAATCGAGCCGATTCCCCCAAAAACGGCAGCAACAAAGGCGCGGAGGCCAGGCATCGCGCCGGAGGTCGGCACAACGCCCGCATAGTTCGTAAAATAGAGCAGAGAGCCCACTGCGGCGAGCAAGGAGCCAATGATAAAGGTAATGGAAATCACGTTGTCAATCTTGATGCCCATAAGCTGTGCCGTTTCAAAGTCCTTGGAGACAGCGCGCATCGCCATGCCGGCCTTGGTGTGGTTAATAAACATGACCAAAACAACCACGAGCAGGACGGTGAGCACGGGCGTAACCAGGGTGACCCGCTTGGTGAGTGCCGAGCCGATGGCCACGGTCTCAGAGATCCAGGGGATTGCGGGGTAATTTTTATTTAATCCACCGGTAATGTAAAACGCGAGGTTTTGCAGAAGATAGCTCACACCGATAGCCGAAATCATAATCGACATCCGGGGCGCGTTCCGCAGGGGCTTATAGGCGATGCGTTCAATAACAAAGCCGATGACTACCGTCAGAATAATGACAAGGGGGATGGCAACGTATAGGGGCAGGCTGGCAGACAGGTAAACCATCATCAGTCCCGCAACCATAAACACATCGCCGTGGGCAAAGTTAATCAGCCGCAGAATTCCATAGACCATCGTGTAGCCGATTGCGATAAGCGCATACTGGCCGCCGGCGGAAATGCCCGACAGAATGTATGGCAAATTGGCGGTAATAAAATCCATAAAGAGGATCCTCCTCAAGATTGGGAAGCCTCGCTGCGCTGAGGGCGCCTCCCTTTCGGGACATCCCAGAATTAAATGAAAGGCATAAAAGCCTTACTTGAAAAAGGGCATGGCGGGGGCTTCGCCCCCGCCTATGCCATTATGCCGCAGCAATCAGAGATAATGCTTATTTCGCTTTCTGAACTGCAACGAAGTCCCAGATGCCGGTCTCAGTGTTTGCCACCTTGACATATGCGGTATCACGGATTGCGTCACCGTTGACAGCCTCAAAGGCGATATCGCCGGAAACGCCCTTGTATGTAACATCCCAGAGCACCTCATTGATCTTTGTGGGGTCTGTGGTGCCAGCGAGCTTGAATGCCTCGAGGGCAACAAAGTATGCGTCATAGCCCATTGCGGAAACCGCTGCAACGGTGTCGTCTCCGCCGTTACTCTTCATTGCGTTGGCGTCGGAGTTCAGCCAAGCCTTGAAGCCTTCGTCAAACTCCTTGTTTCCGCCCTCCTGGTAGAAGGTGGTGACATAAATCTGAACTGCCTTGCCGTTTGCGGCCTTGAGGATAACGTTGGAGTCCCAGGTGTCGCCGGCAAGAATGGGAGCCGCAAGACCCTGAGAAGCAGCCTGGTCAATGATCAGGGCAGCAGCCTCAGTGGAAACAGGAGCAAAGAAAACTTCTGCGCCTGCGTTCTTGGCATTTGCGATATAGGAGTTAAAGTCGGAGTTGCCTTCAGGGAAAGTCTCGTAAACGACTTCGCCGCCCAGAGCCTCAAAGGCCTCCTTAAAGTAGTGGCAAAGACCGACAGAATAATCGTCGCCAAGCTTTGCAAGGGCATAAGCCTTCTTTGCAGAGAAATTGTCCGCTGCAAAGTTTGCAAGAACCGTGCCCTGGAAAGGATCGAGGAAGCAGATGCGGAAATAGTGCTTGTTGCCCTCGGTTACCAGGGGGTTTGTGCAGGTGATGCCCACTGCGGGCACGCCAGCGCTCTCAAAAATTGGAGAGGCCGCCATGGAGACGCCGGAGCCGTAGGAGCCGAGAACAACGGAAACGCCCTCGCTAATCAGGGTTGTTGCCGCAGAGGGAGCCTTGTCGTTGGAAGACTGGTTGTCAGCCATGACCAGCTCAACCTTATAGGTTTCGCCGCCGATTTCCACAGTGGGCGCCACGGTGTTTGCATACTGAACGCCGAGTGCTTCCTGCTTTCCGCCTGCACCGTTGTCGCCGGATGCGGGTTCAAACACGCCAATTTTAACAACCTTTTCTCCGGTTGCCGGGGCATCGCTGTCGGGGGTGCTTGCGCCCGGAGTCTGTCCGCAGCCTGCAAAGACCGCAAGAAGAAGCAGGCAGGCAAGAGTAAGCGCCAAATACTTTTTCATTACTTTTCCTCCATTTTTCACAGGTCAAGCCTGCGACTGATGTTGTCCTTCATGCACAGACAGATGTCCATGCAGAACTATCTCTAGTATTATAGCGTAGTAAATCATTATTTGCAAGAACAAATATGCAACAATTCACTTTCCTGTTTTCTTCTGAACTTTACTAAGAAAACAGGACAAACCGCCCTCTTCCCTGCCTTATCTCCACAGGCTCCGCTTCATTTTATTTAAAGATTCTTCATTTCTAAGTGATGTGAGGAGGGTGGATTTTAGTTATCTCTCCCCTCCCCAAGAACATTTAAGATTTTCTCTGTATCGAAAATATATTATGGAAACTAAATTATGAAATTAAATAATTTCACCTTCGATACAGGCTTTGGAACTAATTTACAATTAGTCCGAAAGCCTTTCTCCCCCAAGGCTTTCGTATATGTTGAAAACTCTGTTGGAATTGTTTATAACTTTTTGATTATGCATAGCCAATCCAAATTTATGTAAATAAAACCTTCAACCCAGACGGCCAATTTCTTGCGGAGTTTTTTATTTTTTTTGCAATTTCAGAAAAAAGTTATTGATATTTTTCTCCATTTGCGCTATTATTTCAAAGGAATCTTTAAACTGGTACTGTGATGCCGGCAAGGTTGTGAAGAATATTGTTACAGCTGTGCATTCTTTGGCAGCTGTGTATCACCTTGTCTGCAACTGTGGGCAAGGCTTTTTTCTTGCCCGGATGGGAGGTGTCTAAAGCGAAATTTAAGGCTCAGATTATGAATGAAACGGACGTAGGCCGCGCTCTGGTCAGAATTTCCCACGAAATCGTCGAGAAAAACCACGGGGCGGAAAACCTTTGCCTCATCGGTATCAAAACCCGGGGCATTCCCCTGGCCCATCGCCTTGCCTCGAATATTGCAGACTTTGAGGGCAGCGCGCCCCCGGTGGGAGAGGTGGATATATCCCTCTACCGAGACGATTTGTCCAGGCTTTCTGAAATCCCTATCACCAGCGAAACAAAAATCCCCTTTTCCGTGGAAAACAAGGCCGTCGTTTTAGTGGACGACGTGATTTTCACCGGCAGAACCGCAAGGGCAGCCCTAGAGGCCGTGCTCTCAACCGGGCGTCCGGCGAGGATACAGCTGGCGGTTTTGGTGGATCGGGGTCATAGCGAGCTGCCCATCAAGGCAAACTATGTGGGCAAGAACATTCCTACCGCATTAAATGAGGTTGTCTCTGTGCGCCTGTCCGAACACGACGGGCAGACAGGGGTGTCCATTTATGAAAAAACATCGAACAGAGGAGAGAACACATGACGAAAGAAAAAGAAGTTATCGGCTACCTACCCGATGAGAAGCCCGCTGTAGGAAAGCTTTTGCTTTACGCCCTCCAGCAGGTCATCGTAATGTTCCCCGCAACCATCGCCGTTGCGCTCATTACAGGCTTCCAGGTTTCCACCACCATCTTTGCCAGCGGACTTGCCACCATCTGCTTTGTCCTGATTTCCGGCAAGAAAATCCCCATGTATTACGGCTCGAGCTTTGCCTACCTCACCGCCATCGCCAGCATGGTCGCGGCAGAGGGCTCAGCCGAGCAGATTGCCCAGTTCCAGGCAACAGGCATCCTCCCCGCCGAGCTGATTTCCTACGCCCAGTTCGGTATCATTCTCTCCGGCCTTGTCTCTATTGCAGCAGGATTTCTCGTAAAGTTCAGCGGGCGCGAGGCTGTTGAAAAGGTGCTCCCCGCCTCTGTTACAGGCTCTGTAGCCATGATTATCGGTCTAACCCTTGCAGGAAACGCTCTCTCCGACGCAGCGCCCATGGCAGACGCAGCAGGCGTTATGGGCTCCGGCTGGGTCTGGGGCGTCTCCCTGGCCACCCTGCTCTCCACGATTCTCTTCTCAAAATACCTAAAGGGCTTTTTGGGTCAGCTTCCCCTGCTCCTCGGCGCGCTGGTGGGCTGCACCTTTGCAGGCCTGCTCTACGCCTTCGGCGGTGCGGAATACAGCCTGTTCCGCAGTATCCCAGAGGCCGCTGTAAACAGCTCCCTCTGGTCTTACGGCCCCTTTGCGGTTCCGGCCTTCACCCTGCCCAAGGCCTCTTTGGCAGCCGTTATTGCCATTATGCCCATCGCCATCGCCACAATCCCCGAGTCCACCGCCCACATCTATCAACTTGACATCTATGTCAACGACTTGGCGGAGAAAAAGGGCAAAGGCAAGTATGACATCTCCAGCCTCCTGCACAGAAACCTGATTGGCGACGGCATCTGCGACATGATTTCCGGCTTTGTGGGCGGCCCCGCCGGCACAAACTACGGTGAAAACATTAGTACCATGGCAATCACCAAGGTGTTTTCCATCCCTGTTTTAATCGTTGCCGCTATCATCGCGATGGTCATCTCCTTCTTCACCCCACTGATTCAAGTGATTTACGGCATCCCCCTGGCTGTCATCGGCGGTCTGGAAATCTACCTCTTCGGCGCCATCGCCGCCCAGGGTATCGCGATTATGATTGACAAGAAGGTTGACATGTTCAGCTCCAAAAACATTGCTGTTATCGCCACCATTATGGTCATCGGCATCGGAGGCCAGTACGCTTTCGGCGGCAACATCCCCTTCTTCGGTATGAACGTGCCCTGCATCGCCGGCGCCGCTGTGTTCGGCATCTTCTTAAACCTGATTCTTAGCATCGGAGACAAGAAAAATCACAAAGCTTAACTCGTAGCATATCTACTTTTTTGCGGCGCCGCACTTCCTGCGGCGCCGCTGCTTTTTGGGAAGAGCCTCCTGCCCTCTCAATGTTGACTGCCAGCATATTTTATGCTATTTTATACTTGTGCTGCATCTGCTGGGCTCCGGTGCGGGCCTTGTTATAAAAAGGAGGGAAAACGGATGACACAGCGGGCAAAGATTGCAATCATTCGCTCTTTTAAAGAACTCTTGACCAGGCAATCCATTGACAACATCACTGTCAAAGAAATCTGCCAGCACTGCGATGTGAACCGTCAGACCTTCTATTATTATTTCACGGACATCATGGACATCTTCAAATATGTAGTATTCAAGGAGCTTTCCCGGGACGTCGCCAACAATCGCACCTTTGAAACTTGGGAGGGCGGCTTTCTTGCCACCATGAACTACCTCAAAAGCAATGCCAAGATGATTCTCCACGTCTACCACTCCTCCTACTGGCCTGAGGCCAACGCCTTCTTTTCCGGCCTCTCCAACAAGCTTATGCTGGACGTCGTAGACGAATGTGTGGAGAGCCTAGGCGTATATCTGGACGAAAAGGACAAGGATTTTATCATAAACTTTTACCGCCACGTGTTTAACAACCTGATGATTGACTGGGTCAATGACGGTATGGAGGACGACCCCCGGGCGATTTTAGAGCGGCTTCTGCTGATGATTTCCGGCAGCATTCCCCGTTCGGTAATTGCCTTCGCGGAAAAAGGAAAATAAGTTTTTGGGAGCCTGCAGGCGGCCTTTTTTAAGGCTTTGCCCCGGCTCCCTTTGTGTTGGGGAAAAATTTCCGTGATTTTATTCACAAAACCTGACACATTTAGATTTCTGTCTATTGCTATTTTCCACGTTAAGATAATAAAATAACAATGGCAGATAACGTTGGCAAATCTGCCGAAAATATTTTTGTGAGAGGATTTTATAATGTTTGTTTTTGACAACGTTAACGGCGGAACAATGATTACCGCCATCCTTGCATGGCTCGTTGTGTTTGCTGCACTCTTTACGCTCAACGAGGTTACACGCAGGTTCAAGTGGGTTGGCTTTTCTGCTTTTGTGGTTCTGCCCATCGTTTTAACCATCCTTTGGTTCACCGTTTTGGACGGCAAGGCTTACAAAGACTGGTTCCATCTGGCAAAGGTCTACTCCTCAACCGCGGGCTGCATCATCTTCTGGTGCATCCGTTTCGTTGGCGGCACCAGAAAGAACGGCAC
>CAYXNK010000044.1:0-273 GCA_964466395.1 uncultured Oscillospiraceae bacterium | reverse complement strand
CAAAATGGCGTCTGGCCGATAAAAAATGGTTCCTTCTGTTGGCCCCCCTGATTCTCGCTGTCAACATTGTTGAGGCCTGCCTCCGCGACCTGGAGGTCGGCAAGCTCTACAACCTGGCAGCAGGCCTGGCCCAAAAAGTTATGGAAACGGGAACAGAGCTTTCCTCCCTGCCCACCGAATATTACCTCATGGGTGGCCCGTGGAACACCATGAACGCCATCGCCGGCATCCTGAACATTATCACCATCACCGGCTGGTTCGGCATTGTCATCC
>CAYXNK010000043.1:0-13422 GCA_964466395.1 uncultured Oscillospiraceae bacterium | reverse complement strand
GTTCCTTGGAGAAGATGTCCTCAATCGACTTGTCCGCGAGCACCTCGTCCCGGGTCATAACCAGCATCCCAATTTCCATGGCCAGCTGCTGATTTAAGTTAAACTTGCCGTTGAAGCCTCGCTGACCCTGCTTTTCCGTAATGCGGTTTAAGCTGAAGTTGGGGTCGTCCCTGTTGGTATAATAGAAATAGTCTATGACCGACATTTCCGGATCCTCGGTGGCGCGCAGAGAGGAAAACAAATCAAACAGGCACTCGAAGCAATGCCCCATCTCTCTGCCACCTCTGGCAACATAGCCGGCCTTGCCCCGCACAGCGCCGTCCAGGCAGCCGCCGGGAATGTCGAGCTGCTCCAGGAAGGTAATTTTGCTGCCGTCCATGTGGGCGTCCCGGATTAAAAAGCAGCCTGCTGCAAGGGCGGCGATGCCGGTGCCGACGAGATAGGCGGACTTGTTCTCAATTCCCTCTGGCTTTCTGGCCTGTACCATGCGGTGGTAGTCCCCGTGGGTTAGTTGCAGTCTTTCGTCGTGGGTTTTCAGCTTCATGATGAACGCTCCTTCTACATAAAATAATCCTTCCCGCCGTCGATTGCGGGATGTTAATGTTGCCCAGTTATAGTTACATTATAGCGGTTGATTTCTGCGTTTTGTACAGGCAAAGCGGGGGCTGCTGTGTTAAATATAGGCAGTCACCAAACATTTGTATGGGTTTCAGACAGTCTGCCAACCTCTGTCTGAAAAAGGTTTTTATTCGCCAGAAATCGACAGCACGCCCCCGCCTGCGCATTGGTGCTTGACTTCCAACCCGGCATTTGATACCATGAGTTTCGTCTGTCAAAAGACAGGGATTATAGATTTAGGAGAGAATTCATGTCTGAAAAAAAGAGTGTAGACCCCTCTGCCCTTGGGCTGTTTGGGCTTGCCATGGTGACCCTGGTCGCATCCAGCCAAAAGCTTGGACTAACCGAGGGACACGCCTATGTCCTGCCCTGGGCAATTTTCTTGGGTGCCCTGGCGCAGTTGGTTGCGGGCGTGCTGGACTATAAAAAGGGCAACGTTTTTGGTGCTACTGCCTTCTGTGCCTATGGTTTCTTTTGGCTGGCGATGGCTGCCTCCTGGCTTACCAGCCTGGGTGTCTTTGGAACAGCTTTGCAGGGAAATGTGGACACGCGCCAGATGGGCGTCGCCTTCATCGGCTACCTGATTCTGACTGCCTTCCTGACCCTCGGCGCAACCCAGACAAACAAGGTGCTCTTTTTCATCTTTGTGTTTATTGACCTTCTGTTCATTGGGCTTTCTGTCAGCACACTTGTCCCCGCAGGCCCTGTACATACGGTCTTTCACTATCTCGCGGCGGTTTCCGAGCTTGTGATTGCGCTCCTGTCCTTTTACGGCAGCGGCGCGAATGTTCTGAACAACCATTTTGGAAGGGCGTTTTTGCCCATCGGTAAGCCCTATGAGGTCTTTGCGGCAAAGAACTAATATCTAAAAGATAGATATTGCAAAACTATTAAATAGCAAAAAGACACCCGGAAGAGCTGTGAACTGCAGGGGCTGTAGCACAACAAAAAATGTGCTACAGCCCCTTTGTTGCGTTTGTGTTCCAATTGGACTGGAGGAGCGCGGGCTTTTCCCTGTAGAATCCTGGCATTTTTTAGCAGACTACCTTGCGAATGCAGAAACACTATGGTATTCTGCTTTTACCATCTAAATGTTGGAGAGGAGATTTATTTTGGAGTTTTCAGTAAACAGCCCGATTATTTTTGTGATGGTCGGGATCGTCATCGCAATCGTGCTGGCGCAGTCGATTTTCTTCCTTGTCAGGGCAATGCGCCGTGCCAAGGAGCTGGGCATGGACAGCGGGGTGCTGCGCAAGACAATTAAAACCGCGGCAATTTTTACGATTGCACCGGCGGTGGCAATTGTCATCAGCGTTATGACCCTGGCGAACGACTTAGGGCTGCCCCTGCCCTGGCTGCGCCTGTCTGTCATCGGTTCCCTGTCCTATGAGACCATCGCCGCGGCAAACGCGGAGAGCGCAATGGGGCTCACCTTCGGTCAGGTCAAGTCGCTGACAGCAAACCAGTACGTCACGATTACCTGGGTTATGACCCTGAGCATCCTTGTGGGCATCTGGCTGATGCCCCTGATTGGCAAGAGAATTCAAAACGGCATGATTAGCATCGGAAATAAGGACAAAAAGTGGAGTGAAATTTTCTCCAGCGCCATGTTCATCGGTATGCTGTCTGCCTTCCTGGGCTACGTGTTCTGTGATTTTTCAACCGTGTTTTCCGCCGACTGGACAGGGCTTATCCCCGTTTTAGTCATGGCCGCTTCTGCGCTGGTGATGGCCGTCTGCGGCCTGCTGGTTCAAAAAATCAAATGGATTGCCGACTATGCCCTGCCCCTGAGCATGGTCATAGGCATGCTTTCGGCAATTCCGATTACGGCCTGGCTGTCATAAGGAGGGGAAAAAATGAAAAAAGAACAAACTTACCTCGATTCCGTACACCGTTACGGCACCATCTGGAACCTGTCTGTGATGGTTGTGTTTCTGATGTTTCCCGTGCTAATCTCGGTGATTTTTGGCGCGGTGCCCGACTGGCGCGGCCTCGCTCTTGGACTTTTGGCAACCGCGCCCATGTATTGGGCTGTGGCCGTTGTGGAGACCATTACTTATGTGCCCATGCTGGGCGCCGGCGGCTCCTATCTGTCCTTCGTCACCGGCAACATCTCAAACCTAAAGCTGCCCTGCGCCCTAAACTCCTTGGATCAGGCCGGGGTCAACGCGACCTCCGAGGAGGGCGAGGTGATTTCCACGATTTCCATTGCGGTGTCCAGCATTGTGACAACGGTGATTATCCTCATCGGCGTAGTTCTGATTGTTCCGCTGACCCCGATTCTGAAGTCTGAGGTTCTTGCTCCGGCCTTTGCCCAGCTGATTCCTGCCCTGTTCGGCGGCCTCGCAGTGGTCTTTGTCTCGAAAAACTGGAAAATCGCTATCGCTCCGATGATTCTGATGATTGTCCTGTTTGTCACAATTCCCGCCCTGAATGCCTCAACCGTAGGCATCATGGTTCCCGTGGGTGTGCTGTTCACCCTGGGTGTTTCAAGGATTATGTATAAAAAAGGCCTGCTTTAAGGAGGGCGTCTATGATTGTTTTATGGGTCATTCTGGGCCTTGTTGCCCTGCTTCTGACGATTGTGCTGCTTCGCACCGCTGCCTTCCGCCCGAAAACCGCGCCGACCGCCTCTGTGCCGCCGGTGGACTTTGACAGGGAGCGCGCCGTGAATAACCTCCAAGCGCTGATTCGCTGCAAGACCGTGTCCTTTGCAGACCACAGCCTGGAGGACGAGGGGGAGTTTGAAAAGCTCGTTTCCCTGCTGCCGGACTTGTATCCCAACGTGTTCAAGGCATGCACCCTGAAAAGGCTGCCCGACCGGGGGCTCCTGTTCCGGTGGGAGGGGAAAAGCGGCGGCGCACCTTCCGTCATGATGGCACATTACGACGTTGTGCCGGTGGAGGAAGAAAACTGGGAAAAGCCCCCCTTTGCGGGCATTATTGAAAACGGCCTGCTCTGGGGGCGCGGCACCCTGGACACAAAGGTCACCTTCAACGGGGTGCTCACAGGGGCGGATTATTTGATTGCCCAGGGCTTTGTGCCGGAAAATGACATTTATTTTGCGTTTTCCGGACAGGAAGAAATAAATGGTTTGGGCGCCGTTCATATTGTGGACTGGT
The DNA here is from genome assembly GCA_964466395.1 of uncultured Oscillospiraceae bacterium. Lineage (GTDB taxonomy): Bacteria > Bacillota > Clostridia > Oscillospirales > Oscillospiraceae > UBA2658. Next base: position 9,682 of record CAYXNK010000043.1, on the reverse strand, counting down.
TTGCGGATAATAAGATTACTCCGGCGCTTGTGGCAGACGAGGGTGGCGCTGTGGTCGAGGGTGTTTTTCCCGGCGTCTCTAAGCCCTGCGGCCTGATCGGCATTGCTGAAAAGGGAATGCTCAACCTGAAATATACGGTTTTGTCACAGGGCGGACACGCCTCAGCGCCCCCCGTGCACACGCCGGTGGGCATACTGGCAGAGAGCTGCCGCCGGGTGGAGGCAAGGACCTTCAAGGCACATTTGACCGCCCCTGTCGCCAAGATGTTCGACACCCTGGGGCGCCACTCCACCTTCGTCTATCGGATGATTTTTGCAAATCTTTGGCTGTTTTCAGGGTTGCTTGACCTGATGTGCAAAAAGAGCGGCGGGGAGCTCAACGCCCTGATGCGCACAACAGTGGCCTTCACCCAGATGGAGGGCAGCTGTGCAGCCAACGTGATTCCCCCCTCGGCCAGCATGGTTTCAAACATTCGTCTGAATCCCAAGGACACGGTAGACTCCGCGGTCGCCTATCTGAAAAAGATTGTGGACAACGAGGCCGTGAAGCTTGAAATTGGCGACAACATGAACCCCAGCCCCATCTCCGAAACGGACTGCCCCGCCTGGGATAAGGTGGCAGGCGCCGTGGGCGAAACCTGGCCGGGCTGCTTGGTGTCTCCCTATCTGATGGTGCAGTGCTCTGACAGCCGCCACTACGGCAGAATCTCAAACCACGTTTATCGCTTTTCCGCCATGGACCTCACGGCGGAGGAGCGCCAAACCATCCACGGCAACAACGAGCGCATCCGGCTGGAGACCATCGCCCGCGCCACGGAGTTTTATATCCGACTGATGAAGAAGTGCTAATAAAAACAGTTTCCGGGTCTCCAAAAGGAGGCCCGGCTAAAGCAAACCGAGAAAGATTCCGATAACATCATTACAGAAAGGAGGGAAGAACACATGAAGAAATACAGGTGCATCCCCTGCGGGTATATTTATGACCCGGAGCTGGGCGATCCCGACAGCGGCATTGCCCCCGGCACAGCCTTTGCAGACATTCCCGAGGATTGGCAGTGCCCCGTCTGCTTCGTCGGAAAGGACGATTTTGAGCCCGTTGAGGACTAGGGCAACACCGCACATTGCGAATGAGATTGAAAAAGGTGGGCCGATATGCCGGAAAAAGAAAATGAGTACCCTTGCCGCGACAGTCTCCAGGATGTCCTGCTTGAGGGCTATGTGAAGTTTGCCGTTCTGCGGAATGAGAACCACGGGCCCTATGATCTTCGGTTTCTCAAGGTGAACACACAGTTTGAGAAGATCACCGGCATATCGTGCGCCACGGTGGTGGGCAAAACGCTCAAGCAGCTTTGGAACCCCTCTGCCGAAAACTGGGACACTGTTTTGGAAATCCTGCGGGGGAATGAGCGTGCCGCGGAACATGAGCATGTTTTTGAGCTGAACCACAAGTTCTTTCAGGTTAGAGCCTTCCATCCCTCCGAGGATACAATTGTTGCGCTGTTTTTGGACGTCACAGTGCAGAAAAGGGCGGAGGACGCCCTTCAAATTCACCGGGTTTTGTTTGAAAATGCCCAGGATATTATTTTATACATCAACAGAAATGGGAACGTTATCGATTGCAACCAGCGTGCCCTTGAAAAATACGGCTGCACCAAGGAGCAGCTTCTGAAAAAGAAGATTCAGGAAATCCGACACCCTTCCACGCTTCCGGACTACGAGCGGCAGATGCTGCGGGCGGAGGCGGAAGGGATTGTGTTCGAGAGCCTTCACCAGCGGAGCGACGGCACATATTTCCCGGTTGAGGTCAGCGCAAAGGGAACCCAGACAGGGAACGGGATGCTCCGCATTCACATCATCCGAGACATTACAAAGCGCAAGGAGCAGGAGGAAAAAATCGCCTGGCTCGCCGGGCACGATTCCATGACCGGCATCCAAAACCGCGCCAGCTTTCTCGAGCAGCTGGGGCAAGAGCTTCAGCGCGTAAAGCGCAGCAGCGGCCAATTTGCCGTGATGCTGTTTGATATTGATAAATTTAAGCAAATCAACGACCATTACGGACACGAGGCCGGCGATCTTGTGCTGCGCCACGTGGCCAAAAGGGTGGGCGAGGCGCTTCGCATAACAGACCGGTTTGCCAGATTCGGGGGAGATGAATTTGTCGTCCTGCAGACCGAGGTTGCAGAGCTGGGGGACGTGATCAATTTGGCAAAGCGAATTCAAGCAGCGGCCTCTGTTCCGGTTACATATCATGAGGTTTCGCTGCAGGTCAGCGTCAGCATCGGAATCTGCCTTTTTCCCGGGGGCGCCGAAGATACAGACAGCCTTTTGCGCGATGCGGATAAGGCCATGTACCGGGCAAAAAAGAATGGTGGCAACGCCTATTCGGTTTTTGCGGACTGCGAGACCTGCGGCGTGTCCGAAGCAGTGGGACAGACGTCGCTCTGAAGCCGGCCGGAGCGTCGATTAAAAAAGAAAAAAGCCAGGCCTGAGCCGGGATAAAATACAAGTCGCCCTCCGTGGCGAAAAAAGAGATATTAGGAGGGAAAGAATGAAGAGCTTAAAAGGGAAACTCGTCCTGTTTATTCTAATTCTGGTGATGCTTTCATCGCTGATTACGACCTTTATCGGTCTATATCGCAGCTCAAAGGTTGCGGAGCAGGCGATAAAAACCATAACAGAAGAGCGCTTGGCCAGCACAAACCAGATGCTGAATACCTATCTGGAGCAGGAGTTCGGTACGCTTGACCTAACAGCTGACGGGGAGCTTGTGGCGCAGAACAAGCAGTCTCTGGCAGGAGATTTTGAGCACATCGACAGATTTGCTCAGGACGCAGGTGTGGTTGCAACGGTGTTTGCCAAAGACGGCACAGACTTTGTTCGCGCTCTGACCACCATCACCGATGAAAAGGGCGAGCGGGTAATTGGGACAAAACTGGACAGCAGCGGTGCAGCCTATCAGGCGGTCTCAAAGGGCAGCGAATACTACGGCGAGGCGACGATTCTGGGCGCCAATTATATGACGGGATATGCTCCCATGTACGACGACAGCCAGCAGCTTATCGGCGTTTACTTTGTGGGTGTGCCCATTGAGGCCATCGATGCGATTATGCTGGAGGGCCAGATATCAACGATTCAATCCATCGCAATTTTAATTGCGGTGGTGCTTGTGCTAGCTGCCATCGCCGTGCTAATATTCAGCAGCAGTATTGTCAACCCGATTAAAAAGGTCACAGGAGCTGCCCAGCAGATTGCGGACGGGGACTTCAACGTTACTCTCTCCGTCGCCTCCAAGGATGAAATTGGCCGGCTTGCAAAGGCCTTTAACCTCACGGTGGAGCGGCTTGTGAACTATCAGGGCTATATCGACGAGATTTCCGACGCTCTGCAAAAGGTCTCCCAGAGCAATTTGGACATTGCGCTGCAAAGGGAATATTCCGGGCAGTTCAAAACGCTCAAAGACGGGATGGAGGATTTGCTTTCAAACCTCAACACCACGATTTTGCATATCAACGAGGCCTCAGACCAGGTAAACAACGGCGCAGGCCAGGTGGCAAACGCCGCCCAGGCGCTCTCCCAAGGAGCGACAGAGCAGGCAAGCTCCGTAGAAGAGCTGTCCGCCTCCGTTGCCGAGATTGCAAGGGAGATTGGCAAAACCGCGGAAAATGCCAAGACAGCCTACACCAAGGCGGATTTTGCCGGGCAGGGATTGCGCAGCAGCACCAGTCAAATGCAAGAGATGACAGCGGCCATGGAGGAGATTAACCAGAAATCGGCGGAAATTTCAAAGATTACCAAGCTGATTGAGGACATTGCCTTCCAGACCAATATTCTCGCCCTAAATGCAGCGGTTGAGGCCGCCCGGGCAGGGGCTGCCGGCAAGGGATTTGCCGTTGTGGCAGACGAGGTTAGAAATCTTGCGGGCAGATCCTCCGAGGCTGTGAAAAACACAACGGCTCTTATCGAAGAGACCCGCCGGGCGGTGGACAACGGCACGGGGATTGCCGGCAGGACGGCAGCGGCCTTGGAGGAAAGCGCCAGGGCAACGGTGGAAACCGTGAGCCTTATTGATGAGATTGCGGCGACCTCACAGAGACAGGCTGTTGCCATCGCCCAGATTAACCAGGGTATTGAGCAGGTTTCCTACGTCATTCAGAACAACGCCGCAACGGCGGAGCAGAGCGCTGCCGCCAGTGAAGAGATGTCCGGCCAGGCCGGGCTGCTCAAGCACCTAATTTCCAAATTTGTATTAAAAAACACTTCCTTATAGCGTAAGAAGGGGCTGCAGCAAAACGATTGCTGCAGCCCCTTCTGTTATAGGGTTTCTTCGGAATCGGGCAAAACCTGCTCAAGCATCACCCGGACAATTTCGGGGTCAAACTGGGTTCCTGCGTTTCTTTGCAGCTCTTCTGCCGCTGCCTTCGGGCTCAAGGTCTCCCGGTAGGGTCTGCCTCCCGTCATGGCTTCAAATGCGCCTGCCACGGCAATGATGCGGGAAACCAGCGGGATGTCCTCACCCTTGAGGCCCTGGGGATAGCCCGCGCCGTCCCAGCGCTCGTGGTGGGAGAGAACGATAACTGCCAGGGGGGAGTAGGTGTCCACCGATTTCAGAATCTGATAGCCGATCTCCGGATGGCGCTTAATTTCCTGGTACTCCACATCTGTCAGGGCTCCGGGCTTGTTGAGAATTCTATCCGAAATTGCAATTTTGCCGATGTCGTGCATCAGCCCCGCATATTCGGCCTCCTTGACCTGCTCCTCGCGCAGCCCCAGCCGGCGCGCAAGCTCCCGGCTGGTTTTGCTGACCCGCTCTCCGTGGAGGCGTTCCTTGGTGTTCTTTTCCCGGAGGGTGTTGAAGATTGCCTGGATGGTCTTGCTCCGCATGCTCATGCTCTCTGTGAGCTTGCGCTGGTACATCTGCTCCTCGGCCTGGCTGATGACGCTTTCGACAGAGGTCTGTTTTTGTGTCTTTGTGCCAGAGCCCACGGAAATGGAGACAACCACGCTGCCCATCTCCTCCTGGGCGATTAAATGGTAAATTCGTTTGATTTGCGCCTCGGCCTCAGCACTCGTTGTTTTCGGCATCAGGATAAGAAACTCGTCCCCGCCGACCCGCGCCACAACGTCTGTCTCCCGGCATTCCTGCGAGAGCACCGTTGCGACCCGAATCAGAAGCTTGTCCCCCTCTGCGTGGCCAAAGGCATCGTTCGTGAGCTTTAGGCCGTTGACATCCACCATGGCCACAGACAGGGGTAGATTCTCCACGGTGTCCAGCCGCAGAAGCTCCTCCTCACAGAAGCGCTGGTTATACAGGCCGGTGAGCTGGTCGTGATAGCTCAGATACAGGATTTCCTCCTGCCGCTGCTTCTTCTCCGTGAAATCCCGGAAAACAATCACCGCCCCGGTGATGCGACCTTCTCCATCTTTAATCGGGGCCACGTTGCCCTCAATCAAAAGATGTTCGCCTGTTTTTTTGGTTAGAAGAATGTCCTCAGCATAGAAAATCAGACCCCGCCGATAGACAATGTCATAAAGTTCCGACAGTTGCCAGTCCTTGATTGCAATCGCGAAAACCTCGGAGAGATTCCGCCCGCAGGCAAGGGCGGCCGGCCACTTGGTCAGACTCTCTGCCACGTTGTTCATAATTTGGATGACGCCGTAACCGTCGGTTGCGATGACCCCATCTGCCAGGGAGTGGATGGTCGTCTTGAACAGAGAACGCTCGATGCTGATTTTTTCCTTTACGCAGGCGAGCCGCCTGTTTTGCTCCTCGGTCTCGACAATATAGTTTGAAATCTCATTGGCCATTTGGGCAAGTCCCCTGGATAGAACGCCAATCTCATCCTTTCGGTTCAGATACCGACTGGGGATTGAGATTTCTTTTTTATTTTGGCGGAAGCTTTCGATCTCCCGGGAGACGTTCACCACCGGGGCGGAAATCAGATTCCGCAGCGCAAGTAATAAGAAAATCGCCATGAATAAAGCGAGAAATAAAATCATAAGATTTGTAACAAGAAAAAGATTCAACTGGGCATAGACCTCATTTCTGGGGATGACCGTAAGCACGACAAGACCGGAGCGCTCAATCGGCAGGTGGGCGACAAGCTTCTCCTCGCCCTGCTCAACGCAGGAGGCGATGCCCGGGGTGTCAGAGAACATTGGCTCTGCCTCTGCGCCCCAAATGTCCTGGAGGGTGATAGGAGTCTTGACACTGTAATCCGGGTGGTATAAAATGCGCCCGTCCTGATAGGCCAAGGCGGTATAGCCACTCTCACCAAAGGTGTGGTCATACATCATTTTTCCCAGGGTTTCAATCATGATGTCCAGAGCAAAAACACCGAGAATTTTGTCCCCGTCCATTAGGGGCGCTGCGATAGTCACGGTCATCTCCCACCGTACCAGGTCCATATAAGGCGGGGTAATCGTGGGTTCGCTCTGCTTCAGGATTGAGGCATACCACTCCCGCTGACTCAGGTCGTAATCGGGGATGCCCACGCTGTCATAATCGCTGGACAGGAGGTCGTTTACGTCAGACAGGGCGATGTAGGCCAAGGCGATATTTTCGTCCATGCCGGAGATGTCGATGAGCTGTTTTTTGACCCTGCCGAAGAGAGGTGCTTCTGTCATCACATCGAAATCATCGGCCTCGCGCGCAAAGTCGATCAAGTCGGGGTTCATTTTCGCCTGCTGGACAATGACAAGAAAGCGCTGCAAATAAGCCTCTATCTCAGAGGCGAAATATTCCGAAGTGTGTACCATGTGAGTCTCGCTCTGCTCCTTATAGTAGGTTCGGAGCTGTACGTTCAGAAAAAAGTAATAAGCCGCGAGTAGAGCAAAGATAACAAAGAAGATATAAAGGCCGACCTTTCTCGTTATGCTTTTGTTGATCCAGCTCATAATCCGCACCCCTTTTCGCAAAGCCTAGTACAAAAAAACGGGGAAAAACCATCTTTTTTTGATTTTACTACAAACTTCGACAAAATGCCAGAGAAATCCAAAATAGAAATAACAGATTGAAAAAATAACCCCCACCGGGGCTTGCGCGGGGAAACAATTTGGCTTATGCTGGAATCGTTGAATAACAGAAGTGCACATACGGAACCATACGTCTCCTTTGGAAACCGCCGTCCCCGGCGCTGGGGGCGGCGGCCTTTTTTATGTTTGTTGCAAGGGTGGGGAAACGCAAAGGTGGCGCCCAAAGACGCCCGGTGGTTACCAGAGGGTGTTGTGCTCCTCGGCGCAGCCAACGAGTCTGTCGATTTCAATCTTTTCGCCGTTTTCGTCCCGAATATAACCGGAATAATGCCCAATCATCTGGTGCATATCGGTTTTGATGATTAGGAGATTTGTCGCGGCAATTCTCTCATACATCGGGGTGAACACCAGGTCAACCCGGTCGGTCTCCGTTGTTTTGAGCTTCCAGGGCTGCATAATATTTTTCAGGTCGTAGGTATAGGCCACGTCCTCGCTGAGCTTAATCAGGCGGCCGTCTATGTAGAGCGCGTTTTCGGTCATGCCGGTGCCGTCTGTCCAGCCCGCACCCAGGTTCAGGCCAATGCGCCTGTTGCCGACCTTGCCCGAGGCTGTGCCCCAGTTCCACATGACCCGGCGGGGCCAGATGCCGCGGCCAAAGTCCAAGCCGGAGAAGGTCTCCTCCGGGGAAAGGGCATAGGAAAAGCTGCCAACCTTCAAGCTGCCGCTAGTGGGCAGCGCCGCCTGCTTGGAGGTAAACTGGAAGGTCTTGTCGTTCCAGGGGATAACGACGTTCAGGCTCTCGTTTCCCTCAGGGGGGGAAACCAGAAGCTCTGCCCGCAGAGCCTGGCCGCCAAAGTCATCGGAGCTGACGAGGATGCGGGTTGCGCCGCCCTCGGCCAGCATCCGCACCTGCATTTTCTTCCCCTCATAGATTACGGTTTCGCCCACGTTGTCGGGCATGTTGCAGCCGCGGCCCAGGGGAATCGTGATGTTTTCCTCAATGAAGGTCATGGTTTTGAAGTCCAAAAAGTACACAAAGACCATGGCTGCAAAGTCCAGATTGACAACCGTCGCAGAAAACAGGAAGGATTCACTTGCGGTGTACCAGTAGTTCCATTTTTTCTTTCTGGCCCAGCGCCCGGAAAGGTTGCAGTTGAACAGAGGCTGTCTTGCCCAGCCGATGCAGTCCCGGTTTAGGGTCCCCGCCTCCGTGCAGAGATGAATCGGCGCGAGGATTTCTTTTTCAGTGCGGCTTGTCTGTGCCAACATGATGAACACTCCTCTCAATCTTTTTTATAAAGCTCAGTTGAGCGTAAAGGTCAGCAAAACCGGGTTGTGATCGCTGTACCGAAAGTCCGTATCGACGTTTTTGGCGGTGGCTGTAATGTTGTCGGAGACGATGAAGCCGTCAAGCACAACGGTGTAGTTCACGCCCTTCACATAGGGCAGGTCTGTGCTGCGGCAGGTGGCAACCTCGTTGACGTTCTCAGCCCGGACGACGCTGAGACCCTTGGCAAGGTCTGCGTCCTCCAGGGTGAACACCCAATCGGGAACCTTCTGCTGGCTGGGGAACACGTCAACCGTACCGCAGAGGGCGTGGTTAAAGTCACCGCCCACGATAATGTAGTTGCCCTTTGCGTATTCCTCGGCCATCACGTCGTTGAGCATTTGAAGCTGCGCCGCGCGGACGGTGCCGCCCTCGTCATAGGCGGACATGTGGCTATTAATCAGCACCAGCTCCTTGCCGTTTGCAACAGGCAGCCGCAAAAGCGCAAAGCTGCGGTCCAGGTCAAAGAACTTGGTGGGGAAACTCTCGTCAACGGGATAGCTTCTCCGAACAGCGCCGCTAATGGCATAGCGGCTCAGGCTCATAAGGCCTGCGTCAACGCTGCCGTGGGGCTCTGTAAAGGGATAGGCCAGATAAGCGCTGTGGAAGTTTGAGGCAAAAACGCTGCCGTAGCCCGGGGTGCCGTTTTCCAGCATTGCCCGCTGGTCAATCTTAAAGCTGCGGGTGGCCTTCACGTCCACCTCCTGATAGAGGTAAAAGTCCGCCTTTTCCGCCAGGGAAACGGCCAGCGCCCCCTCAGTGTTGCCCAGGGCAATCTCATAGCTCTGCGCCCGGGACATGGTGCCGGAAACCGCAGTGCCGTCCGCCATCGTTCCGCTGTCCATAAAGAACGAAAAATCGTGGTTATAAGCGCCAAAGCCAATGTTATAGGTCAAAGCCTTGTAGGTGGTTTCGGTCTCAAGGATTTCCTCGGCGGGCAGAATAATTTCGAGTGCGGTGTTGTCCGGAATTCTGTAATAGGTCAGCTGCATATAGACAACATAGCCAATCAGAACAAGCAAAACAAGCCCAAGAAGCGCCCCCAAAACAGTCAGGGCTTTCAAAATGATTCCTTTCATAAGTACTTTCCCCTAATCTCATCTATTTGCGTTCGGCACAGGCTGCCGACAAGACCTATCATAGGGGATTTGGATAGAATATGCAAGGAACTTCCCGCGTTTCCTGAAATTTTTGCGGCCTTGCCTTACAAGGACTTGGGGGCGGTTCTTGCGTCATGACAGTTACTTTACTAGTGCAGGTATAATTCGTCAAGACGCAGGAACCATCCCCGTGTCTTTTTCTCTGCGTCATGGCTGGTTGCACGGGCTATGCCCGTGCAATTCAAAACACTATTTCTCTTTTTGGAGGCGTCCAAAAAGAGAAA
>CAYXNK010000042.1:0-13815 GCA_964466395.1 uncultured Oscillospiraceae bacterium | reverse complement strand
CAAATCAAGGACAATGTAATTACGAATCCTAAAATAAAGAGCACGGACAGCTCAAGCTGCACATAGGAAAAAGCAACAATCCAAGCAATGTTTAAGATACATGAAACCCGAAAAAGTGTAGAAATTTGATTTACGGCATTTTTATAATACGAGTCATCCTTTTTTACAATCATCACAATTATTGAGATTATGAGCAAAGAGTAGATAACGCCCCAAATGCTAAACGTTGAAGGACTTGGTGTGATAAGGGTTACAAACATGTCAGAAATTTCTTTTTGAGAAAGGCCGTTGATTTGTCCTAAAGCGCCAAGAGTATTGATAACTAAAGTTGCGGCTAAAAAAAGTCCATTAATCCATGCCTTTTTTAATGTCTCCATGATAAACCTCCTTGACATTTTATTATTTGTTTTTGTTTTACAAACTGTGTCCTTCATTATAACAGCTTCATAAAATAAAGGGAATTCAGTAAATACTGTTGCTGTTCCTCCTCCGCCAGATTTAAAAGCAAGCGTTTCATGGGAACGGTTGATTCTCCCATACTCACTTTATTAATGAGCTTATCAAATCTTAACCTTGTATTCTTATCAGCGGAATCTTTAAAATAACCCCACACATGCTGGGCTGCATTTACAGCATTTCCGGGCGTGACCGGCGTCATCAACGACGCATCAATTAGCCTATAAAGTTCTACAACAGGGCATCTGCTCTTGTCTTTCAATAGCTGTCTTATCTCCTGATATCCTTTTGGAGCGTGTTCCAGAACCAAGTATTTATAACGCTCCCATTCTTTTTCCAGACGTTGAATTTTGGGTGAAGTAATTGCATTGATACATTTTAGCGCAGACAAATTTTTGTCCTTCACTTCCACCATAATGTCTACATCCTGCGTTGGGAGCTGTTTATAAAACTGAAAAAAACGATCCGCATCCAATGTGGCAGAATGAGAGCCCGGCCGCTTACCGTCATTCTGCTGTGAATAATGCAGCTTTTGGGGGCCATCCGATTGTTTCCAGGTGCTTGCGCAGGCGGCAATCCATTCAATGTCGGAACGGGTGTTATCTGGGTTCACTTGATGATGAAGGTTGTCAAATACTACGGGGATACCCTCGCTTTCTCCAATAGAAAGAACATCGGATATGGCATACTGACGGTCATCGTTTTCAATCACCAGCCGCTGCCGGATGTTTTCATCCAAACAACGATAACGCTGGACAAAGCGTTTTAAGGCCTCTGATTTGTCACCATAAATGCCACCGATATGGAGAACCATCTTGTGTTCTTTTCCCAAACCCATTGCATCCAAAAATCGTGCATGATATCTCAAGTCTTCTATTGCCCGTTCTACCACTGCTTCATCCGGGGAATTCAGTACGGTGTATTGCCCTGGGTGCATTGAAAGGCGTAAGCCATTTGTTATTGCTTTATGCCCAATTTCAGTTAGCTTACCGCTGAATATTTCCCACCACCTTACCGTATTCACAGGATGTGAACCAAACGGTATGATATCTGAGCTGATACGAAACAGCTTGATGCCGTTTTGTATGCTATAGTCTAATGTTTTATCCAGTGCTTCTAGGTTTGATTGAATTAAGCCCATTAAAATATCAGAAGAAACGTTTTTCATTGTGCAGTTTCGCTGTTTTGTCCCAGGAACGCCAACAGTTAGACAGGCGTAGCCAATATTCATATGAACTCCTCCAATAGCTGCCTAATTTAAACATTCCTACCGGCTTAGTTTTTCAAGATCAGGCACAGACACGATCTGATTTTTCCCATTTCTCTTTGCTCTATAAAGGCTGGTATCCACCGAATGGACAAGCTCGGTGATAGTTTCATTATTGTACTGACCGACTCCTCCGCTGATGGTTATCCTTATTCCGTCAACAAAGTTATAGCTCTCAACGGCTTGTCTGATCCGCTCAGATATTATTCTTGCCATAGAAAGTGCGGTGTTTGAAAAGATTACCATGAATTTTTCGCCACCATATCTTCCCGCAAAGTCAGTTCCTCTGATACTCTTCTTCATAATCGACGCAACATCAACGAGAACCTGGTCACCATAGACATGGCCTTTGCTGTCATTGACTTTCTTAAAATCATCAATGTCAAAGATAGCGATAGAGAAAGGATTGCTTGTCCGACTTGTTTCTGCTATCTCTGCCTTCAGGTGCTCTATTAATGTCCTGTGATTACCGATTTTGGTCAGCCCGTCAATCGACGACATCTCGGAAAGAATTCTGTTTTTATATTCCAGCTCTAGCTGCGTTTCTTTCTTTTCGGTGATATCAAACACGATGCCTGCAAGAAAGGAAGGTTTGCCGTTATCATCAAATTGCGTTATTTTCCCACGGTCATAATACCATTTAAATGTTCCGTCTTTCGCCTTTATGCGGTATTCAACTTCGTATACATCCGCTTTGCCATACAAGTGATCACGCATTGCGTCCATCGTTTTTTGAAAATCCTCTGGATGCAGCTTGTCCGTAAAAAACTGATAAGTAACGTTCTCCGGAATCTCGCTTTTATCATAACCGAGCTTAGTCACCTTGAGCGGATTGAAGGTCACCTCATTGGTCTTGATATTCCAATACCAATGCCCTAAATTTCCTGTCCAAGCATACTCGAGCCTGGGTTCCTGTTCTTTCTCTTTAAGCAACTCCCGGGTCAGCATCTCAAGGTCATTAATACGGTCCAAAAGCTGTTTTCTCGAAAACTCTGTATAATCCACTCGTTAAACCCCCTCGCTTTTTTTATCATTTAAATAAATATTTCAAAGAGTTGCGGGTCAAACTGGTCCCCCACGCCATTTTTGATGACATTAAGGGTAGCCGGTTTTCGAGCCTTAAAAGGAAGCTCGCCTTTGTTTAGCACGCGGTCGTAGGTTTCCGCAACTGTAATAATCTGTGAAAGCAGGGGCACGTGCTCGCCTTTCGGTCCTCGTGGCTTTTCTGTGCAAAATTTAGACTTTAACCACCAGCAGCAAACATTACGAAACGCCTGGCGATCATGGCTTATTCGTTTGTTTTGTTTTATCTAGATTTCGTGCGTTAATTCTTTGAAGTAGCCTATGAACACGTGGGCGATTGTATCGTTGTGCTATTACACAAGGCAAATTTACGAGTAAAGCATACACCAACATATACCATGTCACTTGCGGAGGAGCAAAAAATCCAAAAACCCAGAATGGAAGAATTGCTAACAAATGAGTAAGCTCACCTCGGGCAGATTCAACTAAAAAACGCTCCAAACTCTCCTTTGAAAAACTATCGAGCTTTTTCTTTCTGAAACTACGCTTGTTCCAAATCATTCCTCCATCTGGCAGCAGATGCTTCCAGCGGCTGACATGGAAAATACGGTCATAAATACGGCCTTTTTGTTCAAAATGATGTGTCCGAAATAAGAAGCATTCCGGTGAAAAACAACGGTCTGGCAAGTATATACAGATCAATGCCGCACCAACCTGCAACACCGGCCATACAAGAAAGCACAGTATGATTGTAAACACGTCCGAAAAAAAGAATATTTGCATGTTTATTCGTCAGTCCTTATCGACCGCCCCTTCCACGTTACTTCAAGGTGTAAGAGTCTTTTAAACGCTGAAACCACAATCACTCCCACCAAAAAAAGCATCAATATCGGGTATAAGATCAATGCCCAGACATGAAATTGCCCGATGCGCCTTGTAAGAACCACTAACAAGCACACCCAGACAATATAAAGAACTGAGTATACCATCAGCCAGGGCCAGTTCATCATGATTGTGAATTTTACGATTTGCAAAGGTACGGAGATTAATGAGGTAATCCACAGAAAAACCATGATAAAAACAGGAGCGGGTGTTTTTGCTGCGCCTGTCGCCATGTTTTTTACCCAGCCCTGCAGTAGACTGCGCAGCCCGCTGGCGTACATTCGAAAAGAAATCTCATGGTTGCCCACATAAAGCCGGAATCGCAGGCCTGCTTTTTTAAGCTGTGAACCCAGCGCCATGTCATCGACAACGCTGGTTTTAACGCTTTCGTGACCACCCGCTTTTTCATATGCCTGACGTGAAATCAGAATAATTGGACCATAGAGACCCACGCTGCGCTGTTTGGGTAACGCCGTTCCGTTAGCGGCAATCTGAACTAGATTGAACATAATGGAAAGCTGCTCGTACATCTTTACAGTCTTGTGGTAGGGTTGAACTGAAATCGTGCAGCCCTCCTGTAAGTAAGCTGAAAGAAGTGTGCGTATTCCCTCGGGCCCCAGTCTGACGTCCGCATCAAGGAAGAGCAGCAACATGCCTGTTGCTGTGTCAGCGCCGTTTTTGCAGGCCCACGACTTGCCCGTCCATCCATCTGGTTTGGTACTCAGGCTTATTAGCTTGGCACCGTATGTAAGCGCAATCTGAGCTGTGGAATCCTCCGAGTCGTCGTCTACACAAATGACTTCGAAGGCAGGTATCGTCTGTGCGTTCAAATCCGCAAGTAATAATTGAAGATTGTGTTCCTCATTTCGTGCCGGAATAATTATAGATACAGTCGGATAGTCCAAATGAGCCTTACAGAAAGTGGGCAGCGTTGGGAACCGGTAAAAAATAACCGCAGTGACAGCAAGCCCAGCCAATGCTATGGCAAACTCAATAAGGATTAATTCCATACGCCAGAACCTTTCAGTGTCTTGTGAACTGCATCCGCCGCCAGTTTTCCGGTCAATATGGATACCGGTAGCCCGGAGGGGCTGAAAGTCCACTGTCCACATTGATAAACATTTTCTATTGGTGTTTTAATGGAGTTTGCAATTTTCCTAAAACGGTTTTCCGCAGGTAGCTTGTCGTTGGTAAATGCCCACCCCGTGATAGCCCCATGTGCGTTTCCGGTCTCCCGCTCTATCGTCAGTGGCGTGGCACATAGCGCGAATTCGACCCTTTCCGCTATGCCAGGAAAAATAGATGCCTCCAACACTTCAGTAACCTTTTGGGTGCAATACGCTTTAAATTGGTTATAGCTGCCAGTGTGCGATATATGCCTCACAAGGCGATAATCCATCAACGTGCTGACTATGACGCCGGTCTTGCCTTCGGGTGCAAGCGACGCGTCTCTCAGCGCAGGACAGGAGATCTCATAGGTTGTGCGCTCTAAGTACTGTCCGATCCATTCATATAGCCCGTCTCCAGTTGTGGCACACTCATTCCAGTCTGTCAGTGAAGACAGGCCTGTCTTAGATGGCGTATAGAACGCATGCGCCCCGCACCGGCCTTGGAAGTAGTCCTTATCCAAATTGATGCCCATAAACAAGGAGAGTACGGAATCACCCCCGTTCGCATTTTTGGCCAGCTCGCGCTGGATATGTATTTGCTGCGTATGTATTTCGCCCGTGGCTGAGTAAAGTGTTTTCTGATCCGCAGCCCAGACAAGTTTTTTGTAAGTGTAGATATCATCGCTCGCAGTTTGCAGCTGCTTTTGATTCGCCTCCACACGGGTCACCGCAGTATCCGTTAATATCTCGCCGCCCGCACGACAGATATAGTCAGTCACGATTTCAGCCAGAGTGCCTGTGCCGCCCTTGGGATAACAATAATCCAGGTACAACCCAAAGTAGCTTAGCGCAAAGAACGTTGGTGTATCCTTGAAAAAATGCTGGACGATCATATCTATTAGCGCCTGATTGTTTGTAAACCGCATCAGATAAGCGGCCACAGGCTGGCTCAAACGGCTAGCTTTACGGATATTAACTTGATATTTAAGCAACCATGGCAGCAGTGTTTTCAGCAGGTATTCACGGTCCTTCATGTTTTCAACAAACAGCGGATTATCGATGCCGTAGAGCACGTCCATATAACCCATCACTTTTTGGATCTCTTGAGCGATCTTATCGATATCAGACGCATTCTCAGGAAAGATACCAGAAAGCATGTTCGCATACCTTTTCAGACTCTGCCGCGAACCAAGCCTTGTCCATTGATTTTCGATACCAATGGATACCGAATTTTGTGTAAATTCCATTTCCAAGCCCAGGCTTTTTAGCATGGGGAATAAAATGCCGGAGTTCTCAAAAGCGCGAATGCCCGCGTCAAAAGCATAGCCCTGATGACGGAATGTATTAACCAGGCCGCCTGTCTTATGCGACTTTTCAAAAAGCAGCGTCCGAAACCCATATCGACACAGGTATGCTGCGCTTGTTAGTCCGGCGAGACCACCGCCAACTACAATTGCATCATATTCTTTTTTCATCATGTCACCTCTTGGATAAAGCCAATAACTTCTCTAATTTTTATAGCGTCACCATTTTCGACAGCACAGATACAGCGGGCCTCATATTGTTCGAGTTCAGAGGGGGCTGCCGATGATTCACCCCAACACTTTTTTGCACCTGCATAATTGCCAACCGCTACACGCCGCATAATCCCTCGGATATCGGTGAGATTATGATTCGCGCAGGATGGATGCTCACACAGCCGACAGCGCAATGCTTCTCGCATAACCGCTCGTTCTTTTTCATCATAGGCTTCATAAAGCCGGTCAGAGGTAAAAGGCTTATCCACCATGCGAATGAAATTCCTCATGTGCTTTTGATAGACATACGGTTCTTTTCCCTGCTTTTTTAGCAGGGCGTTGGCCGCTGATAGTCCTGAAGTCGTCACAGTGGGGGTTCCGGTCCCCATCACTGTGGATTCGCCGCAGCAAAAGAGGTTGTCCCATTCCGTCCGTGTATGCAGGCGGCGGAACATATGCTGCCCCAGCATCTGTTTTGGCCCGGCTACTGAGCCACCGTTTTTCAGTGTGTATCTTTCTATGGTTTTTGGTGTAGCAACCTCGGCATATCGAACAGCCTGTTCAAAGCCGGGGAAGCGCTTTTCCAGCACGCCAATCAGTCGCGTCTGCTCGCTTTGCTTTTTGCTTTGATACTCCCTATCGTCCTTCGTATCCCAGCCTTCAAAGGTGGGGCCGATAGCCACTACAGTGTGCTCATCTTCTTTGCACAACGTTTTGTCGTCGATGCTGAGTATATAGGCAGTCACTTCGCTTTCATCCAACTTATCCGGGTTTCCCACCAGCATCTCAATTGGGGCTGTATCTTTCGGAATTACGCCCTTTTCTACTACGGCATACAGCACGACACTGGGATATGTAGGTACCTGCTGCTTTGCCCACTCCCTTCGCCGTTCGGATGAATACTTGGGGTCAATAAGCTTGCCGTACAGGTTCCAAACTGTGCCAGAGTATATGATATTCGATGCAAAGAGTTCTCGGCCATCATCTAATTTCACGCCTGTGGGTCTGCCACTCTCAAACACAATGGACACTGCCTCCCGTTGGAGAAACATATCCCCACCATTCTCTTCAATAACTTTTTCCAGCTTACCTGGCAAAAAAAGCGTGGAGCCGGCAGGGTAATAGCTGCCGCCAAGGTGGTTGTCCACAAACATCACCGCCGCAAGTACCGCGGGGGACTCCTCCACTGTCGCATAGCAGTATGTTGAGGTCAGCTTGTCGAAGAACTTCAATATCTCAGGATCATTAAAATACTTATCCAACAGGCTTTTAGCGCTTTTATTCAAATAACCAAGAAATCGCACGTAGGAAACAGGATGCCTAAGCATGCTCTTAAGTGCAACTTTCGGATTTATTTCATCAGCCGTGCTGTAGGTTGGCGCCTCCACCATGACATGCTGATACATTTTTAGCATGTCATGATAAAAACGCTCAATGTTTTTCTTTTCGTTAGGAAAAACATCAGCAAGCTCTATGACAAATTTGTCGATATCCGCCCAGAAGTTGATTCTCCTGCCCTTGAAATTAACGCAATACAAAAGATCATGACGAATGATATCAATCGGTTCCTCAAGACAATTAAAAACAAAGCGATGGGCATTGAACCCAGCTTCACCGAATCCATAAAGCATCGCCGAACCCTGGTCAAATGTCACGTGGCCTCGCTTAAATACACCACAGGAGCCTCCGGGTTGGTAGCTTTTTTCTATAACAGCGACTTTAAAGTGACGTTTTGCAAGCAAACTTGCCGCTGTCAGACCAGAAAGCCCACCCCCTACGATGATTGCATCATATTCCATTTTTTCCGCTCCCTTGTTCAGTTAAATCAAGCTACGCTATTCAAATAAGAATAATAGATATTTGTTCGGAAGGATATGAGCAATATAACGCTAGATATTATTTTTCTTTGAACTGATACCTGCTTCTTAAACAGGTGGCTTTGCCGTATTCAATCGCCATCACCGGGCAACGATTGATACATGCTGTGCACATATAGCATTTTTTGCTCAAATAATGTGGCTTCCCTTCGACAATCCTTATTGTGCTTGCAGGACATTCTTCAGCACACTGACCACAAGAAGTGCACTTGTCAGTAATATAAAATGGTTTTGTACTACGGCCAAACGTATTAAACCCATAATTGGCTAGATTTGACTTGATCCACGGTAATTTGCCATAATTAACATCAACTACAGATTGTTTTACGTTAAGTTGCGCCGCAATAATTCCAACCTGATTTTTGGCTTTGGCGGTCTTTGAGGCTATTATATCCTCACTTTCCACATCCGCTCCCATAATATAATTGCTTGGCATCACAACAGAATACCTGCTGTTTAAGGGAAAAATGGCGTTTAATTTTTCCATGGCGTAGCCCGCTTCACCTCCGCATGAGCAAACTGCAAATGTAAACGCAGGCTTACCCTCAAGCTTTTTTACAAATCTCAGTACCGCTTCCGGTGCTGCCCACGCATATATGGGGAAAACAATTCCTATGGTTTGGTTGTCCATTGATTGGACTTGCGAACACTCAACCATATTGACCGCACGGTCACCCATTATTGAGGCAAGCTGTTCAGCAATCCACTTTGAGTTACCTGTGCCTGAAAAATAATAAATCATATCTAATCCTTCCTTCTCTGCGAGAATTACTTGACAGCTTCCGCAGCAATGTTCGTGGTTTCTTTTATCGCATGCTCGCAGATGCTTTATGCCGCATTGTTTTAAAAAGACATCTGAGAGCTCAGATACTTGAAAACTACAGAGTACATGGGTTCAGCATATCAGAGCTTTTCCTTGCCTTAAACAGGGATTTGCCAGGTCTCATTTCTCCCCAGCGTTTTGGACTAAAGGGTTATTATTCTATTGTATAGTGATAATCTTTGAAGTCTTCCGAAGCGCCATAAGCAAAGACTGTACCAAGCGGATAGCCCATGCGAATATCCAAATCAAAGCTTTTCAATAAAAACAAGATGTCGTGAAGACCACCCTGATTATAAATTGAGGAGCCAATTAGTACATGGGTC
This sequence comes from uncultured Oscillospiraceae bacterium, assembly GCA_964466395.1. Lineage (GTDB taxonomy): Bacteria > Bacillota > Clostridia > Oscillospirales > Oscillospiraceae > UBA2658. Next base: position 4,538 of record CAYXNK010000042.1, on the reverse strand, counting down.
CTACTTGTAATAATCTCATCTAAGTCCGGAATCCTGTTTTTTAATTTGGCATAGAGGCTCCAGTACAAAGCGTCATGGAAATATAAGGGGAGTTCATTTACAACAAATTCATATAAGTGGATCAGTTCATGTAGAACCACCGAAGCATCATCAACTAAATGAGGCTGCACACAGAGAACTTGATCTTTACTATTAAAATATCCTCCATGATCTATATCAGCATCTACTTTGTAATGAAAGAATGTCAGACTAAAATATTGAAGCTCATCCGGTCTATCCAAGATATCATCGTGCCATTCATCTTCATTGTCCGACTTCGACTGACATTTTATAAGTTCGCCCGAGGGGGTGCCTGGCTCAAAAAGCATGTCCTAAAAATATTTCTCAAAGTCGTAAACCCGATCGACCAATTTTCTTTCGTCGTCCGATATGTTGCCACGATACCACTCCATCCACCAGCTATCATCCATTAGCATCAAGTTCACCTCTCCGATTTCACAAATTTTTTGCCTGCGGTGACTGATTTGAATATGACTTTATTTTCATCTTAACGAAAACAATGTCATAATGCAACAATATTACAGTTATAATATCTAAATCTAGGACTTTTGAAATCGCCGAGAGAATTCGAAACAAAATCGCTGACCTGGTAATTTTACAGAATGAAACAATAAAAACGACCGCATCTCTGGGTATCTATTCTACTGGAAAACACGAGATTACTGCAGCGGAAGCGATATCATATGCCGACAGCAAGATGTATGCGGCTAAGTGAAAGGGTAAAAATTATACGATTCATTAAATACATGCGTGGAAAATCCTAAAAAAGGGCGGTGATGAGTTATGAATATTCAGCTTTGGCCAAAAGAGAAAGAAGGAAAATATGCGTCATGTTTTGCTCTGCTTTTTATTGTCATGATGATCTTAAAATTTTTTACTTATAGCATTCCTTTCCCAACTCCAGCTATAGCCGGCCTAGGAGTGATAGGTTTTGTTTTGGGTACTATCTCAATGATAAAAAACAAAGACAGATCTCTGCTGACACTGCTCTCTGTTATCCTTGGCCTGGTGGTTGTTCTCTGGATAGCGGCAGAAATACTTTTTCCTCATTAAACGCAACATAAGGCGGAGAGCGGAAAATGCAGCCCAAATAAGACAATAAGGATGCACGCTGACCCCCTTCTTTGCACCCTGCACCTTGCACTTTTATAAGAAAACAGCCCATTTGCCGCGTCGATATACGCCTGCAGATGGGCTGTTTTCTTATCCCGCGCTCTCCATCCCGTTCTGGAATCTGAACACTAACGTTCTGTCGTTCATCACTGTAACCGTATCTATGGTCTTCTGCCACAGCTTATCGTCGAACTCGGCGGGGGCGGTATCCAAGTCCTTTACCGTACGGATGAATGTATCAAAAGCATCCGCCCGCGCCAACCGCAGCGTTCGCCCCTGCTCTAGTGCAGCGACCTTCGCATTTGCCGCATCGTTTCGTTCCACGTAGCCGTTATAGCGGATAAGGTAATCATCCTGGCTCTGAATGTTCACGGCATTTTCTTCTATACACTTTCTCGTCAGCTCAGTGACTACATCAATCTCACGGAGCAGCTCAGCAAGCTCGGCGTCGATGGCGGAGCAGTCTGTATGCATAGATCTAACCTGTTCGCAATTCTTTAGAAGGGCCTCTTTGCAATCGAGCAGGGTGTCGAAGGCGGGGAGGAAGCGGATTTTAAGCTGCTCCTCGTCCAGATGGGGTGTCATGCATTTATGTTCGTTTTTGAACTTAGCGTTGCACTGCCATATGGTGCGGCGGTATTTGCTGGTGGAGTTCCAGACCTTGGAGCCGAAAAATGCTCCACAGTCGCCGCAGACGATGCGGGAAGAAAACACGTTGTTCCCGCTGTATCTGCGGCCCAGAGCCTTACGCCGAGCGAATTCCTTCTGAACGACATCCCATTCATCCGGAGGTATGATTGGCTCATGGGAGTGTTCCACCCAGCATTGGGGCACCTCGCCTTCGCTCACCTTCATGGTTTTTGTAAGAAAATCAACGGTGAATCGTTTTTGCAGTAATGCGGCGCCCTTGTACTTCTCATTACTGAGGATACTTTCAATCGTGCTTACCTGCCATTTGGCCTTGCCAGCTGGAGTAGCAAAACCTTCAGCGGTAAGCCTTTTTGCTATCGCACAGGCAGTCTTACCACTCGTGAAAAGATTATAAATGCGCCTGACTAGTGCCGCTTCTTCCTCTACGATCTGCGGTATGCCGTCTGGCCCACGTCCGTAGCCGAGAAACTGGCTGTACGGAAGAATGACTTTCCCATCCGAGAACCGCTTCCGCTGACCCCAGGTGACGTTTTCTGAAATGGAGCGGGACGTCCTCTTGGTTGCGGAGGCAGGATTTGAACCTATGAGGGGCGGATACTTTGAAATGATGCTAAAATGCCAACCTAATTGCCTGTAACTTGGGCAATCTAGGCGCACTTTTTTTGACTTTTTTTAGTAGTTCCCAGACCGATGCCGCGACGAGTGTCTGGGTTGGGGTCAAATTGGGGTCAAGATTTTCCTCCATCATATAGAGAGGTTTTGGCCTTCTTGCAGCCCCGTTACTTCATACACCTATACCCATTCCGCCCAGCATAACCTAGCAAATACAAAAATGCAAAAGCCGGGATACGAATCATTTCAGGTCCGCACTTTGCATGATTGCGGCATTTTATGTTATTAGAATAGCAGCGGAAGCTTGACTGCAAAATGTGACAATGCCGACCTTATGCTTCACCAGCTCCTTACCCGGGAGCAGTTCTGTTGATGTTATCTCGGTATAATCAACTGAGAGGACTCTAACTGCATTAACCTCATGGCTTTGAATAATTTTATGCAAAGCCCAAACAGGCGCTAAAGAAGGTGACAAGCCTATCCACATGTAACAACGCATCAAAAAGAAGGGGCCCTTACGAACCCCCATAAAAAGTATGTTGAATTACTCCCTAACTGATTTTGCTAATAGGTCGTACGCAGATTGAGCTTTAATTGCCTTAGTACTATGCATGGAAAGCTTTCGGTTTATAGAAAAGTTTTTGAGATGTTAGCGGCATCCCTCCGCTGAGTAAGGATGTACCTTTTCTCCTGTTGCGTAAAATGAACCACCAATGCCACTCGATTTTAGACGCTAGCAACCAAAGTTTGATTTTTTTCATGGTTCAGACATCCTCAGCATAATACTAGAACCCCATATTAAATTATATAACATTTCCTCCCATATTTCGAAATAATAGAACATGAGTGTTCTGCAATAAAAAAATATCATATATCCTTTGTAAATCCTGCCAAAATTTGTCTGCAACAAGTCCATTTACTCGAATTAGGTAAATTTCACAAGTATTTGTCTAGCACATACAAGAAACAAATGCTGGTGACCGATCTTACCCGTATGGTGGACACATCTCATAACGGCCGTTAATCCTCTTGGGTGGCGATCCGTGTTCGCTCAGCTGCTCAACCCGTGGAAACAGGAAAGTGTCCCTAGCTCCGTAGAAATTGCTGTTTCTTAGAATAGCTCCAAATATCTTCTGAAAGCTTCAGATTACGCAGTTCTTGTTAATAAGGTGTCTGTATATTGATGAGTCAGCATAGCAGACAGTACAGGCAGTTGTCGATAACCTTTGATCCTGCGGAAACCTCGTTCTGCTTCTATGAAACCTGCGGCGGCGTATCGCAGTGCCATTTCTCCGTCCCGGAAGTTTGAAACTCTGCGGATAATACCCCGGCAGGCTGAGTTAGCCGATTCCATTGGATTCGTGCTGCATAACGTTTCGCGAAGCTGTCCGGGTATTTTCAGTTTGTGAATAGTCAATGTTTCCTCAAGACCTTCAAGGATACTTGCCGAGGCTTTGGGGTATCTGTATTCAAGCCCAGCGGCTAACGCCATGAGCTTTTCCTTGGCAGCACTATACTCAAACTCTCTGTAGGCCAAGGTCATGGCGACAGACACGTTTGCTTGTTCCGATACTGGCAGATAGGACAATACATTCCGCTTCTTATGTACCTGGCAGCGCTGAATAAAGGCTGCTTTTCCAAAGGTATCCATAACGCCCTTGTGAAGTGCTTTTCCCCCGTCCAGAACGAAGAGCCTTGGATGGTCGGGGTCAAGCCCTCTGGCTATCAGATCTTCAAGCAGATTTTTTACCACCGTGCTGTTTTCCGAGCCGCCTTCCGCTATACCTAACACTCGTTTTTTTCCGTCGCTGTCTATGCCCATTGCCGCAATTATGGTCATCTTTCCGAGTTCAAGACCGTCGATCATCATTACCGGATAATCCTGATCCAGCTTTCGGGTAAAGAATTCCGTCATAAGGCTGTCCATTCCTTCAATAAACCGGCGGCTTACCTCGCTTTTGCTTGTGCATATCTTGTCGGCGGCGTTGCCGTCAACCGTACGGATATACTTTCGGGTGCTTACTCCTGACAGTAGCCTTGCCATGATTGCCTTATTCAGATGGTCTTCCTCCTGAAACACTCGCAGCGTTTCCAGCGGCAAT
>CAYXNK010000041.1:0-13979 GCA_964466395.1 uncultured Oscillospiraceae bacterium | reverse complement strand
AGGCGCAAAACACCAGCCAGGAGCAGATGAAGATGTTTTTAACCCGCATCGGCTTCGGCTCAAAGGCCGTGATTACGGGCGATGTGACCCAGATTGACCTGCCCGGAGACAAGCAGAGCGGTCTGAAGCAGGCCGTGCAAATTCTCCAGGGGATTGAGGACATTAAAATCTGCATTCTCACCGGGGCGGATGTGGTGCGCCACCGGCTGGTGCAAAAGATTATTGAAGCCTATGAGGCTCTCGACCAGAGAAAAAAGGAAGCGGGGCCAAAACCTGCAGCCCCAACAAGGCCCGCTGCAAAGACCTTCAAGCGCAAGGGCTGAGCTGCCGGAAAAAGGAGTACGAAAGATGCACAAAATTTATATTTCCCGGGAGCGTTATCGGCTGGGCTTTACCAGCGCGCGGTTTTTGATTCAGGCGACGGTGGCAGCAAGCCTAGCTGCGGAGGGTGTTCAAGAGCCCTGCGAGCTCAGCGTACTTCTGACGGACGATGCGGGCATCCATGTGCTCAACCGTCAGTTCCGCGGGGTTGACAGGCCGACGGATGTGCTCTCTTTTCCCCAGAACGAGCTTTCACCCGGCGCCTTTGACCCGGCACATACGGAGAGAAACCCGGAAACCGGGCGGATTCTCCTGGGCGACATGGCCATCTCTCTGGAGCGAACGGCGGCACAGGCCGAAGAATACGGCAACAGCTTTCCCCGGGAGCTGCAATACCTGACGGTTCACAGCGTCCTGCACCTTTTGGGCTATGACCATGTGGACGAGGGCGAGATGAAACGTCAAATGCGCGCCCGAGAGAAGGCGATTATGGCAAGGCTCACCGGAGAGGAAGACAAATGAGAGCCTTTGGCTTTGCCCTGCGCGGTTTCTGGGAAACCCTGAAAACCGAGCGGAATTTTCGAATTCAACTCAGCGTCGCCTTCTATGTGATTTTTGCGGGCGCTGTCTGCCGCCTGTCACCCATGGAATGGGCGGCTGTCATCGGCTGCATCGGGTTGGTTTTGGGCCTGGAGAGCTTAAACACTGCCATTGAGCGGCTTTGTGACACCGTGACCCGAGAATTTAACCCCGGCATCAGGCTGGCAAAGGACGCGGCAGCCGGCGCTGTGCTCATTGCTGCCCTTTGCGCCGCAGCGGCGGGCGCTGTGATTTTCTTTACGCCGGAAAAGCTCGCGGCAGTGCGCCGCATTTTGGAAAGCCCCGGCCTTTTGACAGCCATTATACTACCGTTAATCCCTCTCGGCTTTTTTGTGCGGGGAGGAAGGAGAAAATAAAATGAACAAAAAGATAAACACTCGTTGTGGGATGATTACCATTGTGGGCAGACCTAATGTGGGCAAGTCCACCCTCACAAACGCCCTTTTGGGCGAAAAAATTGCCATTGTTTCCAACAAGCCCCAAACCACGAGAAACCGCATCCGCGCAATCGTGAACAGAGGCGACACCCAGCTGATTTTAGTTGACACCCCGGGCTTCCACAAGGCCAGAACCAAGCTGGGAGACTATATGGTCAAGGTGGTATCAGACAGCGTCGCCGATGTGGATGCCATTGTTTTAATGGTGGAGCCCATTGCCTCCGTCGGCCCCCAGGAGGAGGCGTTGATTGAGAAAATCCGCCGCGCCCACTGCCCCTCTGTGCTGGTAATCAACAAGATTGATACCCTGGCCAAGGAGGAGCTGCTGGCCGTCATCCTCGCCTATGCCGATAAGCATAATTTTGACGCCATTATGCCCATCAGCGCCAAATCCGGAGACGGTACCGAGGCGCTTATGGAAAAGCTTGAGGAGTTTGCGCCCCCGGGGCCCAAGCTTTTTCCTGAGGACATGGTCACAGACCAACCCGAGCGCCAGGTCTGCGCCGAGATTGTGCGCGAAAAGCTGCTCTATTGCCTGGATAAGGAGATTCCCCACGGCACCGCCGTTGTGGTCACCCGCTTTTCCGAGCGCGAGGACACGGAGATTATCGATTTGGATGTGACGATATACTGCGAGAAGGATAGCCACAAGGGCATCATCATCGGGAAAAAGGGTGAGATGCTCAAAAAAATTGGCGAGATGGCAAGAATTGACATTGAGCACTTTATGGGCACCAAGGTCTTTTTACAGACCTGGGTCAAGGTAAAGGACAACTGGAGGGACAGCGCAAACCTGCTGCGCAACTTTGGTTACAAGGATTGAGGTGCGGGGGTGTCTAAAAAAATCCAAAATTTGAAGGTGGACGCAAAAATTACCGCTCCGTATTTCTCATAGAAGCCGATTGCCGAGACATACTAAGGACGCGAGGTGAAGTCTATGAAGGACTCAAGTCTTTGGGGAATGTTTTGTGAAACGGGTGAACCATTTTGCTACCTGCTTTACAGATTGGTACGACAAGAGAAAGAGAACAGGCTCGAACTTCCACCGAAGGACACACTCGCTTTTAGCGAAACGGGTGAGGACGCCCGGATCCGTTTTTGAGGTGGCCGTGTCGGTTCGTGAGGTCGGTTTGCAGGCGAGGCAAAGGCTTTGCCCAGCGGGCGGGCATCAATCGTTTTTCCAACCCGCGAGGGCACATGAAAAAATGAATACTCACGGGCCGGCACGGCTGTGGTAAGGCTCAGGCGGAAAAGCCGCCGGAGCTGGGGAATGGTGAGATACATAAGATGCACAAGACAACAAGGGCACTGGTGCTCCGAGAGGTAAAATATAAGGAAGCGGACAAGATTTTAACCGTGCTCACAGAGGACGAGGGCAAGCTCACCGTTTCCGCAAGAGGCGTGATGCGCCGCGGCAGCAAGCTCGCGGCGGCCTGCCAGCTGTTTGCATTTTCAGAGCTGACGCTCTTTGAAAACCGGGGCAAGTGGTACGCCGACGAGGGGCAGACCGTGGAGCAATTTCTTGGCCTGCGCAGTGACATTGCAAAGCTTGCCCTGGCCGCCTATTTTGCGGAGCTTTTGGAGACGGTTTCCGACGAGGACAGCCCGAACCCCGAGGTGCTGCGGCTGGGACTCAACAGCCTTTATGCCCTGAGTGAGGACCTGTATCCGCCGGAGCACATCAAGGCGGTGTTTGAGCTGCGGCTCATGTGTCTTGCGGGCTTTGAGCCGTCTCTGGACTGCTGTCCGGTCTGCGGCTGTGAGGTCAATGCGCTGACGGTGTTCAGCGTCCACGGGGGTAGCCTGCTCTGCCTCAAGTGTAAAAACATTGAATATGGGGAAACGCGCCCCCTTTGCAGGGCCTCTTTGCAGGCCATGGAGCATGTGGTGAACGCGGAGGGCAAGCGGATTTTTTCCTTCTCGCTGGACGCGGAGGCGCAGCAGCGCTTTTCCCGGATTTGTGAGGACTATGTGGGGGCGCAGCTGGATCGGCGGTTTCATGCGCTGAATTACTGGAACAGCGTGAAGGACTAGCGATATTACGGAGATAAAAATGACAGAGCTATACGAAAAATCAATTCAAACATTGGAGCTTCCAAGAGTCTTGGAACTGCTTGCAAAGGAGGCTGTCAGCCAACCGGCAAGGGAACGGGTTTTGGGCCTGCGTCCGTCGGACAGCGAATATGAGGCCCGTCGCCGCCTCGGCGAAACCACGGCGGCAAAGGATATGATGGTGCTCCGTGGCGGCCCCGGCTTCGGCGGGGTACGGGATGTGCGCTCCTCTCTCTCGCGGGCGGAGATGGGCGGAATGCTGAACACACGGGAGCTTTTGGACATTGCGGGGGTGTTGCAGTCCGCCCGGACTGTGCGCGACTATGCCGACGGCAGCCAGGGCAGCAGAAAAGATTTGGACTTTTTGTTCTCATCTTTGATGGCAAATAAGTTCTTGGAGGAGAAAATCCTCTCCTGCATTGTCGCCGAGGACGAGATTGCAGACGGTGCAAGCACGGAGCTTGCCACAATCCGCCGTCATATGCGGGCGGCCTCCTCCCGGGTGCGGGAGGCGCTGCAGAAGATTATTTCCTCCCCGACCTATGCAAAGGCCTTGCAGGAGCCGATTATTACCACCCGCTCCGACCGCTATGTGGTGCCTGTGAAGGCAGACCACAAGGGCAGTGTCCCCGGTCTGGTGCACGACATTTCCGCCAGCGGCGCCACCCTCTTTGTGGAGCCCATGGCGGCGGTGAAGGCCAACAATGAGATTCGCGAATTGAAGGCCAAGGAGAAAATCGAGATTGAGCGTATCCTCATGGAGCTTTCTGCCGACTGCGGCGCCCACGGAGAGGACATCATCCGGGATTTTAACGTCCTGGTGGAGCTGGACTGCATCTTTGCCAGAGCCAAGCTCAGCTATAAGCTGGATTGCCAGGAACCACTGATTTCCAATCGGCGCGTCTATCTAAAAAAAGCCCGCCACCCGCTTTTACCCAAGGACACGGCGGTGCCCATCACCATTGACATGGGCGAGGACTTTGACACTCTGGTCATCACAGGCCCCAACACCGGCGGAAAGACCGTTTCCATCAAGACGCTGGGGCTGCTCTGTGTTATGGCGGCCTGCGGCCTACACATTCCCGCAGCGGATAGCAGCTGTGTGCCGGTCTTTGCCCGGGTGCTGGCGAACATTGGTGACGAGCAGAGCATCGAGCAGTCTCTTTCCACCTTCTCCTCCCACATGACGAACATCGTGAAAATCCTAGAGGACTGCGACGACCGCAGCCTACTGCTCTTTGACGAATTGGGCGCGGGCACAGACCCTGTGGAGGGCGCGGCTCTGGCGGTTGCGATTATCGAAAGCGCCCGCAGCCGGGGCGCAATGATTGCCGCCACTACCCATTACGCGGAATTGAAGGTCTATGCCACCACGACAAACGGAGTGCAAAACGCCTCTTGCGAGTTTGATGTGGAGTCCCTGCGCCCCACCTATCGGCTGTTGATTGGTATTCCCGGCAAGTCCAACGCCTTTGCCATCAGCGAGCGGCTGGGGCTGTCTCAAAAGGTCATTGAGGATGCGCGCGGCCGTATTTCCAAGGGCAGCGCCAGCTTTGAGGAGACCATCGAAAAGCTGGAAAAGCAGCGGCAGCTGTTAGAGAGAGACCGGGACGAGGCCCAAAAGAAGCTCCGCGAGGCCGAGGACAGCGCCAAGAAGGCGGAACTACTGCGCCGTGAGTTGTCCGTGCGCCTGGAAAAGGCGGACGAAAAGGCCAAACGGGACGCAGAGCGCATTCTTGAGGATGCAAAAAGGGCGGCAGAGCAGGTTTTTGACGAGCTGGATGCCATGCGAAAACGGCAGAACAAGGAGCAGGATCACCTGCGGGAAAACGAAGCCCGGGCGCGTTTGCGCCATGAGCTGAACGAGGCGGCGGAAAGGCTCCGGGTTCAGCCCAAGGAGCGGCAGGAAAACCGAAAGTCGGCCCGGCCTGTGCAGGCGGGGGACACGGTGGAACTGCTGTCCATGGGGGTGAAGGCCTCTGTTATCTCCGTTTCCGAGGACAGGCAGCTGCTCCTCCAGGCGGGCATCATGAAGGTCAGCGTCCGAGAGGACGAGGTGCTGCTTTTAGACCGCCCCGCCCCTGAAAAGCCAAAGCCCGCCGCCGGCAGCGGCGTCAGCCTGCGCATGGCCTCCACCGCCGCCGAGCTTGACCTGCGGGGCATGATGACGGATGAGGCCATCCCGGTGATGGAAAAATATCTGGATACCGCGGTTTTATCCCATTTGGAAAAGGTTACAATCATCCATGGCAAGGGAACAGGCGCCCTGAGAACTGCTGTCCAGGCCGCTTTGAAGGGCAATCGCTCCGTCCGATCCTACCGTCTGGGGCGGTTTGGAGAAGGGGAAATGGGCGTTACCATTGTGGAACTGAAATAAAAGGCTCGGTAAGAAAATGATATCCCTGTGCATTGCTACAAATTAGGTAAAAGGAATTGACGGAATGGCTCATCTTTGTTAAAATAGTAGAAGAAATCATGTGGAACTATGCCATTTTGTCATAACATAAGGAGTGACGATAAATGCTTACTAGAGAAGTGACAATCAATAACCAGGTGGGCTTGCACGCCAGACCCGCAACGTTTTTCATTCAAAAGGCCAACGAGTTCAAAAGCAGCATTTGGATCGAGAAGGATGACCGCAAGGTTAACGCGAAGAGCCTTTTGGGTGTGCTCTCTCTCGGCATTGTTAAGGGCACTTCCGTCACCCTCGTAGCCGACGGAAGCGATGAAAAAGAAGCGCTGAATACCTTGGCAAATCTTATCGAATCGGATTTCACAGAGTAATACCAGCAGTCAATCAATCGGGGTGTGCCTGTCGCACCCCGATTTTTTTCTGTCCCTCCTCGTCCGGGAAGCCTTCAGATGCAGGAAAGACTGTTGACAAGGGCGGAAAAGGCGTATACTATTTTTAAAACCAAAAGAGGAGGCAGGGCAAGATGCATCGAGATGACTTGAGAGAAAAAGCAAACCGACTGCCTCTGCTTCCGGGTGTTTACCTGATGCTGGATGAGATGGGCGACGTCATCTACATCGGCAAGGCCAAGGCACTGAAAAACCGTGTCACCAGCTATTTTCGCGGTGAGCACGAGTCAAAAACCGCCGCGATGGTGGAAAAGGTGCGGGACTTCAATGTCATTGTCGCCGCCTCAGAGTTTGAGGCCCTGGTGCTGGAAAACTCCCTAATTAAGCGCCACCAGCCTCATTATAATATTCTGCTGCGAGACGATAAAACCTATCCCTTCATCCGTCTGGACGTGAAAGCACCCTGCCCCCGTTTTACGATTGTTAATAGGCTTGCCGATGACGGGGCAAAATACTATGGGCCTTACGGCGGCAGGGGACTGACAAAGGAGATTATCGACACCCTTTGCAAGTCTCTGGGGCTTCCCACCTGCGGAAAGAAATTTCCCCGGGACTTTGGAAAAAGCCGCCCCTGCCTCCACTACCATATGGGAAACTGCCCCGGCTACTGCGCGGGCAAGGCCGGACAAGAGGAATACGATGCGCGCATTCGAGACGCGGAAATGATCTTAAACGGCAAGACCGCCGAGTTGAAAGCCCAACTGGAGAGCGAAATGCTTGCGGCCTCGGAGGACTTGAAATTTGAGATTGCCGCCCAAATCCGGGACAGGCTCCGCGCCATTGAAGGCTTAAATAACCGCCAGCTTGTCATCGGCGCCGCGGGCGCAGACACCGACGCCATCGGCTTTTTCCGGGGAGCAAAATCCTGCTTCTCCGTCCTGCATTACGCGGGGGAAAACCTTGTGGGCAAGGATTTTGAGCTGATGGACGAGCCATTGGAGGACGACGCTGAGGCGGTCTCCGCCCTGGTGCGCCAGTATTATTCCATCCGCGGCGGCTGGCCGAAGCGTGTGTTTTTGCCCTTTGCCACGGAGGACATGGCGGACTTGGAGCTGCTTTTTTCCGAGGCCTCGGGCCGCAGGGTCTATGTTGAGGCGCCCCAGCGGGGGGAAAAGCGCTTTCTCGTCGAGCGCGCCATGCTCAACGCCAAGGAGGAGTACCTCCGCTTTACAACGGTTGCCCAGCGCAGGCAAAAGATTCTGGAGTGGCTCCAGGAAATTTTGGAGCTGCCCGCCCTGCCGGAGCGGATTGAGGCCTTTGACATCTCAAACACCGGGAACTTCGGCATTGTGGCGGCGATGACGGTTTTTGTAAACGGCAAGCCCTTAAAGCGGGACTATCGCAAGTTTCGGATTAAAGAAGGAACAGGCCAGGACGATTACGGCAGTATGCGCGAGGCGGTAAAGCGCCGCTATCAGCGCTATCTGGATCAGGACGCCGCCTTTGACGCCCTGCCTGACCTTTTGCTGATTGATGGCGGCGCGGTGCACGCACAAGCTGCCGAGAGCGTACTCCGGGAGCTGGGGCTGCACATCCCGGTGCTGGGCATGGTGAAAGACGACAGGCACAGAACCCGCGCTCTGATTGATTCCGGTGGAAAAGAGGTGGGCTTAACGGGAAACCCCGCGGGCTTTGCCTTCATCGGCGGCATTCAGGAGGAGACCCACCGCTTTGCCATTGAATATCACCGCAGCCTGCGCAGCGCAACCATTGGCTCAAAGCTGGAGGAGATTCCGGGTGTGGGCGAAAAGCGCCGCAATGAGCTGCTGAAGCACTTTAAGACCATCAAGGCCATCGCGGGGGCGTCGATTGAGGAATTAAACGCCGTGGTGCCGAAGAACACGGCACGAGCGATCCACGACTATTTTCACAGTGGGGAGGCAGAGGCGGAGACCGCCGAAGCGCCCGCGGAAACGGAGGAAACAAGATGAGAGTAATTACAGGCACAGCGCGGGGGCGCAGGCTCAAGGAGCCCAAAAACATGAACATCCGTCCCACCTCAGACAAGGTGAAGGAGTCCATTTTCAATATTGTTCAGTTTGATGTGGAAGGCCGCCGGGTACTGGACTTGTTCGCGGGAACCGGGCAGCTGGGCATCGAGGCTCTGAGTCGGGGTGCAAGGAGCGCCACCTTTGTGGATGAGAACAACGAGGCCATCCGTATCGTGCGGGAAAACCTCGCCCACTGCGGTCTGCAGGGGGACGTGGTACGTGCCGACGCGGTCTCTTTTCTCGGTGGCTGCGGAAAATTCGATTTGATTTTTCTCGACCCGCCCTATGACAGCGGTGCTATTGACAAGGTATTCGAAAAAATTATTCAGTTTGACATATTGTCAGATGGTGGTATAATTATTTGCGAGACCGACAGCGGCAGGGCGCTTCCCGCCCTGACTCCGCCCTATATCTGGGGTCGGGAGTATAAATATGGAAAGATAAAGCTCACGGTCTGCGGCAAGGACGGCTGAGGCCGGCTGCACCAAAGCGAAAGGAATTGATATGCTGCGATGATTACCGCAATCTATCCCGGAACCTTTGACCCGGTTACCCTCGGCCATCTGGATATTATCAGAAGGATTGCTGCGATTTTTGACAAGCTAGTCATCAGCGTTGTCATGAATATTGAAAAAACCCCCCTGTTCGACGTTGACGAGCGGGTAGACCTGATTCGGCGCGTGACGGCGGATTTACCCAATGTGGAGGTCACCTCCTCCATTGAACTTCTTGCGGACTTCGCCAAGCAGTATGAAAACCCTGTGATTATTAAGGGGATGCGAAACCACATCGACTATGAATATGAGACCACGATGGCGGTGTTCAACAAAAAGCTAGACCCGAAGCTGGAGACCTTTTTTATCACCGCAAAGCTGGAATACACCTATATCAGCTCTACGGCCGTGCGGCAGCTTGCGGCCTATGGCTCCGACCTCTCGGACTACGTGCCCGAGCTTGTGGCGGAGGAAATCAAAAATAAATTCCTGAGCGGGAGGTAAAGATATGGATAATGAGATGGTGAACGAAGTAACCGAACTGCTGGAAATGCTCTATAACAACGTTTCTGATGCAAAAAATGTCCCCCTTGGCGGAAAAGACAAGTGCATGATACACAGAGACAGCGTACTTAACCTCTTGGATGACATCAGAGCCCAGCTGCCCATTGAGCTGACCGAGGCAAAGCGCCTGCTCTCAGCCCGGGACGAATTCATCCTAAACGCCAAGCGGGAGGCCGAGACCATCCGCAAGGCGGCAGAGGAACAGGCCAGAACCCTGGTCGAGGAGCAGGAGATTACCCGTCTTGCCAAGGCGCGCGCCAACGAGATTGTTGTCACCGCCGAGACCAAGTCACGGGAGCTCATTCGCGTCGCCAACGGCTATGTGGACGACGCCCTGCGCCGCACCGAGGAGGCCATCACCGCCGCCATGAGCGAGGTGCACCAGTCCAGAAACCGCTTCCGCAACCTTGCCACCAACAGCGTCGGCCAAGTGCAGCAAGGCGGTGCCGTCCAAGAAATGGACGAGCTTATCGAGGAATAAAAAACTAATAAAAAAAAAAGCCAAGACACCTGAAAAAAGTTTTTCAGGTGTCTTTTTTCTATATCTTGGGATGAACAGTTATGTAAACAAACTCTAGGCACAAGGTCTTGTATCAGGGCTTGTCAGGATTGTGGAAAACGTTGGGATTGCAAGAGAAATCGCCGGTTTTTGCTCTTGCAATTTTTTTTGTCTCCGTTTATAATGAGGACAAATTGTGGGGCAAAGTGGTAGGGAGTGTTGAGGATTCCCATGAAATGGCCATAGTGTGGACATTTCCCGCTTTTGCCCACTGGAAGGGAGGGAGCCTTGATGACAGGTGAATATCAGCACAGCCTGGATTCAAAGGGGCGCCTTTCCATTCCTGTCCGCCTGCGGGAGGATTTGGGCAACGTTTTTTATGTCACCCTCTCTATGGACAAGTGCCTGGCCGCTTACTCCTCGGAAAGTTGGCAGATTTTTACCGATAAAATCAACGCCATGCCCTATGTGAAGCAGCGGAAAATGCGCCCTCTCTTTGCCTATGCCGCAAAGTGCGAGCTGGACGCCCAGGGCAGAATTCTCATTCCCCAAAACCTTCGCGACTTTGCGGGACTCTCAAAAAACGTGGCGGTCGTCGGCTGCGGAAACCACGCAGAATTCTGGGATGCCGACAGCTGGGCTGAAATTAATGCAGTTGAAACCACGCCGGAAAACATTGCGGCCGTGATGGAGGAGCTTGAATTCTAGTGGAATTTGGACACTATTCTGTGATGCTGCAGGAATGCATGGAGGGTCTGAACATCAGACCGGAGGGCATTTATATTGACGGCACTCTGGGCATGGGCGGGCACTCCTATGAGATTGCCTCCCGGCTGACAACAGGCCGGCTCATCTCCATTGACAGGGACGCTGTTGCCCTGACCCGCGCCGAAGAGCGGCTCGCCCCCTTTATGGATCGTATTACCCTTGTCCACGGAAATTTTCGGGACTTAAACAGCATCTTAGACCGGCTCGGCATTTCGGGAGCAGACGGAATGCTTTTCGACTTGGGGGTTTCTTCCCCCCAGTTAGACGAGGCTGAGCGGGGCTTTTCCTATATGACAGACGCGCCCTTGGACATGCGCATGGACAGGGACGAGCGGCTGACTGCCGCCGATGTGGTGAACAGCTGGCCCTATGACAGACTCAAGCGCATTCTCTATGACTTCGGCGAGGAGCGATATGCCCCCCGCATTGCCGATGCCATTGTCAAATACCGGGAACGCCGCCCCATCGCGCGCACGTTGGAGCTCTCCGAAATCATCAAAAGCGCCATGCCTGCTGCCGCCCTGCGGGAAAAGCAGCACCCGGCAAAGCGGAGCTTCCAGGCCATCCGCATTGCGGTCAACGAGGAGCTGGAGGCTATCTCTGAGCTTCTTGCAACAGCGGCAGACCGCCTAAACGCCGGCGGAAGGCTCTGTGTGATTTCCTTCCACTCTCTGGAAGACAGGCTGGTAAAAAACGCTGTCGCTTCCCGAGAAAACGGCTGCACCTGCCCACGGGACTTTCCCATCTGCATCTGCGGCTTCAAGCAGAGCCTGAAGGCCGTCTCCAGAAAGCCCATTCTCCCTTCGGCACAGGAGCTGGAGGAAAACCCCCGCTCCAGAAGCGCAAAGCTTCGCGTGGCGGAAAAAGTTTAGGAAAAGTTTAGGAAAACGTTTTTGAATCGACCTGAAGGGGGAGAATGATGGCAGCTGAGAGGAATAATCCGGCCTATGGTACCGGCGTATATGGCAGTCTGGCCTATGATTACGGGAAAGCCTTGCCCCGTCGGGACAGACCGGTGGACAGGCAGGTCATCATCCCCGCGCCTCCGAGAATTCGCGAGCAGGAGAGGATCGCCGCACACCGAGTCAAAACAAGGCAGAGCATTTCGCCCATGGCCATCATCGGCACGGCCTGCGCTGCCGCGCTTTTGGTTTTTACGCTCATGGCGAGAATCCAGCTAACTGAGGTCACGGACACGGCCGCCCATCTGGAACAGCAGCTTATCGAGCTTGAGGTTGCCCAGAACCGCCTTTTGATTGACTATGAGCGCGCCTTCAACCTCACGGAGATTGAAGAATATGCCACGAGAGAACTGGGGATGCAGAGACCCAGAGACGAACAAATCCACTATCTTTCCAGCACCGTGCCCGATAAGGCCATGATTCTCAGCGGCGAGAGTGAGGGCCGAGACTTTGGCGACAGGCTTTTTGACACTCTTTCCTCTATTGCGGAATATTTCCGGTAGTCGGCGGAGTATGATATTTCAGATAAGCATAAATCCCACGGCAAAGACAAGGAGGGGAAGCTATGCCTGAGAAGAAATTAAAATATAAGGCGTCCAACGCCCCAAGCGCGATGATGCTTCGCCGCACACTGATTCTTTTGATAGTGTGCGGCATAGTTGCTTTTCTGGTATTGGCTCTGCGGCTGTTTCAGCTGCAGATTATTGACCATGATTTTTATGAAACGGCAGCCATCAGCCAGCAGGTGCGCAAGACAACCGTCACAGCGGCGCGGGGCACAATCTATGACAGCGAGATGAAAATTCTCGCCATGAGCGCCAGCGTGGACACCATCTACATCAGCCCCAAGGAAATCGTGATGTACAAGGAAGACCCCCTGATGATAGCCGACGGACTCTCCGAAATTCTGGGCGTTGACCGGGAATCCATTCTGGCCAAGGCCGCCAACACCAAGTCTTGGTATCAGACCATTGCCCGCAAGGTGGAGCCGGAGATTTCCGACAAGGTGCGCGAATTTAAAAACGAGCACAAGCTCAAGGGTGTGAAGATTGAGGAGGACTCCAAGCGCTATTACCCCTATAGCAGTCTCGCCGCCCATGTCATCGGCTTTGTGGGCTCGGATAACAACGGACTCTCCGGCTTGGAGAGCCATGAGGACAAGGCGCTGACAGGCGTAAACGGACGGGTTGTCCGTGCCAAGAACGCCGCTGGCACCGACATGCTGTTCACGAGCTTTGAGGACTATTTTGACGCGGACGACGGGAATGATTTGGTTCTGACTTTAAACTCCACGGTGCAGTATTACGCGGAAAAACACATGGCGCAGGCCATTCGGGACTATGACATACAAAACGGCGGCGCGGCCATTGTGATGGAAGTGGATACCGGCGGAATCCTTGGCATGGTGAGCATGGGCAATTTTGATTTGAACAACTACCAGACGCTTGCCCCCGAGGTTCAGGAGTTGATAGACCAGGAGCAGGACGAGACACAACGCTCGGACATGGTTGGAGAGGCGCGCTTAAAGCAGTGGCGCAACAAGGCAATTAACGACACCTATGAGCCCGGCTCGGTCTTTAAGATTATCACCCTGGCTATGGGTCTAAATGAGGGCGTCATCTCGCCCAACGACAGCTTCTACTGCGGCGGCAGTGTCCAGGTAACCGGTGACACAAAGCCCAGAAAGTGCTGGAAAACAGGGGGACACGGTTCCCAGACTCTGACCCAAGCCCTCCAGCATTCCTGCAACGTGGCTTTTATCAACATTGGCGCAAACCGGGTAGGGGCAGAAAATTTTTATGAGTATGCGGAGGCTTTTGGCTTCTTTAACAGTTCCCCCGACCCCGATGCCCCGCTTTCGGGGAAGACGGGCATCGGCCTGGGCGGTGAGAGCGGCAGTATCTGGTGGTCGCACAACATGTTTACCAATCCCAAAAATAAGTCCCAGCTTGCGGCGGCCTCCTTCGGACAGACCTTTAACATCACGCCCCTGCAGCTGATTACGGCGGTCTCCGCCTGCGTCAACGGCGGCTATCTGATGAAGCCCTATCTGGTCAAGGAAGTCATCGGAGAGGACGGGGTTTCCATCTCCAAAACAGAACCTCAGGTGGTGCGCCAGGTCATCAGCGAGGAGACCAGTATGATCGTGAACAGTATGCTGGAGCAGGTGGTAAGCGACACCACGGAGGGCACAGGAAAGAATGCCCGTGTCGCGGGCTACCGCATCGGCGGCAAGACCGGTACCAGTGAAAAAACTGCCCAAGATGTTGCCGGAGGCAAGAAGGAATACATTGTCTCTTTCCTCGGCGTTGCGCCCATGGACGACCCGAAAATCGCGATTTTAGTACTGCTGGACACCCCGGGCAATTCCGGTGTTTACCCCAGCGGCGGCCAGATGGGCGCGCCTACCGCGGGAAAAATGTTTGCAG
>CAYXNK010000040.1:0-14218 GCA_964466395.1 uncultured Oscillospiraceae bacterium | reverse complement strand
AAAAATCGGCTCTAAGGTGTCGCGCATCCCGCTGTTTCGGGGCATGGTGACCAGGGGATCGCCACGCAAATCGTCCAGGGGGACGACGCCCTTGCCCAGAAGCCTATGCTCCGGCGGCAGAAGGACGATGCCCCGAATGCGAAAAGCCGGCTTTGTGACGAGATTTGACCCCGCGTTCTCCGGAATCGGCGGGGCGCTGAGGGCAAAGTGCGCTTCCCCCGTAATCAGGCTCACCGCCATCTCCTCGGGCGTTGCATTGAGCACCGAGAGGGCGTAGTTGGGGTGCTGCTCCCGAAAGGCCAGAATCATGCGGGTGGCGAAGGACTCGGTGTTGCAAAGCAGGGTGATGGTTTGCTCCCTGCGGTCAAAGAGATAGTCCATCTCGGAAATCAGCTTGTCCATATCCGCCAAAACCTGCTTGGCATAGGAATAAAAGGCCTGACCGTTGGCATTGAGCCGGATGCGCCGGCCGGTTTTTTCAAACAGCTCACCGCCAATCTCCTCCTCAATCTGTCGCAGCACCCGGGTCATCGAGGGTTGGGCGATGCCCAGCCGGTCGGCGGCCCTCGTCACGTGCTCCATCTCGGCGGTCAGACAAAAATAACGCAAATCTCTGAGTTCCATAAATGCCCCTCCAGCTCTGCCCAAAGGCATAGAGTTATATATAAAATAATAACCGTAAAGTTATTCTATCATAGCAAATGGGAATATGATAGCATAAAAGACAAATGGATAGGACTTTGACAAACAAAGTATTGTACATTTATACATGTGGTTGCTAAAATGGGGCCAGAGAAAGCCGCGGCGGCTCCTCCGTGCTGCCGCGAGAGACAGGTATACTAATTTTTAAAAAGGAGAAAGAGTATGGTAGACTGGAAAAAGTACTATGACGAGCACCTGATCAGCATGGAAGAGGCGGCGGCGAAGATTCAATCCGGGGATACAATCTGGATGGGCTCAACCCTCTGCATCCCCTATGCCTTCATGGACTGCCTGGCCGACCGGGTGGACGAGTTGGAGAATGTCACGCTTCTTGGCAACCTCTATCTCGCACCCAACAAAATCATGATGGAACCCAGCTACAAAAAGGCCTTCCACACAATTTCCTATTTCGGGAACATCCTGGAGCGCATGGCCTCCTCCATGGGCACCGTTGATTTCAACTCCACGCCCTATAACGCCCTGATTGACTCAGTGACAAAGGTCTACAAGGCCAATGTGGTGGCCATTGAGATCTGTCCACCCGACGAGGATGGCAACTGCAATACTGGTGTGCTGGGGACAAACCTTACCCCCGAGATCATCCGTGACGACTGCGTAAAGACCCGCATTGCCGTGATTAACAGCCATCAGCCCCTCGCCCACGGCGAGAAGCAGCATGTCTGCCTGCCCCTCGACATGTTCGACTACATCGTGGAAAACCACCACGAGATTCCCGCCCTGCCCACGACGGCTCCCACGGAGTTTGACAAGGCCATTGCCGACCAGATTATGCCCTATATCAACGACGGCGACACCATTCAGATCGGCATGGGTGGCCTGGGCAACCAGATTGCCTATGAGCTAAAAACGAAGAAAGACCTGAGCGTGTTCTCCGAGATTGGCACCGACGCGATGATTGACCTTGTCGAGGCAGGCGTCGTTAAAGAGATGGTGCTCGGCGGAGCCTTCGGCTCTAAGGAGCTGTACCAGTGGATGGGCGAGCGCGGCGATGTTGTAAAGCTGCGGCCCGTTGCGGAGGTCATCGATCCCGAAGCGATCGCCGCCATCAACAACTTTGTGGCCATCAACTCCACCTTCATGGTGGACATCACAGGTCAAGCCTGCTCCGAGGCCCAGGGCTATAAGCAATACAGCTGCGTAGGCGGATCCTTCGCCTTCCTCTACGGCGCACCCCGGGCCAAAAACGGCCGCAGCTTCCTCTGCCTGCGCTCCACCTACACCGACAAAGAGGGCAAACTGTGCTCCAATGTCGTGCCCCTTTTGCCCGAGGGCTCGATTGTCTCGGCGCCCCGCTACTTGCCCCAGTATATTGTCACAGAATATGGCGTGGCGGATGTCTACCTCAAATCCAATAAGGACCGCATCAAGGCGCTGATTCCCATCGCCCACCCTGATTTCCGGGAGGAAATTAAACAAAAGGCCATCGACCTGGGACTCATTGGCGAGGAAGACTTCTAAGAAAAATCTGATACTTATCAGGCCGCCGCAGAAACCCTGCGGCGGCCTTTCCTATGAGCAAGTATTTGAAAAATGCATAGCCTATCATAGAATTGCCGAGAGCTCACCGTGTTTTGGAAGATACAGGGACGGTGAAGTCAACAATTTATCGAATTTGGTTGATAGGCGGCGGTGTAAATGTTAAAGTATTCAAGTGATGCTGTGCATTTTTTAATGTATGCGCTCCTGTATCTCCAACAGAGCATGCAGGTTGAATATAGGGTAGCAATCGAAAGGACGAATATAATGTATCAGAATATCCTCGACGTAATCGGACACACCCCCCTGGTCCGGATCAATAAACTGAATCCCAATCCCAAGGTTCCGATGTATGTAAAGCTGGAGGGCTTCAACCCCACCGGAAGCATTAAGGATAGGATTGCCTTAAAAATGATTGAGCAGGCGGAGGAGAGTGGAATCCTGACCCATGACAAGACCATCATCGAACCAACCTCCGGCAACACCGGAATCGGCCTTGCCATGATTGGCGCCGTGAAGGGATATCAGGTTGAAATTGTCATGAGTGAGGCGGTTTCCATTGAACGAAGAAAGATGATTGAGGCCTTCGGGGCGAAGATTACTCTGACAGACCCGAAGCTTGGAACAGACGGTGCCATCCGAAAGGCGCATGTCCTTTGCGAGGCCTTCCCCGACCGGTATTTCATGCCCAACCAGTTTTCAAATGAGTATAACAAGCTGGCGCATTACTACACCACAGCCAACGAAATCTGGGAGGACACACAGGGGAAGGTCACACATTTTGTCTCCGCCCTCGGCACCTCGGGAACCATCATGGGCGTTGGAATGGGCCTAAAGAGTAAAAACCCGGAGATTAAAATCATCGAAGCCCAGCCTGTGTTAAACCACTATATCCAGGGGCTGAAAAACATGGAGGAAGCCATTGTCCCCCAGATTTATGACCCCTCGAAGATTGACCGCTCTGTGATGATTGAGTCGGAGGCCGCCTTTGAAATGGCGCGGCAGGTTGTGCTCCGGGAGGGAATCTTCATTGGCATGAGCGCCGGCGCTGCCATGCTTGCCGCGATTGAGTGCATCCAGGAGCTGGAAGAGGGCTTTATGGTTGTGCTGCTGGCAGACCGGGGTGAAAAATATCTGAGCACAGACTTGTTCAGCTCCCCATCAAAAAAATAGGCTGGGCCGAATAGGCAGAGAGGCGGCATCACGCGCAATCGTGACGCCGCCTTTTATATTCTGTGGCAAATCTAAAAATCTTGCAATAAAATAGCGGATTGAGGCGTTAATGTAGTGTCGGAGGAAGAGAGAAAGGGTTTGGAACGGCGCCTGCCAAACCGGAATATTTGCATCTTCCAGCGGCGGAAATTTACGGGAGGGGGACGATTATGACGGAGCTTCAGCTCATGGCAAGCCTGAGAGCCTGCTTGGAAGCCCTGGTACCCGATGTGCTGGATAAAATCCTCTCCAAGGATGGAATGCGG
Source organism: uncultured Oscillospiraceae bacterium (assembly GCA_964466395.1). Lineage (GTDB taxonomy): Bacteria > Bacillota > Clostridia > Oscillospirales > Oscillospiraceae > UBA2658. The sequence goes on along the minus strand of CAYXNK010000040.1, from coordinate 10,541 downwards.
AAAGGAAATGCGATTACTATGAAGAAAATGATTAGAAGAAGAAGCCTTTTAAGACCCCTGTGTGCCACAGCGGCAGCCCTTGTCCTGGTGGTGGGCGGCACCGTTGCCATGGGACAATACAATCTGGCCAACGGGGTGGAAACCGTGGTCACCATGGACGTAAACCCCAGCGTCGCTTTAAGCGCCAATAAGTCCGCCTCAATCGTTGGGGCGGAGGCGCTGAATCAGGATGGAAAAAAGGTGCTGGAAGGCCTGGATTTGAAGGGGCTGAGGGTGGAAGAGGCCGCGAGACTGGTCACGGAGGCAATGGCCAAGGAGGGCTATTTGAACGAGCTTACAAACTCCGTCCTTGTCTCTGTGAAAAACGAGGACTCCGAAACCTCCGCCGCCCTGGAAAAGCTCTTGGTGGAAGGTATTGAGGCGGCGCTGCAGGACGAGTCCATAAACGGCGCGATTCTCAGTCTCCGGGGGAGCGCGGACAAGGAACTTGCGGCGCTTTCCAAAAAGCTTGAGGTATCCGAGAGCAAGGCGGCTCTGATTAAAAATATCATGGAAAAAGCGCCGGAGCTCTCTCCTGAGGAGCTGTCAAAGCTCAACATTAACGACCTCTGCCTTATTGCTGAAAAATGGATGGGCGAGATGGACGGCCTTAAGCTCACCGGTACGCCCAGCCACGGAAAATTCGTAGCCCCCGAGGTGGCAATCACCAACACGGGCGCCCAGGCAAATTGGTCTTATGGCACTGAGGCCGCCGATGTGGAGGCGCAGCTGGATTACAAAGACGGAAAGTTCATCTATCAGGTGAAGCTAACTGGCGACCCCTCCGGGCTTGCCTATGACGTTGACGCAGAAACGGGGCTTCCCCAACTGCCCGGCCTTCCCCAGGAGACCGGTCCGCTGATGAAAAAGGCGGCGGAGACGATGGGGACGGAAGGCCTCCCTACGGGGAATGTGGATGTCACCTTCAGCAATGGGGAGGCGGATTCCAAGCCGCAAATTAACATTAAATTTGGGGACTATGAATACACTCATTCCTTCGGCAAGAAGTAGAGCCGCCAAGCGGACTCCCAATTATAAGAACCCGCAAGAGCTTGCTGTCTGCGCATGCAGACGACAAGCTCTTGCAAGCGCCTTTTCAGGCAGGGTGGGCGGTCTGCGCTTCCGATATTGTTTGACACCGGCTTTCTTTTGATGCTAGGATATTCCAGATCGTACCGTGATAAAAAACAATTTTTATTGCCATGCAATAAAAGAGGTGTCTCACGCGTTAATAACAAAAGGAGGCGAAGGGGCAAATTGTATGAAACGAAAGCTGCCGAGCAGAGAGCCGGGAACGCCGGGCGTCCCATGGAAACGCTGATTGTGGAGATTGCGGCGGGGGACAAGGCCGCCCTGAGCGCCCTGTATCAGGAGACGAAGGTCGCCGTTTTCGGCTTTGCGCTGTCCATTCTGAAGAATTCAGTGGATGCGGAGGACGTCCTGCAGGATACCTATATGAAAATCTGGTCCTCGGCAGAGGGCTACAGGTCCCAGGGAAAGCCCATGGCCTGGATTCTCACAATTGCAAAAAATCTCTCCTTCAGCATCCTTCGGGAGCGGCGCAAGACAACAGACCTTCCCGATGATGACTGGTCCATGCTCCAAACGGAAGGCCCGGCTGTCAGAACAGAGGATCGGATGGTACTAAATGCGGCGATGGGGCTTTTGTCGGACGAAGATCGAAACATCGTAATTCTCCACGCTGTTTCCGGACTCAAGCACGCCGAGATTGCCAGGCTCCTGTCCCTGCCGCTCTCCACCGTGCTGTCCAAATACAGCAGAGCCAGAAAAAAGCTGCAAAACGCCTTGAAAGGGGGGGCATTGATTTGAAAACTACAGAGATTGAAGCGAGGCTTGCGACGGAGCTTTTAAATGAAGTCCCCGATGTTTTAGATAGCATCCTCCAGCGCTGCGAGGACAGAGGCGAGAGCGCCTGCGAAATTATCGAGCTTCCGAAAAAGGAAAAGCGCGGGAATTGGCAGAAATCCTTCTATGCGGTGGCCGCGATGTTTGTCCTTCTGGTTGGTGGCTGGCTGGGCTTCGGGCAATATCAGGCGGCGTATGGGGCGGATACCCTCGTCATACTGGACGTAAACCCGGGTCTTGCGCTCGAGGTCAATAAAAACGAAACCGTGCGCAGTGCCTCCGGAATCAATGCGGACGGAAGAGCGCTCCTTGCGCAAATAGCCGGCGACGGCAATACCCTGAAGGGCAAAAAGCTCGACGCCGTAATGGAGGAATTGATTGCCTCTATGGCCGAAGCCGGGTATTTGAATGAGCAGAGCTGTGCTGTTCTGGTCACAGTGAGCGGTGCCGACCCGGAAAAAAGTGCGGTGCTGAGCGCCCGGTTGATGGTGCATATCTCTGAACAGCTCGCCCAAAAGGGTCTGGACGGCGCCGTGCTGGGGCAGAGCATTGCCGAGACCACAGAGCCCTCCGGCCTTGCTGAGCAATATGGAATTTCCCAGGGTAGGGCGGAATTGATTAAAAAAATCCTCGAGAAAAATCCGAGGCTTTCCTTCGAGGCGCTCGCTAGGCTGAGCGTCAGCGAGTTGGGACTTCTTGCGGACAAATGGGTGAGAAGCAAGCAAATGGAAAACATCAGCCTAATCGGGACGCTCAGCGCCAAGGGCGTTGTGAGCGCCGAGGCCGCTCTTGACCACGTGCTTGCACAGGCTAACATTTCTTCGGGAGACGGCGCCGAGGTCGATATATCCGTTGGAATCGACGAGGGAAAGCTGGTCTATGACATTTCGGTGAAGGCAAATGACCGGGAATTTCAATATGAGGTTGATGTAAAATCTGGCCTGATTCTAAATTGGAATGTCGCCGCCGAGGAAGGTGGCCACCAGATAAACGGGCAGCTGGGCATTCAGGCGGGCGGAAAAATTGGAATCGGCCGCGAAATCAGCGTTGGAAACCAGTCGGCTGAGACCGCACCACCCTCCTCTGAGGAAGCCCGCAATAAGGCCGTAAATGGCGCCACAGATTTGATTGGAAAAATTACAGAGAAAGCCATTGGCTCATAAAAACGCCGTAGTCTCCTCTCCCCTGCCATGCGGGTTTCCGCATGGCACCTTTTATTTGCCCGGGTTTAGGCGTCGCAAAAATTTTTCGCTTTAATGCGATAAAAAGGCCACCTCGTGCGTTAGTAAGGTGTCAGGCAAATTTGATTACGAAAACAATTCGTAAAACAATTAAAGGAGAATCAATCATGAACAAGTTAAAGAAGGCAATCCTTGTATCCAGCCTCGCACTCACAGTCGTTTCCGCAAGCACGGTCGGGTCTATGGCCGTGGATTTCCGCGGAGGAAATTCCTTTGAAATTGCCGCTGAGGAATATGCAGACAACGTTGAAATGCTTGTAGAAGAAACCGGAAAGGCCTATGAGGAGAGCACAGAGGCCTATCCCGACAATGCAAAGAACAACCCAAATGCCCCCACCGAATACATTCAGACGGCTGTGAAGCTCGGCGGCAACTATCTCTCCAAGCTCTCCGGATTGACAAAGGGCTTCCTGGGCAGATAAGCGCCTATCCCATAGAGACTTTCGACAAACTGCGACGACCTGTGCCATGTGGCACAGGTCGTCGCAGTTTAGACAGGGGCGCACGATTGAATGTCCTGATGGGTAAGCCTTGCCCAGCGCAGTTGTTGTCGAGACAGTGGCTTTGCAGAAAGGGGAAGGCGCCGCACCCCCTAAATTTCGGCTTATTTCAATTCGCCCTCAATCAAATAAAACTCCAGAGCCTCAAATAGTTGCCCGTCTATGATGAATATTTCATTGATGGGGATCACTGTGCCATCAGCCATTAGAACAATTCGTTCGTATTCGTCTATCTTTTTAACCGTACCCACAGCCGTAACATAGGCGCCGCCAGCCTTCTTGGCATCCGGCTGGAAGTAGGTGATGGAGATCTCCGGACAGTCCTTGCGCCAGTCCGCTATCATGCGCAGCCGCGCATTCAGAGCTTCCTTCACGCCATCGTCCAACTCCAGCCTTTTATCAGTCAGCCTCGCCGCCTCTTTGACAGCGGCGCCATAGCCGGTCAGCGCAGCGAAGGGTGAAAACTGCGCTGCACGGTCGGCAATTGGCATCTGGGGGTGGGTTGCGGAACTATGGCGGGGCAGATGGATGATATCATCATAGGAATTCGTCATGCCTTGTGCCCTCCAATCTGCCGGTTGCGGTCTATTGTGGTGGCGCCTTCCTCCAAATTTATGCCCTTTAAAATGGCGTTCTTGCCGTATTTCTTTCGGATTGCCAGCGTTGCTTTCTGCATCCTTTTTTCACGTGCAAGCTTGGCCTCCTCCAGCTTCTCGGCCTCGTAGTCCGTGAACAAATCCAGCTGTGCGGGGCTTCCAGCCTCCTGAATGACGGCCTCATCTACCACATGATTGGCCACAAGATTCGCCCTCCTGACCAGCAGATGTTTATCCACAATCCGGTCAAAAAGCTCCATCACGGCTTTCACAATTAGCTTCGTGGAGGAGGTGTATCTGCCGAGATTGAGGCTGCCGTGCGCTTGCTTCGGAATGGAACGGCCGTAGCTGTCGGTGGCAATCGCACCGAGGTAGGACTGGCGTCTGTCCGCGTCCGCGAGATTTTCAATGTCATAGCCCACGGTCAAAACCATTTGGTCGGTTAAAAGCTCCTGTTCCACCAGGTCAAGCACCAGCAATTCCGCCATCTCCCGCACAATCAGCTTGGCCTTTTCAAAGCGATATGGAGCTTGCAAAACCTGACCCGAGCCCAGGCTCTTTGTGCTGGGCTTGTAGGCCTTAATAGCGGCAATCGTACAGGGTTCCCAGCCCCAGGCATGGTCAACGAGCAGCTCCGCATTGACGCCGAAAAGCCGGTACAGCAAGTCCTCGTTGTGAAAATCAGTGGGCTTGCCGAGGGAGCATTTGGCAATGTCGCCCATGGTGTAAAGCCCATTCTCTTCAAGCTTCTTCGCATAGCCCTTGCCCACGCGCCAGAAGTCCGTCAGGGGCCGATGCGCCCACAAAAGGCGACGGTAGCGCATTTCGTCCAGCTCTGCGATGCGGACGCCGTTTTCGTCCATCGGAATATGCTTTGCTCCAATGTCCATTGCAATTTTGGCAAGATATAAGTTCGTGCCGATGCCCGCCGTGGCCGTGATTCCTGTGGTTTTGAGCACGTCCAGAATCACTCCCATCGCAAACTCCCGAGCGGAGAGCTTATGGGTGCTCAGGTAATCCGTGACGTCCATGAACACCTCATCGATGGAATAAACATGAATGTCCTCGGGTGCAATGTATTTTAAATAGAGATTATAAATCTGTGTGCTGTACTCCATATAATGTGCCATTCTCGGCGGCGCAATGATGTAGTCCAGCGAGAGGCCCGGTGAGGACTTCAACACAATGTCGTCGGAGGATGAGCCGGTAAAGGCGCGCCCCGGGGCCTCGTGCAGCCGCCTTGCATTGACTTCCTTTACCCTCTGCACGACCTCAAAGAGCCTCGCCCGGCCCGGGATGCCATAGGCCTTGAGGGAGGGGGAGACGGCAAGGCAAATCGTCTTTTCAGTACGACTGGCGTCTGCGACAACAAGATTGGTCGTCATGGGGTCGAGGTCCCGCTTCCTGCACTCGACCGAAGCATAGAAGGATTTTAAGTCGATTGCGATATAGGTTCTGCTCTTCAAGCTCCGGACACCTCCTTAGACATAGGGCAACATCGCTACCCTGATTGGGGTCTTTTTTTATTGGGTGGACTAAAATCGATGTGTAAAATTTCCGACGCCCAGTTGCGCTTTTAGCCGACCCTGCGGGCCGGTGTTGGCCTGCTGTCGCCGTGCTTCACAAAGAGCATGGTCACGAAGGCCAGGAACACGCAGATGCAGCCGTAGGGGAAGAGGACGGTCATACCGACCTTGTCCATGAAGAGCCCGGAGATATAAGGCGTGAGCGTCTGAGCGCCCATGCTGGCGGTGTAATAAAAACCCGTATACTTGCCCACCTCGCCACCATTGGACAGCTCGACAACCATGGGGTAGCTGTTGACGTTGATGGTTGCCCAGCCGACACCGGCAGAGGCAAAGAGAAGATTCATCACCAGGGTCGAGCTGCCCGCGCGGATGAAAGAGGCTAAGAGGAAGGAGCAGCCGAGAATGGCGATGCCCGCGAGGATGGTCTTTTTTCGCCCGATTTTCGAGGCCACAGCGCCAACGGGGATATAAGAGACAATGGCGGCGCCTGTCGCTATCATCAGAGTCAGATTGTAATCCAGGTTCAAAACGCTGCTGGCATAAACGGAATACTTGCTCGTAACAGCGTTATAGCCGAAGAACCACAGCACCACTGAGGCGAGGATGAGAATCAGCGAGCGGCGAGCTCCCTTGGAGATCCCGCCGTCGCCGGAGGGATGTTGCTCCTCGTCCGGCTCAGCCTCCAGCTGGAATTTGCGGCTCTCCTCCTGCATTTCTTCCACAAGCTTCGGCTCCTTGACCTGCCAGAGGAAAATCCCCAAAGAGAGGAGCATTAGCCCAGCCACCAGGGTGAAAAACAGCTTATAGCTCATCAGGGCGTTTGTGGGGTCGCCCGTGCCCAAAAACGTGCCCAGAAGCAGAACAAAAATGCCGCCGGCCGCGCCCATGAGGTTAATGATGGCATTGGCGCGGCTTCGCAGGGGCTTAATGGTCACATCGGGCATCAGTGCAACAGCGGGGCTGCGGAAGGTTGCCATGGAAAGCAGGAGGAAGGTGAGAACCACCATAAAAATCACCAAAGGCGTCCGGTCACCTGCTGTGACTGCAGCGGCAAAGGCCTGGCGGGCGGGGACGATAAAATTGGCGTAGTCGGGATTGATAGCGCCGTCTGCAGTCCTAATTGCGATGGCGACAAACGCCTCCTTGGAGAACTCATCCTGAATTACAACCGTGCTGCCGTTGGGGGTGTTCACCGTGAGCGCTGCGTCATAGAGCGTCTCCTGCGCTGTGGGGTTCTCGGGCGAAACAGCGGCAAGATGCTGAATCTGCGCCCCCTCTACAAAGGAGAGGAGGATGAAAAAGGCGACGGAAAGCAGGGTCCCCGCGACGATGAAGGGGGTGCGCTTGCCCCGGGGGCTCCCGCAGCGGTCGGATAACGAGCCAAACAGCGGCAGCAAAAACAGGCCCAGGACATTGTCCAACCCCATAATCAGACCCGACCAGCTCTGGGACATGCCAAACTTGTCAGTAAGGATTTTGGGGATAATGGTATCATAGGCCTGCCAGAAGGTGGAAATAAGGAAGAAAGCAAAGCCGACGAAGAAAACTTTCCTGTAATTGAGCTTCATATAATCACACTCTCTCTTTGACTTATTAAGGGCCAATGACACCAGTTTACTTTCTTTTTTCACAAGCTTCAACAAAAATTTGACTACAAAAGCACTCTGGCTTAAAATAAAGTAGAAACGGAGGTGCGTTTGTATGAATAAACTCGTTTTTGGCATTGGTCTCGCTTCTGCAGGAGCACTCGCCACAGCCTTTCTGCTTGCGCCAGGGAAGGCGGAGGAAGGGCGCCGCGCGCCCTTTTACGGTCGGAACTTTGCCCACCGGGGGCTGCATAGCCTGGATAAAAGCATACCTGAGAACTCCCTTCCCGCCTTTGCGCGGGCAGCGGCAGCGGGATATGGGGTGGAGTTGGACGTCCGCCTCACAAGCGACGGCGCTCTCGTCGTATTTCACGACGACGATGTCGCCCGCCTCTGCGGTAGGGCGGAAAAGGTGGAGGATTTGAGCCTCGACGAGCTCCGGGCGCTTCGGCTCTGCGGCACGGAATTTGGCATTCCCCTGCTCTCCGAGGCCCTGAAAACCCTGGGCTCGGACTGCCCGGTGATTGTCGAAATTAAGCGCGGCTCTCGCAATACAGAGCTTTGCGAGAAAACCTATGAGGCGCTCCGACACTTTGGAGAAAGCTGCTGCGTCGAGAGCTTTGACCCCCGCATCGTCGCTTGGTTTCGAAAAAACGCACCCGAGCTCTTGCGTGGGCAGTTGGCCTCAGACCCCGCCGAGCTCGCCAAGGATACGAGCATGCTCAACGCCTTTGCTGTCGGAAACCTGCTGACAAACGTTCTGGCAAGGCCACACTTTATCGCCTACCGCATTGGTCACAAGCCCCTGACTGTGAGGCTCTGTGAAAAAATGGGTGCGATGCGGGTGGCCTGGACTGCCTCCGGCCCCGCCGCCGAGGCCGGAAACGACGCCGTCATCTTCGAGCACTACAGCCCGCAGGCGAAATATAAATAAACCCCCGCGGCCAATGCCGATAAAGGTGCCGGTATAAAACACTCCCCACTCTGGACTGAAGTGGGGAGTGTTTTTATCGGATTCAACATGGCTATAAAATTTGCGCCCTGTGCTTACTCGGAAAGCTGAAACTGACCCACAAGACTCTTGAGCACCGCCGCCTGGCCGGAAAGCTCCTCGCTTGCCGCCGCCGACTCCTCGCTGGTTGCAGAGTTCATCTGAACTACATTGGACACCTGATCAATGCCTACGGACACATGACCCACTGCATCGGCCTGCTGTTGCGCCTGCTTGTAGATTGTTCCGATTCTGCTTACGACCTCCTCCGTCTTTTCCGCCACCGCGGCAAAGCCCTCGCTGGCACGCGTCACAAGCTTTCCGCCCTTTTCCACCGCATTAATCGAGCTTTCAATTAAGGTCGCCGTGCTTTTCGCTGCCTCCGAGGACTTCTGAGAAAGGTTTCTCACCTCGTCTGCGACCACCGCGAAGCCCTTGCCGGCGGAGCCCGCCCGGGCTGCTTCCACCGCTGCGTTGAGAGCCAGAATATTCGTCTGGAAGGCGATGTCGTCTATGACCTTTATGATACGGCTGATGTTGAGTGAGGCCTCGGATATCTCCCCCATTGCCGCGCTCACCTGAGTCATCCCCCCAACGCTGTCATGCATAATCCCGCCGGCCTGAACAGCCAGCTCGTTTGCTTTTTCCGATTCCTCTGCACTGAGGCGCACCTGCGCCGCAATCTCGTTTATCGTAATCGACAGCTCCTCAACAGAGCTTGCCTGCTCTGTTGCCCCTTGCGCCAGCGCTTGAGCGCCGGCGGAGACCTGGTCTGCTCCCGCCGATACCTGCTCAGCTATGCTGTTTATTTCGTTTAAGGTGTTGGCCAGCTTGCTCTTTATAATATCCTCCGCAATCAGTATCTCGGAATAGTCCCCGACATACCGTTCCGGTATCTTGGATTCGACTCTAAAGTTCCCGTCTGACATTTCCCCAAGGACAACTTTTATGTCCGAAATCATCTCGTTTGTGCTGTCGCACATATGTTTGATACAGTCACGCAGCCTATGCAGCTCTTTGGATTTGGACTGTATCTCCGGCACAGGGGAGCTGAAATCGCCGTCGGACATAAGGAACAGCCTGTCAACACTCACCATCATGGGACTTGCTATGCCCTTTGCAAGAACCAGTGCGCCACCCAGCCCATAGCACAAAAAAATCACAGTCATGGCAATCGATATGGCGATTGTCTTCCTGGTTCCTGCATCAAAGTCACCGGAAGGGGCGTTAATGAGGATGCTCCAGCCGTCCGTCCCTTCGATGGGGGCAAAGGCCACAAACTGGGCTTCGCCGTTTTGCCTGTATGTTCCAAAGCCGCTTTTGCCTGAGACGGCGGCGGCCACTATGGTGCTCAAATCATTTTGGGCAGTATCTGCGCGAGATTCACTTAAGAGGTTTTGGAGGGCTGCCGCCTCCTGAACGCTTGTGCTGGCGACTGTCGTGCCTTCGGCGTTTATGATGCGTGTGTGACTGTTTTCACTTACATTAACTTTTTCCGCTATGCCGTTTATATCGCTTTGGGGCAAGGAACAGGAAATCACTCCCTCAACTCTTGTGTCTGGGGAACCGTTTGCCCAAATCGGCGCTGCGATATCTACGCAAAGCACGCCCGTGTCCGGATGAAGATAAGGGGACCCAATATAAACAGCACCGTTCCTGGCCGTTGTTAAGAGGGCGTCATCAGCCATTTTACTGCCTGCGATGCGCTTGCCATCCGGCGAATAAACGGCGATATCCTGCATTCCGTAGGCGGCCTTCATCCCGCCAAGAAAGCTTCCCAAGCTCTTGCCGCCTTGCTCACCGGAATCGATCTCGCTCTGCGAGGCGATGCCCTGAACGATGATTGCGTATTTAGAGATTTCGTTTTCGGCTGCGGTTGCCGAAATAAGCGCCGATGCGCCAAGGCTTTGCTCAAGGGTATCTATGGTGTTTTGGTAGCTCATGTAAGCCGCAAAAACGCCAAAGGAAAGTGTGAGCGGAAGAGACAAGGCGAATATGGAAATTATAATGATTTTCTTTAAGGTGATGCGTCTCGTTTTAGGCAAAGCTTGCTTATTCATAGTTATGACCATACCTTTCCGCTGCGCTACAAGTTAAAAAAGGGCGTGAAACCCGGTTGCACTAACGCAGGCTGTAGAAGTTTGTTAGAATATGCTTGAGGAAGCAGGCACACTACAGAGCACGTGGAGGTGA
>CAYXNK010000039.1:0-14282 GCA_964466395.1 uncultured Oscillospiraceae bacterium | reverse complement strand
GTAGAGGATGGCGGAGGTGCCGTTTTCCAGCATGGCGGCGGAGAGGGCCGTGACCCGGGACAGGCTGCCGTCGTAAAGAAGCCGCACGTCATTCCAGCTTGAGCCGTCATGAACAGAATACATGAGATAGCTGGAGGTCACGTTCAGGGGATTTTCCAGGTCGCCCAGGGTCGCACCGATCCAGGCTGCAACGGCTTTGCCGCCGGCGGAGGCCGTCACAGGGCTCATCTCGGGCGTGGCGTTGGTTGTCAGCCGTGTTGTGGTAAAGCTTCCGCCCTTATAGACCGCCGCCATGACCTCGGAGGAGGCCAGCGCATCGATGACACCCTCCGCCGTGGCGTCCTCTTTGGATTCGCTGCCAACATCGTCGGTGAAATAGCGCAGCCACACGGCGGAGGCACCGCCGGAGGCCGTGCCGGAGAGAGCAAGGTCGCTGTCGGGGTAGGGGGAGTCAGCGCTAATCTGTGTGGGCTCCGGGTGTTTTCCGGAAGCATCCCAAACAGAGAACACTGCCGCGGTGTCGCGCAGGTCGGCGCTGTCGATATCCGAGAGATAGGCCAGTAGGCTGCCGTCGTCAGCAAGCAAAGGGGCGGAGTCGGGATTGGCGTTTTCCTGAAGGGTTTCCGTCTCCGGTCCGCCGCTCATAAGACTTATGCGTGCCGGTGTTTCGTTCCAGGTGCGCGCAAAGCGATCCAGATAGGAGCGGTCGGTATAGCTTATGGTCTGGGAAACGGGCGTCAGCTCCGCTCCGTTCATGGCAAACAGCCGCCCAGGGGGGAGAGCTCCGCCGCTGGTCAGATTGCTGATCTCGGTATATTTGTTGTAATTCCAATTGTTGGAGTAGTTTGTAAGCTCATATTTTCCGTCGATGGTGTAGAATATGCCCAGCTTGATTTCAAAGGCGACGCCCACCTCGCCCCAAATGCCCAAGCGCTGCCCGTTGGCCGTCTGTCCATCGCTGTCGGTGTACCACAGGTAGCTCTGGGTCAGGCCTGCCTTGCCATAGGGCCCGGCCCAAAGGGAGACCACCTTATAGTCGCGGCCCACGCCCCCAGAGCCGTAAATGCTGAAGGCGGGGGAAAGCCTGGGGATATAGGCAACCTTATCGCCGTTGGCAGAGCGCAGGATGGTCAGCCCTGCATCCACGGACATGTTGGTCCGGAACTTTGCGGTAACCGGCACGGGGCCGATGTAGGCGTTGTACCTACGCTCGTATTCATGGCTCGCGCCCATGTACAGATCGCCCTTCAAAAGGCTCAGATCCCATTCCTTGGTGCTCAGGTTATAGCGCAGGGCGCAGCCGATATATGCCCCGCCGCTGAGATAATATGTCGAGTTTCCGGAGCGGCGGGCGCGCTTCATGAATGCGCTTTTTCCCTCGCCCGTAAACCGACTGTCGGGCAGGAAGGAATAGTCCGCCGGGTCGTCCTCACGCATATATACCCCGCCACTGATGCTGCCATCGAAAAACTCGGAGCCGGCTGCATATCGAAGGACGCCCTGATACACCAGCGGGTCTTCAGTAGAGGAAAGCTCCAGACCAATAAGTTTGAAGTGTGGGTAGGACGAAACACCGCCCGCGATTCCCAGCGCTTCGTCAACCAAGCTGATTCCCGTGGAAGCGGACAGGCCCGCATAGCCGGGGGAGATGCTTTGGAGCAGCGACACCAGCTGAACATTACTCAATATGCGCCAGTCCATGGGCCTTACCCCATAAAGGCTCTGTACACGGATTGGCTTTGAAAGCTGGTAAACTGCCTTGGAGGCGCTTGAGGTTGCCTCGATGGAGGGATAGACATAGCCTTTCTCCCCCGTTTCGAGATGCCAGCTGAGCATCGCAAAGAGCGAGAAGCTTATGTCGTTTGAAAAGCGCAGCGTGACAATATCCGAAAATGGGTAGGCTTGCTCCAAAGTACCGCGCTCCGCATAGCCCAGGTTCGCACCTGTGCCGTCTGCCAAACGGAGGTAATAGGTCGTGTTTTCCTGATAGCCCGGGAGCATCAGCGTCATGTTAAGCAGCGCCTGTGAGGGCCTCCCCTCGAGCTTCAGCAGATTGTCGTCCAGCGAATACTCCTCACCGTCCAGTGTGACGGACTGGCTGAGGACGACCGCTTCGTTCTGAACCAGGCTGTGGTCCAGCGCTGTAATTCCCGCGCTGACGCTAACACCCTGGGCGGAGGAGCTCCCCGCCCGAATGTCGGCGTTTCCAACCGTGATGTAGGCGGGAAAAAAGTCCGCTTCCGAAAGCGCCCCGAAGCTCACCTCAATCACATAGTTCAATTCGTCGGAGGGACTGACGCTGCCGTGACCTGTGTAGTAGGCTGCCACATCGAAGGAGAGATTGTACCGACCGTGGCCGTCCGCCTTGAGCGTCTGGTCGGCGTTGCCGAGCTTCTCGTTTATCTTTGTTGTGGCGTAATACGTCCCGTTGACATACAAGCCGCCGCGCACTGTAATATCGTCGGTATAGGCGGCGCCTGTCTTGTTGTCAAACAGGAAAAGGGATACATTATAGTTCGCTTTTGGGATACTCACGGTATGGACGGGATAGAGGTCAAACGAGGAGATCTTGGCCTGCCCCGCGTCCAATGTACTCTTTTTAAGCACTGCAAAATTATAGAGCGCACTATTCTCGGGATAAAACACCACATCGCTTGTGATGCCGCTTGCCTCATACACCCCCACCGAGCCGAAATGGGCGGGTACGGTTTTCTCCACGCCGTTTCCGTTGGTGTAAACGATTTGAGAGTGCGCCTGAGGCGTGCTCTGGAACAAATACAATTTATCCGTGCCGCCTACAACCACACGCTTGGAAATGGACATGCCAGTGCGGGCGTGGGTGGCTGTTACCGTGGCGGTTCCCATCGCGTCGCCCTGAATGCGCAGCGAGGCGCCGGGTGGCAGCGTCAGATTTTCGCCATCCTTAATCCGGGTGCTTCCAAACAAGAGGGACGCCGCCTGCCCGCTAACAGACCAGGTGATCTGATCGGCAGCGCTGCTCCAGGCGTAGCCGCCGGTGTTAAAGCTGATGCTTGTGCTCAGGCCCAGCTGCCCGCGGGAGCGCAGCTCGTTGACGCCGTATATTGTGCCCTCCTCCAGGTTGGGCCTCAGCTCCACCTGCAAGCTGCCGGTTGCCAAGCCCCCCACAAGAAAGCTCATGGAACCGTTGCGATAAACGTATACACAGAAGGAGTCGGCAGACCAGGCTGTGTCGTCGGGGTTTTTCACCTGAAGGGACACGGTGTACACATCCATCAGGCGGCCCGTATCGACATAGCTGACAGGAACCGTCACAGTGCCCGGGGCCGCGGCGGTGACGATGGGGGTGCTTTCGCTGTTGCGGGTAACGGTGAGCTGATAATCGGTTCCGGTTGTCGTGTTTTCCGAGCCTGCGGTCACGGAAAAGCCGCGGCTCTCATCGGTAAGGTAGAGGGAAGTGGGACGGGTGAGCACCGCCTTGGCGGGCTTCTCCCGCACCCGAATATAGGCCTCGGCGGTCAGGACAGCGCCCGAAGCCGCATCGGCGGCTTTGATTTCAAGGATGTAGCCGTATCTCTCTGTTGCCGTGGCGGTTTGCAGATGTTCCGCCGGAACGGTGCAGGAGACGACGGGAGCGACGGCTGTGGAGGTCTGCACTTTCTGCCAGACCTGCGTCTCCCGCCGGAGAGGATCGCCTGAATAATCCGCGCTGTATAGCGTGAAGGTGTAGTCCGTTTTGGCTCCCGGGGAGTTTACCTCGTTCCGGGCTGTGAGGTTTGTGGAAAAGCTGACCCTGGCGTCGTTGTCGCGGAGCACCTCCTGCTTTTGCAGCGCCGTGGGCACGTAGAGATAGGCGTCTCCGGTCTCCACCACAGTCAGGCTGGGAGTGCGCAGGGTTACTATGTCAGAATTAAGGGGATTGGAGACCGTCAGGGTAAAGGAGACCGTTCCGGCGCCGAGCACGGTGATATTGCCGCTGTTGCCAATCGTCGCTACGGATTCATTGCTGCTGCTCCAGACAAAATATGTATTTTGCTGCCAGGTTGCGTCCACATTAAGGGTGTAGCCCAGAGAAAGGCCTGTGGCTGTGGAGGCGGAAATGCTGTTAGAGGAAGGCCAGCCGGTATAGGAAAGGGTTACATCCGATGCATCGTCTACAAGAATCAGCGGGGGGATGGTATATTGGGCGGTCAGTCCCCGCAAAAGCTGATAGTCGCTGCCCGTTTTCAGATAAAATTCAAGCACATAGCCGGCTTGTGCGCCGGTGGTGTTTTCCGGCGCGGTGAAGGAGCCGGTGAGGCCGATGGCCTGTTCCGGATTGTCAGTGTCCTTAATCACGGTAAGAGCGATATCGGCGCCTTCTGGGCTCTCAGCTGTGATCGCCCTGGCCTTGAGCACCGCGGATATGTTGTCCGCATTTAAGCGCGAGCTATCAGCCAGCCAGGTTCGCAGCTCTGTGTCCGCTTTCAGAGGGACGGACACGTTCACGGTAGCCGTGCTGTTCGTGCCCTGCTCAACCGCTGCCTCCGGCTGGGCGCAATAGAGGAGCGCTGCGGCGGAGTCAAAGGGGGCTATGGAGATGTCGGCCGACCCGGAACCTTCCGCAGTCTGTGGGTTATTCGACAAATCCCGCGCGCCTGTAATTTCGGTTACCTCAACGGGCACACGGGAGGACCCCAGCGCCTCGTCGCCCACGGTGTAGAGAAAGCTGACCGACTCAGAAATCGTACCGGATTTCTCCATCGGACGCAGGCTTTCGCCGTTCACCTTAAAGGTGATACCGTCCGTATAAACCGGCTCGCTGAAGGTGATCACAACGGGCACATTGTCCCCGTAATAGTTTGTGCTTCCGGCGGAGACGCCGATCACCGTGGGTGCGGTTTCGTCGGAAAAGCGGACCTGCTTGGGTGCATACTCGCCGTTCCCGTCTGCAAAGTGGACTGAAACGCCGTCGCTCTCCGCCGTGAACGTGAAGTCCAGCCTGCGGATAATGCCGTTGCCTTCATTATTTAGCCCCAAATTGAGGGCAGCGATAGGCCGGTATTGTGTAAACTCTTCTGAATAGAGGGAACCGGTTCCCACTGCCGGCACGGCGATAGTTGTCGTGGGTGCATCGCCCTCAGCCAAACCGTAGGAGGCCGCCATGTATGTAACAGATTTTTTGTCTTCCGCACGGTTGCTCAAATACCCACCCGGCAGCAGAATATGGGTGAATACCCCCGCGTCCAGCATTGTTCGAACATCGCCGTTAATTGCGCCCGTCAGTGTCAGGGGTGTTCCCGCTATGAGGGGGAATACGCCGTTTGCCCCTCCAAGCACGTTGTCCAGATCAATCAGCGCAGTATTGGTGGCGGTCACATAGCTTTCTTGATAGCTAAAGGCGCTTGTGATGGGCATCGGCAGGGTCAGGTTGTGCCGCCCGCCGTCAAACAGCGCGTTGCTGATATCGTCACAATATATGTAGAAAATCCGCTCTCCGGTCCAGAGGGCGTTGTGGTTATTGGCTGTTCCGTAGGCCCCGGGATTGTCCGCAAGAGGCTTGACCTCCACCGTCACGTCCTGCGTGAAGAGGTTGGATGCGGAGAGTGTGATGCTTCCGTCTAAGGTGCCGCGTAGGTGCTGCCCTCTTTCTGCGCTGCCGGAGACAACGGTATAGTTAAACGAAACCTCTTGCGCGCCGGGATTGGTCAGCGTAAAGCGCAGGACGGCAGCCTCGGTATCAACCTCGCTTGCTCCTGTCTTCGCATTGGTCACGATTTCCCAAGTGACGCGGGAGTCCTGGGCCACACTCAGAACGCCAATCGTCCCGGACGCGGCCTCTCCTTCTGCCGCGGCACGCAGAGAACGCAGTGAAACCAGTGCCTTTGAAATCGCGTTATTTCCCGATGAGAACAGGGCAGCTACGCCGTCACCCCCGTTTGCCGCCAATGCAGAGCCCAGCAGCATCACCATACACAGGATCAGCACGGCAACCGTGCGGCGTTTCCTGATTTTCATAACCCATCTCTCCTTGCTTTTTCAGCCTTCCAATATTATGATAGAAGTAAGCCAGAAACATGACTGCAGTCATATAATCGAATTGTACCATAACAAAGTAAAAAAATCAATTAATAAAGGCGTTGAATTGAATGAAATTAGAAGAAACAGGTCGCAAAAAGGAAAAGGGGACGAAAACAAGGCACAAGCTGTTCGCTTGTGCCGTCAGGCTTTTTCAGGAACACGATTTCGACCAGGTGAGCGTGGATCAGATTGTGGAGGCGGCCGGGGTGGCCAAGGGCACCTTTTACATCTATTTCCCTTCCAAGGACGCGCTGATCGCCGAATTCATCTCCGATTACGTGGAGCGGGTGGACGCGGATTACCGCACGATTCTTGGAAACGCCGCGCCAGACACGTCCGTTGCGCAGCTTTTGCTGGGGCTGATTGAAAAAATTGCCGACACGCTAACGGACAGAATCGGCTGCAACAGCATGCGCCGCGTCTACAAGCTGCTGCTGGAACAGAACCTCAGTATGAACGTGGTCAAGGGCCACGGAAGAGACCTGTATGTAAGCTTTACCGAGTTATTAGCAGAGGGAATCAGACGGGGAGAGTTTAAAAGCGAGTTGCCTCCGGACGTGCTGGCCAGCCATTTTGTAATGGCCATGCGGGGGCTCAGCTACGAATGGTGCATCCGAGATCCGGATTTTGATCTGAAGAAGGAGGCCCTGGTACATTTCAAGCTGTTGCTGTCATCTATGAGAAGTGATTTCTAAGCAGTCGAGCAAAAAAGCCTGTGTCCATTGAGGACACAGGCTTTTTTGTGAGCTTATTTTTCCAGATAGCGCACAACCAACTCGTGCAGCAGCTCATCCCGATCTAAGCGGCAGATCAAACTGCGGGCGTTGTTGTAGTTTGTGATGTAGGTGGGATCCTCGGAGAGAATATACCCAACAATCTGGTTAATGGGGTTATAACCCTTTACAACAAGAGAGTTATAGACAGAGGACAGGATTTCCTTCATTTCCGTCTTGTTGTCGATGATGTTGAACTTGCGTGTTGCATCCTCCATACTGATAGCCTCCCTTCTAAAGTCCTACTCTATTATAACAAAAATTTACAAAGAGTAAAGCGGTCTAATATTACCATTCAGTTACATTTTGGCACAAAAGCTCTCATCTTATTACAGCGCCGTGGGTATCTGCCAATTTTTTGAGGATTGCCTGCACGGTTTTGTCCGCCAATTCGTCCGTGAGGGTCTGATCCTTGGCGCGCATGGTCAGGGAAAAGGCCAGGCTGCGGCAGCCAAAAGGAATGCCGGGGCCTGTGTAAACGTCAAAGAGGCGGCAGCGCTCCAGATAGTCTCCACCGGCGGCATACATGCTGTCTGTCAGAGCGGAAACGGTGACATTACTGCCACAAACGAGAGCCAAATCGCGGGTGATGGCGGGGAAGCGGGGCAGGGGTACATAGCTGGGCTCGCCGACAACAGCGGCCATCAGCGCAGAAAGAGAGAGCTCTGCTGTGAACACCTCGGCGCCCAAATCATATTCCTCGGCAACGGCGGGGTGCACCTGACCCATCACGCCCAAAACGGCCTCACCGCAGCGAATTTCTGCGCAGCGGCCGGGATGATAGGAGGGGTTGTTCGACACAGATTCAAAGCGCACATTGTGAATCCGCAGGTTGGCAAACAGGGCCTCAAGGCAGCCCTTCAAGGCAAAGAAGTCCTCCTTGCCAAAGGCACCAAGGGTCAGAATGACACGCTCGTCGGCAAGCTCGCTGTTTTTGTCCTTGAGGTAAATGGTGGCAAGCTCAAAGAGCCGCACCTCCATGTTGCGCTTGGCGTAGTTTGTGCCCAGCACGTCCAGCATGGAGGGCAGGGCGGTGGTGCGCATGACGCTGGTGTCCTCGCCCAGGGGGTTTTGAATCACAAAGGCATCCCGCAGGGGGCTGCTTTCCGGCAGATGGATTTTGTCCCAGGCCGTGCGGCTGCCGAAGGAATAGGTCATGACCTCGAAATAGCCCATGCCGCGGCAAAGCGCGCTGATGCGGCGCTCGAACGTCTGCTTTTCGGAGAAGCCGCCAACGGTGGCCTCACCCTGAAACACGGTGGGGACAATCTTGTCATAGCCATAGAAGCGGCCAACCTCCTCGGCGACATCTGCACAAAGGCGGACATCGCTGCGGTAGGAGGGGACGAAAATTGTGTCGCCCTCCAGCTTGAAGTCCAGCTTTTCCAGAACCTGAACCATAAAGTCCCGGTCAATCTCCGTTCCCAAAAGGGCGTTGATGCGGGCGGGCTCCAGAGGAAGGCAAAAGGGAGCGGGCAGGCTGCCCACGGTGTCAATCGTGCCGTCCATTACCTCGCCACAGCCTAAAAGCTCCACAAGCTCGCAGGCGCGTTCCACGGCGGGGACGGTGTTCATGGGGTCAAGGCCCTTTTCGAAGCGGCCAGAGGCGTCTGTGCGCATGCCCAAAGCGATGGCGGTCTTGCGGACAGAGGTGCCGTTGAAGTTTGCCGATTCAAAGACGATGGTGGTGGTTTCGCCCGTGATTTCGCTGTTTCCGCCGCCCATGACGCCGGCCAAGCCGATGGGGGAGGTTTCGTCTGCAATCACCAGCATGTCCGGGGTGATGGAGCGCTCTTTTTCGTCCAAGGTCTGGAGCGCCTCGCCCTGCTTGGCGCGACGGACGACAATTTTTCCGCCGCCCACACAGGAATAGTCGAAGGCATGCATGGGCTGGCCATATTCCAGCATAACATAGTTTGTGATGTCCACGATGTTGTTAATCGGACGCACGCCGGAGGCGCGGAGACGGCGGCGCATCCAAGCGGGGGAGGGGCCGATTTTAATATTCCTCACCATCTTTGCCGTGTAACGGGAGCAGAGGTCGGGGTCAGCGATTTCAACCCGGAGCAGCGCGTCAATGCTGCCGTGGCCGCCGCGGACGGCGGGGGTGTGCAGACTCAAGGCCGTATCAAAGGTTGCGGCGCTCTCGCGGGCAAGGCCGATGACAGAGAGGCAGTCCGGGCGGTTGCTGGTGATTTCAAACTCCACCACGCTGTCGCCGAGGCCCAGAGTCGGAACAATGTCGTCCCCGGGGGCGCAGGGCTCCTGGAGGATGAAGATGCCGTCCTCGATTGCATAGGGGTAGTCGTGGGTGTCGAGACCCAATTCGCTCAGAGAGCAGAGCATGCCCTGGGACTCCACGCCCCGGAGCTTGCCGGTTTTGATGGTCTTCCCGCCGGGAAGCGTTGCGCCGTCTGCCGCGACGGGAACCAAGTCCCCCGCCCGGACGTTCTGTGCGCCGGTGACGATGGTGATGGGCTTCTCTCTGCCCACATCCATGGTGCAAAGCCACATGTGGTCGGAGTCCTCATGGCGGACAATGTCCGTTACCTTGCCGACGATGACGCCGGAAATTCCCTCGCCTGTGATTTCGACACCCTCCACCTTTGAGCCGGAGAGGGTCATCGCGTCGCTGTATTCCTTATCGGTGGCCTTCACCTGGGTGAACTCGGAAAGCCATTCGCGTGAAAGTTTCATCTTGTTTCCCTCCCTTAAAACTGGTTTAAGAACCTGACGTCGTTTTCAAAAACGAGCCGTAGGTCGCTGATGTCAAAGCGGCGCATGGTGATGCGCTCCAGACCCACGCCAAAGGCGAAGCCGGAATAGACGCTGCTGTCAATGCCACAGCCCTCCAACACATTGGGGTGCACCATGCCGGCGCCGAGAATTTCAATCCAGCCCTCGCCCTTGCACATCGGGCAGCCCTTGCCGCCGCACTCAAAGCACTGGATGTCAACCTCGCAGGAGGGCTCTGTGAAGGGGAAGTGGTGGGGGCGGAAGCGGGTTTCGGCGTTTTCCCCGTAGAGCTTGTGCACCAGGGTGTTTAAGGTGCCCTTGAGGTCGCCCATGGTGATGCCCTTGTCCACCACAAGACCTTCAATCTGGTGGAACATGGGGCTGTGGGTGGCGTCCACCTCGTCCTTGCGGTACACTCTGCCCGGGGAGATGATGCGGATGGGGGGAGACTGGTTTTCCATCACGTGAATCTGGACGGGAGAGGTTTGGGTGCGCAGCAGAATCCTGTCGTCGTCGGTGAAATAGAAGGTGTCCTGGCGGTCTCTTGCCGGGTGACCCTCGCTGCTGTTGAGCTTGTCAAAGTTATAGGTGGAATATTCCACCTCGGGGCCTTCGGCAATGGTGAAGCCCATGCCAATGAAAATGTCTTTCACCTCGTCCAGCACCGTGTTCAGCGGGTGCTTTTTGCCCACGGAAACGGGCTTTCCGGGCATGGTCACGTCAATTTTTTCAGCGGTGAGGCGCAACTCCAGAAGCTTTTTGGAAAGTACATCCCGGCGCTCCTCGATGGACTTTGCGAGAATCTCCCGCACCTCGTTGGCCAGCTGGCCGACACGGGGGCGCTCGTCCTCAGAAAGGCCGCCCATCTGCTTTAGGATGGCGGTTAACTCGCCCTTTTTTCCAAGATACTTAACGCGAAGGTTCTCCAGCAATTCAACGCTGTCCGCGCTTGTGATTGAAGAAAGAGAGGCCTCTTTCAATTCCAGTAACAGACTGATCATGAATCGATGCTCCTTATATCAAAATAATGGTTTATACAGGGATAAAAAAAGCCCTCCGTCCACAAAAGAGGGACGAAAGACCATAGCTTCCGCGGTACCACCCGAATTCGGCAGAGCACTGCCGCACTTTTCCGCAAGGTAACGGTGCGGCTCCGCCGGGGATTGGCCGGATGCTCCGGGGCGAACCAAATGTCTGTTCCACAGGGCGCTTTCAGCCGGCGGCGACCCCTCTCTTTTGCGGAACGGCAACATTATTTTCCCCATCTAAGCAGATAACGGTGATAAAAAAAGTATAACACTGTATTTATAACACAGGAAGTCAGCAAAGGCAAGAATAAATTGACTAATTTTTTTGTCAAGCCTATAATACTATATAGTGAGAAGAAAAGCAAATGACTGCGGGGGGGTTACCAATGCGTCTGACCAATGCGAAGAATATGCGCGACGCCGACGGACACGCAATCCACGTGCTCGGCGTGCCTTCAACCCTGCTGATGACAAATGCCGCAAAGCAATTAGCGGCAGCAGCTGCCGAGCTGATGGGCAGCCGAAAAAGCGCCCTGATTTTCTGCGGCAGCGGAAACAACGGAGGGGACGGCATCGGCGCTGCCTGTCACCTTCTGCGGCGGGGCGTCACCGTCCACTGTTTTTTGGTGGGTGAGCGGGAAAAGATGAGTCCAGACTGCGCCGAAATGGCCAGAAGGCTCTCAGAGCTGGGGGGCAGGCTGGAAGACTTTCAGCCGGATGACAGCCGCATTGCGCGGCTGGCCGAGGAGAGCGGCGTGATGATTGACGCCATCTTCGGCCTTGGTCTAAACGCACCCCTAAAAGGAAGGCCGCTGGCCGCTGTAACACTCATGAACGAGAGCAAGACGCCCGTTGTATCGGCGGACATTCCCAGCGGTGTGGAGGCGGACACGGGCAAAATCCTCGGCGACGCCGTTTCGGCTGCGGTAACCGTCACCTTTTCGATGGCGAAGCCGGGGCACTTTGTCGAGCCGGGCTGCACCTGCACGGGCAGACTCCAGGTGGCGGACATCGGCATTCCGGCAGAAACGCTGTCGAAGGCCGGAACTCCCGTCCAGGCCGTGGGGGTTGAGGAGCTTTCCCTGCCCCAGCGGCCGAGAATCAGCCACAAGGGCGACTACGGAAGACTGCTGATTGTGGGCGGAAGCCGTGCCTATCCGGGCGCACCCATCATCTGCGCAAAGGCGGCGGCAAGAAGCGGAACGGGGCTGATTTCCCTCGGTGTGCCTGAGCTTATCTTCACCCTGACGGCGGGGCGGCTTTTGGAGCCCATGCCCTTTTCTCTGACAAATGACGAAAACGGAAGGCTCAGCACCCAGGCGCTGCCTGTGCTCCTGGAGCGTCTGGAAAAAAATCAGGTCTGCGTTTTGGGCTGCGGCCTGGATCGCTCCGAGGGGCTAAACGGCATGGTGCGCACGGCGCTGGCCTCGGCAACAAAGCAGCTGGTCATTGACGCGGACGGGCTTTTTGCCCTGGGGAACGACCCAGGTCTTGTTCGCCTTGCCCAGAAGCCGCCGGTGCTCACGCCCCACGAGGGGGAGTTTTTGCACCTGGGCGGAACGCTAACAGGCAACAGAATCGAGGACGCCCGCAGCTTTGCCCGCAGCAGAGAGTGCATTCTGGTGCTCAAGGGGCACCGGAGCATCTGCGCCTTTCCCGACGGGGAGGTCTTTATCATCCGGGGCGGCAACCCAGGCATGGCAAAGGGCGGCAGCGGGGATATGCTGGCGGGGGTCATCGGCGCCTTCCTCTGTCAGCTGCCGGTGAAGCAGGCGGTGGTGACGGCCTGTGCCGTCCACGCGGCAGCCGGAGACCTCTGCGCCCAGAGGCTTGGAGAATATGCCATGCTGCCCGGGGACATGATAGAAACGCTGCCGGAGATTTTGAAAGCCATGACGAGGTGAAGAATGAAGCAGGCAAAATTGCTTGCACTGACGATAAGCTTCGTGTTATTATGCGGATGTTCCGCCTCCGTAAAATACGAGGAAATGTTTCAAAGCTGGAGAGCGGGCTTTCTTGCTCAGGAAGCCCATGAGATTGAGGCCGTGGTCACAGCCTCCGACGCGGACACAATCTGCGATTACACCCTGCTCTACACCGTTGCAGGCGAAACCGAGACCGTTGAGGTGCTGGCGCCGGAGCTGATTGCAAGGGTGTGTGCCAGTATTGAGAAGGGGGAGACAAGGCTCTCCTTCGATGGGGTGATGCTGGACACGGGCAGCGAGCTGACCGGGAGCCTGTCCCCCTTGACGAGCCTTCCCCACCTGATGGAAATGCTCAGGGAAGGCCACCTGGAGTCCTCCTGGCGTGAAAACCTGGAGGGGGTTGAACACGTGGTCACAGAGCTTGAAATGCCCAACGGCGCAGTCTTGTGCCTTTGGCAGGAGAGCGAGGGCATGCGGCCTGTCTATGCCGACATCCGGGGTGCGGACAGGACAGAGCTAAAGCTGATTATTACAAGATTGACATAGCCGAAAATCCATGCGCGGGGCTAGAAGATAAAAGAGGAAAGTTTGATGCAGGAAGATAAAAAAAGAAGCTGGGCAGAAATTGAGCTGCCGAGGCTTGGCAAAAACTACAACAACATCCGTTACAGCCTGCCCAAGGACTGTGGAATTATGGGTCTTGTGAAGGCCGACGCCTACGGACACGGCGCGGTTCAGGTCTCCCGCTATCTGGAACAGCAGGGCTGCGACTATCTGGCGGTTGCCTGTGTGGACGAGGCGGAAAAGCTCCGCCTTGCGGGAATCAAGCTGCCGATTGTTGTTCTGGGCGCAACGCCCGAGGAGTTTATAAAAAAGCTGCTGGACTTGGATTTGACACAGGCGGTAGGCAGCCTTGAACAGGCAAGAGCCTATTCCGAGGAGACCGAAAAGCACGGCGGCAGATTGAAAATTCACCTGAAGCTAGACACCGGCATGGGGCGCATGGGCTTTGGCGTCCGGCGCGACGGAATTGACGAGGTGCTCCGCACCCTTCGGCTTTCGGCGCTGGAGGCCGAGGGGGTTTTTACCCACTTTGCCGTCTCCGACGAGCCGGAGGGAGAGGCCTTTACCCGGGAACAGCTCTCGGCTTTTACCGAGCTTGTGCGGCAAATTGAGGCGGCTTCCGGCCATCGATTTGCAATCAAGCATTGCGCAAACAGCGGCGCTGTGCTAAACTATCCTGAGACCTATCTGGATATGATTCGCCCGGGCCTGATTCTTTACGGCCTGTATCCCGGGGAAAACGAGCCCCTAGAGCTCTGCCCTGTCATGGAGCTGAAATCCCGCGTTTCCGCTGTTTATGAGCACGAAAAGGGCGACACCATCAGCTATGGCCGCACCTTCACGGCAGAGAAAAAAATGCGGGTCGCCGTTTTGCCCATCGGCTATGCCGACGGTCTGTCCCGCTGTCTTTCCGGTAAGATTGACGTTTTGCTCCACGGTAAGAGATGTCCACAAATCGGCCGCATCTGCATGGACATGTGCATGGTAGACGTCACCGATTTGCCGGAAGTCCGCCCCGGTGACGTGGCCACAATTTTCGGCCATGACGGATCCGCTGTGATTCCCGTTTCCGAGCTTGCCTCCATTGCGGGAACCATCTCCTATGAGATTATTTGCGGAATTTCTCCCAGGGTTCCCAGGGTTTACGTTTTATAGCAAAAACTCCCGTGCCCAATGTATAAATCCTTTCCATGCGTGAAACAATGTTAGTACTCTCC
>CAYXNK010000038.1:0-14407 GCA_964466395.1 uncultured Oscillospiraceae bacterium | reverse complement strand
CCGTCGGTTCCAAAATATTTACCCACTGAGATTTCCTCCGATTGATTTAAAGTTCGATTTGCTGTTGGCCGATATACTCGATTCCAAGGTGGTCATAGGCCTTTTTGGTAATACAACGCCCCCTGGGAGTACGCGTTAGGAAACCCTGCTGTAAGAGATAGGGTTCATAAACGTCCTCCAGCGTGACGGATTCCTCGTTGACGGTTGCGGCTAAGGTTTCAAGACCCACGGGGCCTCCACCGTAAAACTCAATGATGCTGGTGAGCATCCGGCGGTCTAAAGCGTCAAGTCCCGACTGATCCACCTCCAGCCTTGTCAGTGCCTTATCGGCAACCTCCTGGGTAATCTCGCCGTCCGCCGTAACCTGGGCAAAATCCCGCACACGACGAAGCAGGCGGTTTGCGATACGGGGTGTACCCCGGCTGCGGCAGGCGATTTCCCAGGCGCCTTTCTCGTCAATACCAATGCCCAGAATGTCCGCGCTGCGGCTCACAATTAGCGCCAGCTCCTGGTCGGAATACAGCTCCAGCCGCAGGGTCACGCCAAAGCGATCCCGCAGGGGGGCTGTAAGCTGACCGGAGCGGGTGGTAGCGCCGATTAGGGTAAACTTGGGCAAATCTAGGCGGATGGAGTTTGCCGAAGGGCCTTTGCCGATGATGATGTCAATGGCATAGTCCTCCATGGCGGGATAGAGTATCTCCTCCACCGAGCGGTTAAGTCTGTGGATTTCATCCACAAACAGGATATCGTTTTCCTGAAGATTGGTCAGCAACGCCGCAAGGTCACCGGGCTTTTCGATGGTGGGCCCCGAGGTGATGCGCATGTTCACACCCATCTCATTGGCGATAATGCCCGCCAGCGTCGTTTTTCCCAGACCCGGAGGCCCGTGGAGCAGCACGTGATCCAGAGGCTCGTTGCGCATTTTAGCGGCCTGAATAAAAATACTCAGGTTTTCCTTCACCTTATGCTGGCCGATATACTCCCGCAGGCTGCGGGGGCGCAGAGACCCCTCCGCCACATCCTCTTGGAGCATGGCGGATGATGTGATAATGCGTTCGTCCTCCGTGCTGGAATAGTTGATGCTCAAAGCTTAAGCCACCTACTTTACCGTTTTTTTGAGCGCCTGCCGGATAATTTCCTCCAGTGGCGCACTCTCCACATCAATCTCCTTGAGTAGGAAGGAAATCTCGGCGGGGCTGTAGCCCAGAACCGCGAGAGCAGCTGTTGCATCGCCCAACTTGGAGACACCGCCGGCAGCAGCCGTCGGCAGGCTCACGCCGCCGGAAATGCTTTCAACTTCCTTGGAGAGCTTGTCCTTGAGCTCTAGAAGAATCCGCTGGGCAATCTTTTTCCCGATTCCGGGGGCGACAGTCAGCGCCTTTTCGTCTCCGCTGATGACCGCCATTGCCAGAGCCTCCGGCGTGACATAGGAGAGAACGGAGAGCGCCGCCTTGGGGCCCACGCCCGAAACACTCAGGAGCATTTCAAAGCAGCGCTTTTCCTGGCGGTCAACAAAGCCGTAGAGGTCAAAGGCGTCCTCTCGGATATTTTCAAAGGTGTAGAGCTGCGCCTCCTCGCCCATTTGCAGGCGGGACTGGGTGTGCGCCGTGACAAAAAGGGCAAAGCCAAGACCGTGACAGTCAATGACGGCAAGGTTCGGCTCTAAGGTCGATACTCTGCCTTTTATGTGGTAGAACATGGGTTTGCGCCTCCGTTCTGTGTCAGTAATGAGCTTGCGCTTCTGGCGTGGCAGATGGCAATGGCCAGAGCGTCCGCCGCGTCGTCGGGCTTGGGCTGCGATTTCATGTTCAGCAGCCGGGAGACCATGTAGATGACCTGTTGCTTCTCCGCCCGTCCATAGCCCACAACGGCCTGCTTCACCTGAAGTGGGGTGTATTCAAAGGTTGGAATTCCCGCCTTGTAGCAGGCCAAGAGAATGACTCCCCTGCCGTGGGCGACGGAAATGCCCGTTGTGATGTTGGTGTTGAAAAAAAGCTCCTCGCAGGCAATTGCGTCCGGCGAAAAGGTGGAAATCAGCTCGGTCAAATCGTCATAAATCCGATCCAGGCGGCTGGACAGGCTGGTGTGCGCCGGTGTGGTAATCACACCACAGTTCAAAAGGGACTGCCTGTGTCCCTCGCTTTCAATCAGTCCGAAGCCGACCGTGGCTATTCCCGGGTCGATACCCAAAATACGCATTGAACCCTCCGTGCCTCAAGACATTATTCATATTAGTTTATCATAAGACATTGAATTTTTCAATGTCTTTCCCCGAATTCGCAGTTTCATACTGTTCAACTAAACAATGACGCCACCCGGAGGCCGGGCGGCGCCATCGTTTATTTGAACAGAACTCCAAAAGAATCTTTCAGACTGTCGAAAACCCCGCTACGCCGGGTTTTTGGCAAGCTGTAATTATTACGCTCTGGGATGCGCCTTGTTGTAGACGTCCTTGAGCTGTTTTTTTACAAGCTGGGAATATACTTGGGTGGAGGAAATGTCCGCATGTCCAAGCATTTCCTGAATCGAGCGCAGATCTGCCCCGTTCTCCAGAAGGTGCGCCGCAAAGGAGTGGCGCAGAGTGTGGGGCGTGATGGTTTTTTCGATGCGCGCTTTTGTCTGATAGGTTTTGATAATCTTCCAAAAGCCCTGGCGGGACATCCGCTCGCCGCTGACGTTCACAAAAAGCGAGGGCTCGTCCGAGGACGCAAGCATCTGAGGGCGGATAAATTCGACATATTCCGCAAGGGCGCGAATCGCAGCGGGATAGAGCGGGATAATCCGCTCCTTTTCATGACCACGACAGCGAACAATGCCGGCGGAAATATTCACATCGGTGGCGTCCAGGGCAATCAGCTCACTGACGCGAATGCCGGTAGCATAGAGTAGCTCCAGCATAGCTCTGTCCCTATAACCCTTGAGGTCCGTGCACTCGGGCTGCTCTAAAAGAAGCTCTACCTCTTTGCT
Source organism: uncultured Oscillospiraceae bacterium (assembly GCA_964466395.1). Taxonomy (GTDB): domain Bacteria; phylum Bacillota; class Clostridia; order Oscillospirales; family Oscillospiraceae; genus UBA2658. The sequence continues at coordinate 11,440 of CAYXNK010000038.1, read as the reverse complement.
GGTGAGAATTTGCGGAAGCTTCTGCACCGCCTTTTCCGGAACCAGGCCCATGGACGGATTCTCATCCACAATGCTCTGGGACATTAAAAATTTATATAAGTTTTTAATGGAGGCGATACTCCTGGAAATCGTCGGAACGGACTTCCCCTGCGCCTTCATCCAATGGGTGTACTCAGCGAGCTCCTCGGGGCTGACGGTTAAAAAGTCCTCCTCGGTGTGGAGCTCAAGATAGCCTTTAAGCTGCCTTAAATCTCTTAAATAGGAACTGAGGGTGTTATCGGAAGCCTTTTTTATATTTTTAAGGTAGTTTTCATACTGATTGAGACAATCGGTATTATTCACGACAACGCTTCCTTTCGGTTCTTTATTTGAAAAGAGATGCCAAGTATGGCACAAGCTTAATTTCAATCAGGGTGCCCGCAGCAAGAACGGGCAGACAGGTCAAAACGAGCAGGAAAAGCCGCCCCTTCTTCGGGCTGGGCTGTCCGCGAACCAGCCGCAGGATGCGCAGGGAGCTGTTATAGCCCGCAATTGAGATGGCGAAAAAGCAGGGCAGAGAAAACAGTGCCGGAAGCCCCGCAGCCACTGCCGCCAGGATGACGCCGTTGGCGGGATAAGCGGCTATGATGGAGGCCGCCGTGCAGCTCAAGGCATAGCCCCTGAAAAAGCTGAGGGCAGGAAACAGGGCAAGTCCGTAATAGGAGGAGCCCAAAATGACAGCCAAAAGCTGAAAACGAATAAAGTAGAGAAATCCCATGGAAATTCCCGGTGCCGCAGTCTCGCCGAAAACAAAGGAATCTCTAAGGAAAAATTCGAATTGAAAAAAGGATCCCAAGAGACTGCCACCAACGCAGCCAATAAAAAAACAGAGAATCAAAAGGGCAAAGCAGGCGCCGTCGCCCCTCTGACTGATTGCCGGAGATTGCTTATGTATGAACGAACCGTTTTGAATCACGCCGCACCGCCCCTATCTGTTCGCGGAGGCATGGGAATAATTACTTAATTTACATAACATTCAATGTCGCCAATATAATACAAATTCAATCAGTTATCAAGTGTTTCGGGAAATATTTATGATTTTTGTGTATTATGACGATATATTATGTTAACCTTGTTATGTAAACCCAGTAAACCACCATGCCGCTTCCGCGGAAAATACCTAGAAAATCAGCCATATATTGTGCGACTACACCAGGTGTACGCCAATATATAGGTAATCACGTTCAATTATGTTAACTCTCCCATAAGTGATTACATCCTGTTATACTCTTCTTCTAAGCTTTGATTTTTTTCGTTTTCTATTCAGTTTTAACACCCCGCCAAAGCAGCCACCTGCAACCGAAGCAATCAACACCTTCGCGGTCAACATCTCCTCGGCGCCCCCTTTGACGTCTGTTCTCTTGAACAGAAGCGTTCCCAGCAAGATAAAAAGGACGTAAAATCCGGCGGCACAAAGTCCTGCAACCACCACTCCCCCACCCTGCTTTCCAGCACAGTACAGCCCGCCCAAAGTCGCGCCCACAAGCACGCAAACCAGAATCAGATTGTCTGCCAAAGCTTCAGAAAATAGTCCGCCCAGCATCAGCGCCGCAACTGCTAAAAGCAGCACTAAACTCACACCAAAGCCCACAGCCGCCCCTCTTACAGCGTTGACAAGCAGCCCCCTCTTCCCTGTTTGAATCATCTTTTTTTTGGTTTCTCCCATTGCTCTCCCTCCGAAATTTTGTTTTAAAATATGAAACACCCCCGCTTGAACAAGCCCGGTAACAGCTTATTCAGCAGAGGCGCAAAGCATGACAGTCCAGAACTGCAGAGAGATAAAAAAAACGGCGCCCGCTCTTAGAAAGAGCTGACGCCGGATTTTCGGTTAAGCCGAAGCATTTATTTTTCCTTGCGGGAAATCGCCCACTTGGCAAGTTTAATGCGCACCCTGTCCTCACCGGATTCGAGGGTGATATAGTCGCCGGCAATGTTTACGATGGTGCCGGCGATTCCGCCAATGGTCACAATCTTGTCCCCATTGCTCAGGGAGCTGCGCATTTCCTGAACTTCTTTCTTCTTCTTGTTCTCGGGTCTAATCATGAAGAAGTAGAACACACCAAACAGAATAACAAGGGGCAGAACCATCTGAGCGATGCCGCCAGCAGCTGTGGCTTCTCCCGTTGCCGCGGCGCCGCCTGCGGGCACGCAGCCTGTCAAAGCCAGAGTCAGGATCAGCACAAGGGACAGTATTCCGATTATTTTTTTAGATCTCGCGTTCATTTTGTTGACCTCCTAAGATTGTGTTTCAATTATATATGGCAAAGTTTTCATTTGCAAGGTTTTTATATTCTTCTGTCCAACCTGGCGGAAAATTCACGGCGGAACTCCGAAAAGGTTTTCGAATCCAGCTCCGCGCGGATCCGCGCCATCAGGATGTTGTAAAAATACAGGTTATGCAGCGCCCCAAAGCGCTGGCTCAAGAGCTCTCCCGACTTGTAGAGGTGGCGGAGATAGGCTCTCGAATAGTTTCTGCATAAGGGGCAGCCGCAGTCGGGGTCAACAGGGCTCTCGTCCTCGGCATATTTGGCGTTGTTGATGTTAATCACGCCCTGCCAGGTAAAGAGGTGACCGTGGCGCCCGTTTCTCGTAGGCATTACACAGTCGAAAAAGTCCACCCCACGGAAAACGGCCTCAATGATATTGGAGGGCGTGCCCACACCCATGAGATAGCGGGGCTTGTCTCGGGGCATGTGTTCCTCCACAACCTCAATGGTGTCGTACATCTCCTGGTGGGTCTCCCCCACCGCCAGGCCGCCGATGGCATAGCCCGCCAAATCCAGCTCCGCAATCTGCTGCATATGCCGCACCCGCAGGTCGGGGTAGGTTGCACCCTGGTTGATGCCAAAGAGCACCTGACCCGGGTTCACAGCGTTGGGCTCCTCGTTGTAGCTTTTGAGCGCATCCCGGCAGCGCACAAGCCAGCGGTAGGTTCTGTCGCAGGAGCGGTCCACATAGTCATAGGGTGAGGGAATTTCGATGCATTCGTCAAAGGCCATGGCGATGTCCGCGCCCAAATTCGCCTGGATACGCATGCTCTCCTCCGGCCCCATAAAGATTTTCTTTCCGTCTACATGGGAATTGAAGGTCACGCCCTCTTCCTTAATCTTGCGCAGATCGGCCAGGGAAAAAATTTGGAAGCCGCCGCTGTCCGTGAGCATGGGGCCGTCCCAGCCCATAAACCTGTGGAGACCGCCCATGCGTTTGATTAAATCGTCTCCCGGGCGCACATGGAGGTGGTAGGTGTTGGACAGCTCAATCTGGCAGCCAAGTCCGTGGAGCTCATGCGCCGCTACGCCGCCCTTAATCGCCGCCTGGGTGCCCACATTCATAAAGACTGGCGTCTGCACCGTTCCGTGGGGGCTTTGAAATTCGCCCCGGCGGGCGCGCCCTTCTGCTTTCAATACCTTGAACAATAGAATTCTCCTAATGATACAGTTTTAGTCGGCTATTCAATCAGCATCGCGTCCCCAAAGGAGAAAAAGCGATATTTTTCTTCCACCGCCTGGGCATATGCGTTCAAAACCTGCTCCCTGCCCGCCAAGGCCGACACCAGCATCACGAGGGTGCTCTCCGGCAGGTGGAAGTTTGTGATAAGCGAATCCACGCATTTAAAGCGGTAACCCGGATAGATGAAAATGTCCGTCCAGCCGCAGCCGGGCTGCAGACTCCCGTCCTCCCGGGCAAAGCTCTCCAGGCTCCTGCAGGAGGTTGTTCCCACTGAGACGATCCGACCTCCGGCCTTTTTGGTCTCCGTTACAAGGTGCGCCGTCTCCTCGGGGATGACGCAAAACTCCGCGTGCATCTCATGGTTTTCAATCTCCTCCGCCTTCACAGGGCGGAATGTGCCAAGCCCCACGTGGAGGGTGATGTAGCAAATTTTCACACCCTGCTCCGTGAGTTTTTCCAAAAGCTCCTTCGTGAAGTGCAATCCCGCCGTGGGCGCAGCAGCGGAGCCTGTCTCCCGGGAATAGACCGTCTGATACCGCTCGCCGTCGGAAAGCTCTTCCTTAATATAGGGCGGCAGGGGCATCTTTCCCAGCCGCTCCAAAACCTCTAAAAAAATACCCTCATAGGAAAAGCGCAGCAACTTGTTGCCGTCCTCTACGGAATCTATGACCTCCGCCGTCAGCCCGCCGTCTCCGAAGATGAGCTTCGTGCCCGGACGGGTCTTTCGCCCCGGACGGGTCAGGCATTCCCAACCCTTATCCCCCAGGTCACGCAGAAGCACGACCTCGACAGCGCCTCCTGTTTCCCGTCTGCCGATGAGCCGGGCGGGCAGAACCCGAGAATCATTGAGCACAAGGCAATCTCCCGGCTTCAAGTAAGTGGGGAGGTCAAAAAAATGCCGGTGCTCCGTCTCTCCTGTGGCCTTGTTCAGGCGCAGCAGCCGAGAGGCGTCTCTTTTTTCCAAAGGGGTCTGCGCAATCAGCTCCTCGGGAAGTGCATAATAGAAATTAGATGTTTTCATCGATGAACTTTGCTCCAAACAAAAAGAAAATAACGCCTCCCAGAGGGGAGGCGGGTCAGATGGGGCGCGTTTTGCGCCCCATCTGACAGCTTTCAGATGCTTATTGTACCCCAGTTGAGATTTTGACATCCGTATAATAGAAGCCCAGAATCTCGCGGTAATTTTTTCCATAGACGGAGGCCATGGCATAAGCACCCCATTGGCTCATGCCAACGTTGTGGCCGGCTCCGCCACCGGAAACGGTGTATTGATCCGCTCCCTGATTATAGCTGACTGCAAACCGCATACTCGTATAGGGGAAGCCCAACCGCGTTAGGAAGGTCAGACAGTTTTCGCGGCTGTAGGTAAAGCTTTTGCCGTTGACGTCCGTAATGGTTACGGAGTAGACGTTGCCATTTGCCGTGTTGGATGTGACAATCGAAGAGACGGTCGACAGGCCGGTGGCGGTAAGTTTAGCTGTAATCTCAGCTGTTGTAAAGGTTTTACTCCAGCTCTTGCAATAAAAGTCAATTACACCCTCGAAGGGGTCGGGCTTACCCTTGCAGTAGCCCAGGGCTGCGATCCAAACGTTCTCACTGTTTTCGGATGCGCCGCCATTTGCTGCGTAGTAGTATGCGTTGACGATTTTTCCGTTATGGGTCAGGTATTGATTTGCCGTTGCCTCGCAGGCCGCATTCGTGCTGGTATTGGCCAGATTCGTTCCCCGATAGACCTGGTCGTTCGCCGTATTGATAATATCAAAGCCAAAGTTTGCATATTTATTATAGTTAGCCTGGACATAATTTCGCGCGGCCACTGCCCCTGCTTTCAGGGCCTCCAGAGGCCAGGATGAGACCATCTCATAAGGGAGGACCCCCTTGACATAGTCTTCAATGTTGAGAACATTGATGATCGTCAGCTTGCTGTTGCCGTTATAGCGGTCGAACACAAAGCCGCCATAGTATGTATATCCGTTATTGGAGAGCTTCGTTTGCGCCTTGCCGGTAGAGATTGGCACAATCGCCAAGGCGGACGCACCGCTGCCGGCGGAGCTCAGAATCTTGTTTCCGCTCACACCGGTCACTACCACACCGGAGCCAGCTGTGTTTGGCTGAATGGTCACCTGCTTGTCCGCGGTTCTCCCCTGTTCCTGAAAAACACGGGCGGAATTATAATAGCCAAAGCTGAAGCCGCTGCCTGTGGCGTTTGATAGCGTGGCCGTGGATACCGCGGTGTCAAAGGAGGCGGTTTTGTAGTAAAGTCCAATCTTGACAGTATCAGTCTTAATCGAGACTGTCCCCGAAAGTGGTGCCTCCGGTGTGTCGGTTCCGGGAGAGGCGTCGCCTTGTCCCACCTTGACAACCTCGCCACTGCCGGTAACAGCGTAGATGTCGCCCGCAAGACTGACTTCTCCGTTGCCGCCAATCACATAGGCCGAATTCAGATCACCGCTAAGCACCGACTTGTCGTCATTCACATAAATTGAGCCAGCAGCAAACGCGCCCCCTGTTGCAAAAAGTGGCAAAGTTAGCGCGGCCGCAATTAAAAATGACAGCAAACGATTCATTTTGGGTTTCATATGTACTTCCTTTCGCTAAAGTGTCAATAAAGCGCCCCACCGCTTCGGAAATTTCATTGTTAACGTTTATTGACAGAGCTTGCAGGGCTATGATAGGATTTCAAAAATAAGCTCTCCGATATCTTTTCTAAAAACTCTTACGACATTATATTACATCTGTGAGCCTATAATCAAGTAAAACGACAAATTTTTAGCCACACAGGATTTTTTCCCGGAAATTCGGCAATCTTGCGAGGCGGGAGAAAGGGTGGCGTATGAAAAAATACAAGGTTGGAATTGTCGGCGCAACCGGAATGGTCGGACAGCACTATGTCTGCCTGATTGCGAAGCACCCCTGGTTTGAGCTTTCGGTGCTTGCCGCAAGTACAAGGAGCGCGGGAAAGCCCTATGAGGAGGCCGTTTCCGGTCGCTGGGCCATGGCAGAACCGATTCCCGCCTGCGCCAAGGGCATGATGGTTCTGGACGCAACTGCGGATATAGACGCAATTGTGGCGGAGGCAGACTTCATTTTCTCCGCGGTGGATATGAAGAAGGACGAGATTATCACCCTGGAGGAGGCCTATGCCAAGCGGGAGTGCCCCGTGGTTTCCAATAACAGCGCAAACCGCTGGACGCCGGATGTCCCCATGGTAATTCCCGAGATTAACCCAGAACATATCAAGGTCATTGAAGCGCAGCGAAAACGGCTGGGCACAAAGCGGGGTTTTATCGCCGCAAAGTCCAACTGCTCGATTCAGAGCTATGTTCCGGCTCTCCATCCCCTGCGGGAGGAGTTCGGCCTCAAGGCTGTTTTGGCCTGCACCTATCAGGCCATCTCCGGCGCGGGAAAGACCTTTGACCGCTGGCCGGAAATGGTGGACAACTGCATCCCCTTCATCGGCGGCGAGGAGGAAAAATCCGAGCGAGAGCCGATGAAAATCTGGGGAAGCATTGAAAACGGCGAGATTGTTGCCGCAAAAATGCCGAACATCACCGCCCAGTGCCTGCGGGTCGCCTGTGCAGACGGGCATATGGCCGCCGTGTTTGCAAGCTTTGATCGAAAACCCACAAAGGAAGAAATCCTTGCCCGCTGGGCAGCTTATCAGGGCAGAGCCCAAGAACTGAAACTCCCCACAGCGCCCAAGCCGTTTTTGCACTACTTTGAAGAGGACAACAGACCCCAGACCAAGCTGGATCGCAACCTGGGAAACGGCATGGCCATATCCATTGGCAGACTCCGTGAGGACAGTCAATACGACTACAAGTTTGTCTGCCTCTCCCACAACACCCAGAGAGGTGCAGCCGGTGGCGCCGTTCTGCTTGCCGAGCTACTCTGTGCGGAGGGCTACATCTAATTAAGGAGGCAAAATCATGAAAACACCGATTTTTACCGGATGCGCAACCGCGATTGTAACGCCCTTCCGAGGCAACGAGGTGGACCTTGACAAGACAGCAGAGCTCATCGACTGGCAATACAAATCCGGCGTTTCTGCCCTCATCGTCTGCGGAACCACCGGCGAAAACGCCACCCAGCCCATTGACGAGCACGAGAAGTTCGTAGAGTTCTGCGTGCGGCACACCGCCGGGCGCATGAAGATTGTCGCCGGCGTGGGCAGCAACGACACCATGACCAGCGTGCGTCTGGCTACCAGCGCAAAGAAGTCAGGGGCAGACGGCATCCTCATGGTCACCCCCTATTACAACAAGACCTCGCAGCGGGGTCTCGTCAAGCATTTTTCCACGGTTGCAGACCAGGTGGATATCCCCATGATTCTCTATAACGTCCCTAGCAGAACTGGCATCGGCATCGCCGTCGAAACCTACAAAATCCTTTCCAAGCACCCGAACATCAACGGCATCAAGGAAGCCTCCGGCGATTTCAGCCTGTTCTCCCGCACCCGGGCCGCCTGCGGCGACGATCTCTACATCTGGAGCGGAAACGACGACAACACCATTCCCATGATTGCAATGGGCGCCTTGGGCGTCATCTCTGTCGCCTCCAACATCGTGCCTAAAGCAGTTTCTCAGCTCTGTAAGCTTTGTCTGGAAAAGGACTTTGACGCTGCAACACAGCTCTATTTCAAATATGCAGACCTCTTTGCAACGCTCTTTATTGAGGTAAACCCAATTCCTGTAAAGACCGCCATGAACCTGATGGGCATGGATGTGGGCGAGCTTCGCCTCCCCCTCTGTGAAATGGCGCCCGAAAACCTCGAAAAGCTCAAGACATGCCTACTGGAAACTGGACTAGAGCTCAAATAAACATTGAGAAAGGGGCGGCACTGTTCGTCCCTTTTCCCTATACTCCCTGCCAAAGGGTTCTAACGGAGGATAAAATATGACAAAAATCATTATTTCCGGCTGCAACGGAAAAATGGGCGAGGCTCTAACACGGCTCTGCACAGAGAAAGAAGAGCTGCGGATTGTTGCCGGCTTTGACACCAACCCGGAAAAGCGCTCCAGCTACCCCGTCTACGCCGACCCCATGGAGTTCAGTGGGGAAGCCGATGCAGTCATTGACTTTTCCCGCCCCGAAAGTCTGGATAATCTGCTCAAATATTGCACAATTCGCAAAATTCCGTGCGTTTTATGCACAACGGGTTATTCTGAGGCACAGTTGGTGCAAATATCGCACAAGTCTGAGGAGATTCCTCTGTTTCGTTCCGGAAATATGTCACTGGGCATCAACCTTTTAACCGCCCTGGTGCAAAAGGCTGCCGCGGTTTTGGGCGAGAACTTCGACGTGGAAATCGTTGAGCGCCACCACCGCACCAAGGTAGACGCCCCCAGCGGGACGGCTCTGATGCTCGCTGAGGCGGCTGCCGCCGGTCTCCCCCACGAATCCGAGTTTGTATATGAGCGCCATTCCACCCGTCAAAAGCGCGGCAAGAATGAGATTGGCCTCTCCGCCGTGCGGGGTGGAACCATTGTCGGAGAGCACGAGGTCATCTTTGCGGGCATGGATGAGGTGGTGGAATTCAAGCACACCGCCTATTCCCGTGACGTGTTTGCAAACGGCGCCCTGACGGCTGCCCTGTTTATGGCCGGGATCAAAGCACCCGGAATGTACGACATGAACCACGTTCTCTCCTCCGTTTTAAAAGGTATTTAATCCAAGTCCGTACTTCCCTTTACGAGGTGTCGCCTTAAGTGTATAAATCAGGAAAGACCGGGCATTTGCGGTGCCTGGTCTTTCTTTTTGGTTACAAATTCTTGCAAATCTTGACAAAATGTTTCCTTTTTGGTATCTTTACACTAGAAAAGAAGGTGATATTATCAAAAAATTCTTCTCTGTTATGCTAATTTTTACATTTCTACCCCTGTTGCTTACCCCTGCGCATGCTGCGCGGGTGACGGATTTTCATGATGTCAGCAGCCGGGATTGGTATTATGGAGCCGTTGATTTTGTGGTGTCTAAGGGCCTATTTCAGGGCAGCTCGTCCACAAGCTTCTCCCCCGGCGGCACGATGACCCGGGGTATGTTTGTAACTGTCCTTGGCCGTTATGCCGACGTACCCACTTTCGCGCCCGGCAGCCGCTTTGGCCAGACCATCAAGAGCGATGTGAACATGCGCAACACCCCCTCCACGCAAAACAGCAGCGTGTTGCTCACCCTGCCAAACGCCGCCTCGCTGGAAGTGCTCGACGAGGTGGCGGATCTGATGGACCCTGTCTATACCTGGTATCAGGTGCGTTATATGAAAACTGTCGGCTACATCCGCAGCGACCTGATGACGGTCAGCGACAGTGGCTTTGCGGATGTCTCCCCCGATACTTACTACTACTCCTATGTTCAATGGGCTGTCACCGCCGGCATTGCCACACTCGCGGCGGACGGCAGCTTCGCCCCAGAGCGTGAGATAACCCGTGAGGAAATTTGCTGTATGCTGGCAAATTACGCAAGCTATAAAAACTACCAGCTTAATCCCACAGTCGCCGCTCTCAATTTCACAGATTGCAGTTCCATCAGCTCCACCTACAACACCGCTGTTTCCAAGCTTCAGCAAGTGGGCGTGATCGGCGGCTACACGGACGGCAGCTTCCGTCCTCAGGGTACCGCCACCCGTGCGGAGGTCTCCGCCATGCTGATGCGTTTTATTGATGCGCTCGGCTATAAGAAAAGCACGGAGCCCTCCTATGATGCGAGCGGTAACTATATTTTTGGCACTGAGGTTTCGCAGAAAAGCGCGGTCTCCAATGACTATTTCTCTGATGCCTGCTTCATTGGCCACTCCCTTGTCAACGGAATGAAGTCTTTTCTTGGTCTTACTAACGCCGATTATTTTGCCAAAAATGGCGCATCGGCCAAAAATTTCCTTTCCTATAATGACCTGGAGCTGACCACCACCCATCTGGACGACAAGGGCTATACAGTCCGAGACAAGGGAGGGCTCGAACAGGCTTTGACGGACAAAAGCTATGGCAAGGTCTATATTATGCTGGGCATCAATGAAATTGGTTCCAGCAACAGCGCCGTTCAGAGCTTCTCCACCAGCATGAGCGCTATCCTCAAGCTGGTCAGACAGACCCAACCGAATGCAAAAATTTACCTCATTTCCCTCAGCCCTGTCTCCCGATCCTGCTCGGAGGCCAGCGTTTACAATCGCGACAGCATCGTGACTTTCAATTCTGTGCTCAAGCAGCTCTGTAAGAGCCATTCGGCTTATTATCTCAATGTCTTTGACCTGCTATGCGATGAAAATGGCTTTATGGATTCCAGCACCGTTATGTCAGATGGCATCCACCTTCTGGCCCCGGCATACACCAACATCAAAAACTACCTGCTGACCCACACGGCGTGACCGTCAAGGCAAATAAGAGCGTCCCCGTTTCTAGGAACGGGGACGCTTCAGTTTACATAACTTTTTTACTTTTCTTCCTTGAGCAGCGCACCGACGGAGGCAGCAAGCCCTGCGATGCCCTGTATTTCCGAGGGAATAATAATCTTGGTTGCCTTTCCATCTGCTGCGGCAACAAAGGCCTCAAGTGCCTTAATCTTAATGACGGCCTCTGTGGGCGTGCTCTCGTTGATGCGGCGGATTCCCTCTGCTGTTGCGGTCTGCACCTTGATGATGGCGTCTGCCTCACCCTCGGCACGGAGAATCTGGGACTGCTTCTGCGCATCCGCGCGGAGGATGGCCGATTCCTTTTCACCCTCGGCAATGAGGATGGCGGACTTCTTTTCGCCCTCGGCACGGAGGATGGATTCACGGCGTTCACGCTCCGCCTTCATCTGCTTTTCCATGGCGTCCTGAATTTCCCGGGGCGGCAGAATGTTCTTGAGCTCCACCCGGTTGACCTTGATGCCCCAGGGATCTGTTGCCTCATCCAGGATAATGCGCATTTCGGTGTTGATGACATCGCGGCTGGTGAGCGTCTGATCAAGCTCAAGA
>CAYXNK010000037.1:1528-14460 GCA_964466395.1 uncultured Oscillospiraceae bacterium | reverse complement strand
GGCAAGGGCGGCGTTGGAAAAACAACGATCGCCGCTGCCATCGCTCTCGGTCTATCTGCCAAAGGGAAAAAGGTACATCTGACAACCACTGACCCCGCCGCCCATCTAAAGTTTGTCATGGACGAAACAAGTGGCATTACTATGAGCCATATTGATGAAAAAGAAGAACTCCGGCGCTATCAGGAAGAAGTGCTGAGAAAAGCGCGGGAAACCATGTCGGCAGATGATGTGGCCTATGTGGAGGAAGATTTGCGTTCCCCCTGCACACAGGAGATTGCTGTATTCCGTGCCTTTGCCGAGATTGTGGAACGGGCTGAAAATGAGGTTGTTGTCATTGATACCGCGCCCACAGGCCATACATTACTGCTTCTGGATTCCACGCAAAGCTATCACCGTGAGGTCAAGCGCACACAAGGCGATATACCAGAAGCTGTTAAAAAGTTGCTGCCCCGGCTTCGCAATACCCATGAAACGGCTGTTATCATCGTGACTCATGCGGAAACCACGCCCGTATATGAAGCTATGCGGTTAGAGGAAGATTTGAAACGAGCCGAGATTGCAACAAAGTGGTGGGTTATTAATTCGTCCCTATATGCTACTGAAACAAGCAATCTACTTCTAAGGGCGAAAGCAAGCCATGAAATTGAATGGATAAACAAGGTGGATGAACTGTCCCACGGCAATTTCGCTGTTATTCGTTGGAGAGCGGAAGATATACGGGATGAAAAGCTGCTTGAACTTTGAAGGAGGACGGAACATGAAAAAAGTTGCGTTTATCTGTGTTCATAATTCCTGCCGTTCTCAAATTGCAGAAGCCCTTTGCAAGCATTTTGCGGGGGATGTGTTCGAGTGTTATTCAGCCGGAACGGAGACAAAGCCGCAGATCAATCAAGACGCTGTGAGGCTCGTAAAAGAGCTTTACGGGATTGATATGGAAAAGACGCAGCATTCTAAGCTGCTGTCCGACATCCCACCCGTAGATATTGTTGTTACAATGGGCTGCAATGTGGAGTGTCCTTTCCTGCCCTGCAAGCACAAAGAAGACTGGGGGCTGGACGATCCGACAGGCAAAAGTGACGATGAATTTATTGAAGTCATAAAAACCATTGAAACAAGGGTGAAAGAATTGGCAGGACGAGAACCTATTCCCATTCATTAGCGCGTTTTCTCCCAGCTACCGTGGCTATCATCATCGATTTTCTTTCTAATTCCCTGATGGTACAGAGATATAAAACAGCCCCTCCCGGATAACCGAGAGAGGCTGTTGTCATCTCTGTGAATACGGCGGCCCAGAATTGACAGTAGGGGCGGTGAGATTTTACACCTCTGGGCGGAGAGACTTGAGGAATCGTTCAAAGTTTGGTTTCAAAAGGAAAAAGCCCGTATGTCGGACATTTTTCAGTCAAACATACAGGCCTTTTGCAATCATTAGCCATACTGGCAATAATGAAAGGCAGATATATTATTGTGTGCCAACAGCGCCGTGCCGCGGCCGATAATGGAAAAACCAAATCGTTTTATTGCTTGATATTGTCAAAGGCATCGTAGCCGTCAAAGTCTTCCTGGCCGATGAGTGGCGTGGTAACGATCTTTTCCATGAGCTCTTTGCGGTAGTCGGGGTGTGCGATCTTGATGATGGCACGAATGCGGTCCGGAATGGACTTGCAGAACACGTCCGCAACGCCCCACTCGGAAACAAGGTACATGACGAATACCTTCGGCGTCGTCACGATGCTGCCCTCCGGGAGCCAGGGCACGACGTTGGAATGGCGCTCACCGTCATGATCGACATAGGTCGAGCGCAGGCAGAGAAAGCTTCTTCCGTTCTTAGAACGGGTGGTGCCGTATATGTAGGCAAAGGAGCCGCCGGGGCCGGAGTAGGGAGAGAGTCCCTGCGCCTCGGAGCAGCACTGGCCAATAAGGTCACACATGAAGGTCGCGTTGATCGCGACGAGATTATCCTGTTGCATCACGCCCAACGGGTCGACCATCTCATTCTGCGGGCGAAGCACCGCGCGGGGATCCTTTGAGATGAAGTCCAGGAATACCTTTGTGCAGGCCCCGGGAGATGAGGCGACAATCTTCGTGAGGACGCCTTCTTCACAGAGACGCGCCATATTGTCGCAGGCAACCTCAGAATACACTTCGAGCTGACCGACGCCCTTGAGGTGAGAGAGAATCTCCTCGCCCAGTCCGCCAAAGCCGATCTGGATCTTGTCGCCCGTGTGGATGTAGGGGAGAATGAAGGATGCAATCTTCTCATCAATTGCTGAAGGCGGCTGGGCGGGGATTTCAGCCATCTCTGTGTCTTCCTCGACGATGCGGTCAAATTCCGAAATGTGCAGGGAGGTGATCTCATAGTCGCCGGGGATGGGCCACTGACCCGTCGCGTCGATGAAGGCAATCTTCTTCTTAATAAAATCTCTCTTATTTATTATTGTGTTCGAAATGACACCATAGTGGCCGACGTTGCAGTAGCCGTTTTCGTCCGGCGGGCAAACATGCAGCGCGATCGTGTTGCAGTCATACTGCTCCGGCCAAGCCTGGAGGTAATCGTAGCTGGTGCCGCCGCACTCGATGTTGCCCATGCCGATGGCCATGCGCTCGAGCGGGAGATTGTAGGCGCTCATCATCTTGAAGTGCTTTTTCGCGTCGTGGTCGAAGATGATGTCGTTTGGCACGTTCATTACGTTCCAAAGCAGGGTTACGTTGTGATAATCTTCTTTGTGCGCGTTCAAATAGTTCAGAAGAGAATAGGGAATCTCTGAAGCCTGTCCCATCCAGATGCAGTCGCCGTCTTTGATAAATTGTGCGGCGCCTTCGACGTCCGTGAGGTGTTCCTGATACCACTTCTTCCAGTCTACACTAAGGTTTTTTTCTGCCATTTGTGTGCGTCTCCTTTGCTGTCATGTTAGCCGTGCTTATCAAATACAGCAGCTTTTTTCTTTTTCTTCTTTACAATAGCACGGAAAAAAGATAATGTATAATACGTATTTTCGTAATGATTGATAGCCAATGGCTATCAATCATTACGAAATGGAGGCGCACTATGGAAATCAAGCAACTCATCTTTTTCAAGCGGACAGCGGAGCTTGAGCACATGACAAAAGCAGCTAACGAGCTGATGGTCTCACAGCCATATCTGAGTAAGACCATCTCTGATCTTGAGGCAGAGCTCGGTGTGCCGCTGTTCGATCACAAAGGCAGAAACATTGTGGTTAATTGCTGCGGCAAAGCGTTTTACACACATGTTGTGAGCATCTTAAACGAGATCGAAGATGCGATAAAGGAAGTGCAGAACATCAGTTTTGCGCAGCAGTCAACGATTCGCGTGGCAACGAATATCGGTCAGTATATGCCGGGCCTGCTGGAAATCGTCACAAGCGGCAAACAGGGCATTTCGATCCATCAGCTTTCAGTGCCCCGGCACGATATCATTCACATGCTCCGCAATGCGGAGGTCGATTTCGCTCTGTGCAGTCCGCCGCTGGAGGAGGATATGAAGTTTGAAACGCTTCCAATGCGATATGAAAAGGCCGTCATCATCTACCCCAAGGGTCACTGGCTTGAAGACTATGAAGAGATCCCAATGGATCGTCTCACGGGTGAGACCTTCATTAGCGTTGCAAAGGGTTACGGCGCAAGAGAAGCCTTTGACGTAGTCTTCAGCGCCTTCGGCGCGCCGGCTAAAATGGCGATAGAAACGACGGACACGCCCAGCGTGCTCGAATATGTAAAAAGGGGGCTTGGCATCGCCGCCGTACCGCTTTCAACCGTTCTGCGCGACCCGACATTTCAAAAGCGCTACACAGTGATTGCACACAATGTCGGCGGTCAGATTGCGCTCTCGTGGCGCCGTCGACAGTTGATGGGCACGGTCGGGCAGCTCTTTATCCAAAGCTCCATCGCCTATTTTGATAACCTCGAAGCGGAAAACAACGAAATCATACGCAGTCTCTCCTGATTTGACACGGAAACAGCCCTTTCACAACGCCAAAGACGTGTTCAACCTTGGCTCGGACGGATGACTTTTCGTGCGCTCTGCGCTTAAGCTGAGCCTGCGACCTGTTGGATCTCTTTTTTTTGCGATGGGCGGCGATTAAGTTTGTAGCGAATGCGCTTGCCAGAGTTGTTCTTTGTGATGGCATCTTCTCGCTTTTCAGCGCCAAGATAACCGCTGTCTTTATCTACGCCAATATGGGTTTCGTATCCAAATTGCCATTTGTTGCCCTTCTTCACCTAATGTGCACCAGGGTCCCGCCGCTTCTCTTGATTTTTGGTGGTGGCCGGCGCAGCTATGATGGTGGAGTCTGCACTGGTGCCCTTTTTCAGAAGCAGTCCCTTTTGCTGCAACAGATTTACCCCCTGTGGAACAGCTGCTCCTGTAAACCGTTATTTGTGAGGATATTCCGATATTTATCTAATTTTCATTTGAAAAGGATGCTGAATATGTTAAAAATTGATGACATTCTAGAATTTAATAGGTCGTTTGTAGAAAATAAAACCTTTGAAGAATTTAATACCACTAAATATCCAAACAAGAAGATTGCCATTCTTTCCTGCATGGACACAAGGCTTACCGAGCTTTTACCTGCTGCCCTCAACTTCCAAAATGGTGATGTAAAAATGATTAAGAATGCGGGAGCTTTAATCAGCAATCCATTTGGCAGTGTTATGAGAAGTCTCATCATCGCTATATATGAATTGGGCGTGGATCAAATCCTGGTGATAAATCATTATGATTGCGGTATGCAGGGTATGAACCCAAAAATAGTTGTTGATAAGATGATAAGCCGGGGGGTAAATCCGAAGGAATTGGAGTTCATTGGTTCCCTGGGGGTTGATGTTAATCAATGGCTGAAAGGATTCGAAGACCCTTGTGATTCTGTAAGGGAAACAGTAAAAATTATAAAGACTCACCCACTTATTCCAAAAGACATATCAGTTTTCGGCTTCCTTATGGATCCTGTAACAGGCCAGCTTGACGTTGTAGAATAGCTACTATATGCGTTCTCTTCGTAATACATGACTGACGAATTGGCAATGCTGCATAGTAACAAAGGTGTAAATTTTAACAGCCGGTACTCAGGAAAAGTGTAATCCCTCGCCTTGACCGTAATGATTTTTTCATGATATAGTGGAAAAAAGAGTAATTTCGCTCTAATTTTAGAAAGTCGAGGGAATTTTATGGATATCAATAGATACGGCCGCGAAGCCGCTGTAGAAGGAATTCAGAAATGGCGTGCTGAGGGAAAGAAGGCTTTGGGCATTGTCTGCTGTAATGTACCATTCGAACTGCTGCACGCTGCCGGCGTCCTTCCAGTACGTCTCAGAGCCACGGGATGTAAGGATTACAGTACCGGTGAGGCCCTTATGGGCTCACAAAACTGTGGCTTCACCAAGGCCATCCTCCAGCGTCTTTGCGATGGTACATATGATCTGGACGGCCTTGTCGCTTCCAATAGCTGTATGGTTGCTTCAATGGTATATACTCATTGGGAGCAGGAAGCGAAAAGACAAGGCAAGGAACAATTCCTGCAGCAGATTGATGCGCCAAGAATATGTAATGGTTCCTCAGAACAGTATTTTTCCTGGTATCTTGAAGATTTAAAAAAAGCGCTTGAGGAGTATCGTGGCATAGAAATAAGCAACGAAAAACTCAGAGCCAGCGTTGATACTTATAACGAAGCCAGACGGCTGGTTAAGCAGCTTTACGATTTTCACAAAGCGGATACCCCTGTCGTCTCCGGTGAAGAAACCCTTCGCTTAACCCTTGCCGCCACTGAGATGCCTATTGAAGATTACATTGTCCTGCTTCAATCCTTTCTCAGATATGCCGAAACCCGCAAACCCGAAAAGACATGGCCTGTCCGCGTAATGGTTGCAGGCAGCGCCCTTGACGATCCTGAGTATATTAAGGCGATTGAGGACTGCGGCTGCCTTGTTGTTGCAGATATGCATACATTTGGCATTCGCTTCTTGAGAGATGAACTCCCCTATGATGAAAATGATATTCTCGGTTCCCTTGCAGCCTATTACTTAAACCGCAGTTCCTGCCCCCGGATGATTGACGGGAGCGACACGCTTCATGAGTTTATCTTAAACGCTGTGAAGGAGTATCGTGTTGATGGTGTCATATTGGAGAAACTGAGCTTCTGCGATAAATGGGAGGCCGAAACCATGGCTCTGTCAGATGTATTAAACAAAAATAATATCCCCAACCTTCAGTTGGAGCGGAATATACAGTTATCTGCCCAGGGTCAGCTTGGCATCCGGGTTGAGGCTTTTCGGGAGATGCTTGAGGGCTAAATTTTCGTTTTTCTGTATGACTCGAGTTCACATTGCTTCTTAACAGCGCGGGCGAAGCGGTTTTCGTATACGAACGTATTGTGTTCTCATGCAGGCTGATCTCGCTGGCAAGGCTCGGAGCTGTCCGCCAGCATCAGTCTGATTCGTTCCTCACCCTCTAAAAAAAAAATCACAATTTTTAAACTTCACTCTTGCATAATTCAAAAAAATCGCATATTATAAAAAAGCAATTTAAAATCACATAACCCAGCAAGCAAGCGGAGAAGGGAGCGAATATGTCAAACACTACCTACCTAAAATCCATATACGAAACTGTCAAGAAACGCAACCCCGGTGAGCCAGAATTTCATCAGGCCGTCCAAGAGGTACTGGAAAGCTTAGAGCCGCTCTTGGAAAAACACCCCGAATATGAGGCCAGCGGCGTCATCGAAGCCCTAGTCGAGCCGGAACGCTTCATTTCATTCCGCGTCCCCTGGTATGACGACACCGGCAAGCTGCAGGTCAACAGGGGCTATAGGGTTCAGTTCAATTCTGCCATCGGTCCCTACAAGGGCGGGCTGCGTTTTCACCCTTCCGTCTCCGCCTCAGTCATCAAATTCCTTGGCTTTGAGCAGATTCTCAAAAACAGCCTGACCACCCTTTCCCTGGGTGGCGGCAAGGGCGGCGCAGACTTTGACCCTAAGGGTAGGTCCGACGCCGAAGTCATGCGCTTTTGCCAAAGCTTCATGACAGAACTATATCGTCACATCGGCCAGTTCACAGACGTCCCCGCCGGAGACATCGGCGTTGGCGCCCGGGAAATCGGCTATCTCTTCGGCCAATACAAGCGCATCACAGACCGCTTTGACGCCGGCGTCCTCACCGGAAAGAGCAAGAGCTACGGCGGCAGCCTGGCGCGCACCGAAGCCACTGGCTATGGCCTCTGCTACTTTGCCCAG
Source organism: uncultured Oscillospiraceae bacterium (assembly GCA_964466395.1). Lineage (GTDB taxonomy): Bacteria > Bacillota > Clostridia > Oscillospirales > Oscillospiraceae > UBA2658. Next base: position 7,213 of record CAYXNK010000037.1, on the reverse strand, counting down.
GAGATGCTTGTCCATCTCAAAAAGGACAGCTTCGATGGTAAAACCGTCGTCATCTCCGGCTCCGGCAACGTCTCAATCTACGCCTGCGAAAAAGCTCAGAGCCTGGGCGCAAAGGTCGTTGCCATGAGCGACTCCGCGGGCTTTATCCATGACCCCGCCGGCATCCGGCTTGACCTCATCAAGGAAATCAAGCTCGCCCGCCGGGGACGCATCAAGGAATACACAGACTCCGTACCCACCGCCACCTACTCCGACAAATACCCCGACATTTGGAGCCTGCCCTGCGACATTGCCCTGCCCTGCGCCACCCAGAACGAGCTGGACGAAGCCGCCGCCAAAACCCTCATCGCAAACGGCCTCATCTGCGTGGCAGAGGGCGCAAACATGCCCTGCACGCCCGAAGCCACAGCCTCTTTCCTGGAGGCCGGCGTCCTCTTCGGACCGGCTAAGGCGGCAAACGCCGGCGGCGTCGCTGTCAGCGGTCTCGAGATGAGCCAGAACAGCGCCCGCCTCTCCTGGAGCTTCGAAGAGGTCGATGCAAAGCTTCAGGAAATCATGAAAAGCATCTTCCAAAGCTCCTATGAGGCCTCTGTCAAATGCGGCAAGCCCGCAAACCTGGTGGTTGGCGCAAACGTTGCCGGCTTCATCAAGGTAGCCGACGCCATGCTGCAGCACGGCTTTTAAGGCAACACTGCACAAAGGAAATTGCGGAATTGCCTTACGTAAAACCCCCACAAAATCCTAGCCGGAGAACGCAGTTCTCCGGCTTTTTCCCGCTAGCTCGGCAAAAAAACAGCTCCTTTTGCTCTATTGATATCAGATAGCAAAAAAAGACCGGCGCAAAATGCGCCGGTCCGGCCCGCTATTGCCGTGGGAGCCATAAAGAACCTGCACGTAATTGCAGGTGGGTCGCCTCTCCACTGTTTCTCTGCTTCCAACATCCAAGAACGGTCAAAGCCGCCTCGGGAGGCCTGCAATTCGCAGTGAAAGATCCGGCGTCCCTTATCATTGATGTGGGTTTTTAACAGCTCCTCACGCACACAGCAGGTTTCGAAAAACCGCTGTGCCTTTCAGGTCGAGGGGAAGAGGGCGGCAGAAGCCAACCGTCTCTCCTCAATATGATTATACCGCCTGGGACCAAAAAAATCAAAGGGAAATTCAGAGAAAATCTTTTACAGGAACAATTTATTCCTCTTCACCGTCAAATAGAACAGCTGCGAACAACTCATAAACCTCTTCCAGCTCTTTGGGGTCGTCCACAGAGCCAAGAATCTCCTCGCCGTTCTCCTCAATAACCTTCAGAATAATCAGACCAAAGGCCTCATCATCCTCATCCATATCGGTGGGCAGGAATGCCATGTAAAAGCAGTCCTTATGTTCCAGGGTGTGCAGATGCTCGAGCTCATATTCATTGCCCTCATCGTCTGTTATTGTAATAAAATCGTTTCCAAAATCCTCATTCATCGTAAAAAGCCTCCTGTCAGATGCAAGTCAGGCAATCAACGCCCGATAGCACATTCTACTCCAGAAAACCCAAAAAATCAATCCCTGCGTCAAAGGATTCTAAGGGTCGTTAGGAACCCAAGTCCTCCAGGGTCATCATTAGCCTCTCCTGTGAATAAAGCTTCATTCCGGTCTCAAGCAAGCGCCTGTCCAGCTCCCGCAGTGTAGAAACGGGGATGTCGGTAACAGTCATAGGACTTGCAGGCTCATTTTCAATAAAAATCGCAACATAGCCCTCATATTCCCGCAAAACATAGCAAATACGCTCTCCATCCGCCACATAGGCTGTGACCTCAAGACTGTTTTCCGCACCCACAAGGTCAATCACAACAAAGGCGCCGATAAAAATGGTCAGAACGCAAAGAATACCCATGAGTCCCATCTTCACTCTGTTTTTCATGATTTCAACCTCCAAATTGAGATATTTATCAAAATTATCCCCTCAATCCTTTAGAAATAACCAAAAAATACTAAAAATAATCTGCAAATTATGCTGTCTGAATTGCATTCGGACAAACCTGTGATATAATAATTAGGTACGGGCAAATCCACGAATCCCGGCACTGCATATGAACCCGCCCCACAGCGGTTATGATAAAGTTCCACCCACACCCCTGCTCACACAGCCGCAGGCTCTGCTGCACCATCAAGCCAATGGAGGTTTTCCTAAATGGACAAAAAGGACGCAAAGAAAGTTGCAAAGGTAGCCGCAGGCGCAACCGCTGTTACGGTTTCCGGTGTTCTGCGCATCACTTTCAAGACGTTTGTCACCATCCTTCTCATCATTCTCACCACCGGCCTGCTCTTCACCTGCATTTTTGCCTATTACGTCAAAACCAACCTCTCCCAGGATTTGGACATCACCCTGGAGGATATGGCCCTCAATCAGGCCAGCACAATTTATTACACGGACAATACGGGCAACCATATTCCCATGGCCTCTCTCCATGGCCTGGAAAACCGCGTCTGGGTGGACTATGAAAACATCCCCCAATATCTTGAGTACGCGGCGGTCGCCATTGAAGATAGACGGTTCTATGAGCATAAGGGCGTAGACTGGTACAGAACCGTCGCCGCCTTCGGAAATATGTTCCTGAGCATGAAAAACGACTTTGGCGGCTCCACCCTCACGCAGCAGCTCCTGAAAAACCACACCAAGGAAGACGACATCACCGTCCAGCGAAAGCTCCTTGAAATTTTCCGTGCGCTAAAAATGGAAAAAATGTACGACAAGGCAGAAATTATGGAGTGGTATCTCAACGTCATCTACTTGGGTGAGGGCTGCTGGGGTGTCGGCACAGCGGCAAACGTCTACTTCGATAAGGACGTTTGGGAGCTCAGCCTGGCGGAATGCGCCAGCCTGATCGGCATCACAAACAACCCCTCCAGATACGACCCCTATATCAGCCGGGAAAACAACAAGACGCGTCAGGAAATCATCCTCTATGAAATGTATGACCAAGGCTATATCAGCTACGAGGAATACACTGAGGCAAAAAATGAAAAGCTGATTACAAAGCGCGCCGAGGACGAGGAATTCGAAATTCCCATCAACAACTGGTACTCCGATGCGGTCATCCGCGACGTCATCCGTGACCTCAAGGAGCAAAAGGGCATCAACGAAGAAACAGCCATAAAGCTTCTCTACAACGGCGGCCTCCAGATTTACTCCTCCATGGATCCGGGCATTCAGGCCATTGTGGATAACCTCTACAACGACCCCGCAAACTTCCCAACGGCCAAGTCCCCCAAGGGCGAGTCTCTTCAATCCTCCGTGGTCATCCTAGACCCTTACACCGGCGAAATTAAGGCGCTCTCCGGCGGCGTCGGTCAAAAGACCGCAAACCTCCTCTACTGCCGGGCCACAGAGGCGCAGCGCCCCCCTGGCTCTTCGATTAAGCCCATTGCAATTTACGCGCCCGCCATCGACCAGGGGCTTATCACACCCAGCACGAGGGTAAACGACTCCCCCGATATTAATCTCCAGGGCACGACCTGGTATCCCCGCAACGCCAATGGCGGCAACAGCGGCATCATCACCATCCAGCAGGCGCTTACAAGCTCTATTAACACCGTTTCCGCTCAGATTCTCGATAAGCTCAAGCCCAGTGTCTCCTATGACTACCTGCAAAACAAGCTGGGCGTCACCAGCATGATTGAGGCCGATCGTGACTACGCGCCTCTCTCTCTGGGTCAGCTGACAAACGGAATCACCGTCCGAGAGATGGCACAGTCCTTTGACGCCTTTGTCAACGACGGCGTGTTCACCTACTCCCGCACCTATACCCATGTCACAGACTCCGATGGCAATATGGTTCTCGACAACGCTCCCAAAACCGTCATTGCCTTCAAGGCGAACACCGCTTGGACAATTTCCCGTATGCTTAAAATCGCGGCATCCATCGGAACCGGCTCCGAATCCAACCTGGGCAATCTCATGGCCAGCGCAGGTAAAACCGGCTCCAGTAACCAATATATGGACCGCTGGTTCGTGGGCTACACCCCCTATTATGTCGCCGCCGTCTGGACAGGCTACGACACCCCGGCCCGGATGTACGTCTCCGGCAACCCCGCCGCCCAGATTTGGAGAAAGCTCATGATTCCTATCCACGAGGGTCTGGAATACAGAGACTTCAAAACCCCCACCCTCGGTGGCCCAACAAACATCTTTGGCAACCTGGAGGAATCTCCCAGCCCCTCCCCCTCGGAGGAGCCTTCGGAAGAGCCCACCACAAACAACCCCAGCAGCTCGCCGGTGTGGTCGGAAAATCCCTCTCCCTCTCCAAGCCCAACCCCCACACCACCGACCCCCTCGCTGCCGGTTACGCCCTCGCCGCCCCCGGAGTCTCAAAACAGCTCCAAGCCGGCGGCCTAGTCCGACGCCTTCCTTATAACTCAAAACCCCCGGAACCTTGGTTCCGGGGGTTTTTCATATCAAGGCTTCTTATGCCCGCTTCCATTTAATGCCCTGGGGCGTATCCTCTAAAATAATGCCCTGTGCCTTCAGTTCATCGCGTATCCTATCCGCTTCGGCAAAGTTTTTGGCCTTCCGCGCCGCCTGACGCGCCTCAATCAAGGCCTCAATCTCCGCGTCGCCCTCCTCTGCCGCCGAAAACGGAATTCCAATCACGCCGGAAAGCTCCTCAAGCACTCCAAGACAAGCCTTCGCCAGTGCCTTCGTGGGGTTCGAGGCCGGACTGACCGCCGCGTTCACCTCGCGCACAAGCTCAAAAATCACAGAGACCGCATCCGCCGTGTTCAGGTCGTCATCCATCACCTCACAGAAGCGCTCGCGATACCGGGCAAGCCCCTCTGCAAAATCTTTTTCCTGCCCCTCCAGCTCGCCGTCTAGGCCATTTTCCATAAAGAACAGCAGGTTCTTCCGCGCCGTGTCCAAGCGCTCTAGGGCAGACTTCGCCTGCACAAGAATCTCCGCGGAGTAATTTAAAGGACTGCGATAATGGCTCATCAGCATAAACATCCGAATGGCATCATAGCCATAGGCCTCTGCGGCGTCGCGCACCGTAAAGAAGTTGTTCAGTGACTTGCTCATTTTCTTGTTGTCAATGCTGATAAAGCCGTTGTGCACCCAGTAATTCACAAACCGGCAGCCGTTGGCCGCCTCCGACTGGGCAATTTCATTCTCATGATGTGGAAAAATCAAATCCTGTCCGCCCGCGTGAATGTCAATGGTCTTGCCCAGATAGCGGTTGCTCATGGCGCTGCACTCAATGTGCCAGCCCGGCCTGCCCTGTCCCCAGGGGGACTCCCAGGAGGGTTCCCCTGGCTTTGCCGCCTTCCAGAGGGCAAAGTCCATAGGGTTTTCCTTCACGTCTGCAACATCAATTCGTGCTCCGGCCTGGAGCTCATCCAGCGGCTGATGACTGAGCTTCCCATACTCCTCAAAGCGCAACGCCCGGAAGTAAACGTCCCCGTTCACCGCATAGGCAAAGCCCTTCTCCACCAGCTCCTCCACCATGTGAATAATCTCGCCGATGTTCTCCGTGGCCTTGGGGTGAATCGTGGCTGGACGCACGCCCAGACCCTGACAGTCCTTAAAATACTCCTCGATATACTTTTCCGAAACCGCCTTGGAGTCCGAGCCCTCCTCGTTGGCGCGCTTTATAATCTTGTCGTCCACATCGGTAAAGTTCTGCACAAACGTCACAGCATAGCCCCGAT
>CAYXNK010000037.1:0-1518 GCA_964466395.1 uncultured Oscillospiraceae bacterium | reverse complement strand
AATATCGGCGCAGCGCGTCAAACATGATAATCGGTCTGGCGTTGCCCACATGAATCAGGTTATACACCGTCGGGCCGCAGGCATACATGGAAACCTTGCCCTCCTCAATGGGGACAAAGTCCTCTTTCTGCATGGTCAGTGAATTAAAAAGCTTCATTTGTAAAAACCTCCACAAAGCCTATGTCTATTGTTTTTTGCTGTTCTGCTCTTCCAGCAGCTGCTTCACCTGGCGGCGCAGACAGACCAGCTCAACGGAAATGGGGTCGGCCACGCTGACCTGATCCACCTGGGCGGCAAAGTCTACCTTCTGGCCGTCCACCTTCACAATCCGCGCTGGGACGCCCACGGCCGTGCTATTGGGCGGAACCTCCTTGAGCACAACGGCATTGGCAGCAATTCGGCTGTTGTCCCCCACCTGAAATGGGCCAAGCACCTTTGCCCCCGCACCGATTAACACATTGTTGCCGATGGTCGGATGCCGCTTGCCCACATCCTTGCCGGTCCCGCCAAGGGTAACCCCCTGATAAATCAACACATCGTCCCCAAGCTCGGCGGTCTCACCGATGACAATGCCCATCCCGTGGTCAATCACCAGACGTTTGCCGATAGTCGCTCCGGGATGAATCTCAATCCCCGTCTTTTTTCGGGAGCGCTGGGAAATCCAGCGGGCAACAAATTTCTGGTTGTGACGATAAAAATAGTTTGCCCGCTTATGAGAAAGGGTAGCCTTGATGCCGGGATACAGCAGATAAATTTCCAAAGAGGAGCGTGCAGCCGGGTCTCTCGCCTTATAGGCGTTGATCAGCTCTTTTAAATCTCTAAACATCTTTTATTCCCTCCTGAAGCAATACAAAAAGCCCCTCACAGACAAAATGCCCGTGAGAGGCGAAAAAAATTCCGCGGTTCCACTCTCATTTATCACTTTGCCGGCCAACACCAGCACAGCACCCTAACGCGGCGCAAACGGAGAGGCATTTCCTCCTCTCGGGGCTCCGGGGCGCACTTCAAACACCTCTGCGATGCTCCCGCTTTCAGCCTGGGCGGAAACTCTCTGTACCGAGACGGGGTTTTACTTTTCCCTTTCACAGCCATATAGGACTATTACCATTATATTAGCATGAGAATAAAAGCGTGTCAATCCCTCATGTTCAGCACGGTTTTGTTGGCAACAAAGTAGTCCACACCGGAATACACGGTCACTGCCACAATCAAAAACCAGCAAAGTCCGTCCACCGTAATTGAAGAAAAAAGCGCCTTATCGTGGAAGGGCAAAAACATCAGACTGGAGCAAACGAGAGACAGGGCGGTCTTAATCTTTCCCGAGGTTCCCGCCGCAATCACAAGCCCGTCCTCCATTGCAACCAGCCGCAGCCCCGTCACAGCGAACTCGCGGGCAATCACAATCATGCAGGCCCAGGAGGGCATCTGTTCCCGCTCCACAAAAATCAGCAGAGCCGCCGTCACCAAAAACTTATCCGCCAGCGGGTCAATAAACTTTCCAAAGGTGGAAACCTGGTT
>CAYXNK010000036.1:1413-14568 GCA_964466395.1 uncultured Oscillospiraceae bacterium | reverse complement strand
ATGCTCTCCGAGGTCGCCATCCACGAGCCCGAAGCTTTTACTGCTCTGACCGAGCAGGCAAAGGCCGCTCTGAAGGCATAAGGTTGTCATTGCAAAAATTAAAGGCATTTTGCCGTTTTAGCGGGCAGCTTTTTGGGCTGCCCGCTATTTTTTTCAAAGGGAGGGTTCTTGATGCTGGAATTGCAGGTCAATGACTTAAAAAACCGCAGCCGGGAATTGCGGGCAGGGGAGCGGGTGCTCCTCTCCGGAACGGTCTATACCGCCAGAGACGCCGCCCACAAGCGGCTGTTCGCGCTTTTGGACGAGGGTGCGCCGCTGCCCTTTGCCCTAGAGGGTTCGGTGATTTACTACACCGGGCCGACCCCCGCCCAGAACGGGCTTCCCGTGGGCTCCTGTGGCCCCACCACCTCTAGTCGGATGGACGGCTTTGCCCCCCGGCTTCTGGACTTGGGTCTTGTCGGTATGATTGGAAAGGGAGAACGAAACCAGGCGGTCTGTGACGCCATCCTTCGCAACGGCGCTGTCTATTTCTGCGCTGTGGGCGGGGCAGGGGCATTAATGGCCTCCCATGTAACGGAAGCCGAGGAGCTGGCCTTTCCCGAGCTGGGCTGCGAATCCATTAAGCGGCTCCGGGTGGAAAAGCTGCCCCTTACGGTCTGTATTGATGCCCAAGGCGGCAACATCTTTTCAGAAGCCAGGGAAAAATATGCCGTCAAAGAAGGAGAACCGGGATGAAGTCGTTTTTCAAAGCTCTGCTTTTTGCCCTTTTGTCTCTCCTTGCCGCAACGGCCTTGGGTCTTGCCTTTATCCACCTGACCGGCATCCCGTTTTACGGGGATATCAAGGCCTTAGATATTTCGGCCATATCCGGACTTGAACGGGCAGAGATTCTCGAAAACTATAGGGCGGTCATGGTTTTTCTCTCGCCCTTCTCCGCCGGAGACTTTCACCTGCCCACCCTGGCCTATACCCAGCAATCGATAACCCATTTTGCAGACGTAAAGCTCTTTTTCAACCTCCTCTACCTGCTGGGCACAGTCTCTTTGGGACTGCTTTTCCTGCTTTGGAAGCACATTATGAAAGCAGAGAGTTCCCAGCTGTTCAAGCGCTCTGCCGTACTCACCCTTGCAGTGCCCGCTGTCTTGGGCACTGTGCTCGCTTTGAATTTTGACCGCGCCTTTGTCTTTTTTCACTCCATATTTTTTGAGGGGGACAGCTGGCTCCTAGACCCTCAAGAGGACGCGATTATTAACATCCTGCCACAGAATTTCTTTTTTCACAGTGCCCTGGTCATTTCAGCCTTCTGGCTACTGGCGTCAATGATACAATTTTGCCTGTATCGGGCACACAAAAACCAAAACCGTTGATAAGCCCAGCGGTTTTGGTTTTTTTATGGAACTATTGCCCGGACGTTTCCGTCTTATAAGAAGTTTTCCGAGGAGGAGGTGGCGCATGAGACGCGCGTTTGTGACGGCTCTGTATTCTCTTGTCCACTTTTTGATTGATTTTGCCTGTGCATTTTTCATTTTTGGCAGCCTCCGGGGTGCAGATCACTGGCTTCTTTGCCTATTGACATACAACTTCTTTGCCTTTGCCATGCAACTCCCGTTCGGGATTTTTGCGGATATTTTAAATCGCAACAAGCCGATTGCGGCAGTCGGCTGTCTGATTCTTGCCCTTGCGCCAATTTTTTCTGCCTGGAATCTCCTACCATTTGCTCTTGCCGGCCTTGGAAACGGACTATTCCACGTCGGCGCGGGCAGGGAAGTGCTCCAACATAGTGGAGCGCGGTTTACAGCCTTGGGCGTTTTTGTGTCCCCCGGTGCCTTAGGTCTGTTTTTTGGCGGCCTGGCCGGAAGAGCGAGTGTCTTTCCCCTGCCTGTTCTAATGGGCGTCATGGCGGCCTGCGGCCTTCTTTTACTGTTTCTCCCCGCCAAATTATTTGAGGTTCAAGACCATGGCGGCCTTGTGGCTGTCGATGAAAAAGCACCTGTGTCTTTCCCGCTGCGACTTCTGCTTTTTCCGCTTTTTTCACTGTTGCTTGTGATTTTTCTCCGCTCCTATGTGGGACTGACCCTCAGTTTTCCCTGGAAAGGGGAGGGTCAGACAGCCCTCTGGCTGGTGGCGTCGCTTGCTGGGGGGAAAGCCGCGGGAGGACTTCTCGCCGACCGCTTCGGCGCGCTTAAAGCGTGCTCTGTCTCCCTGTTTTTATCCGCTCTTCTACTTTTTTTCTTCCGGATCCCCTCTTTGGGAATCCTCTCAGTTTTCCTGTTCAACATGACGATGCCGCTGACCCTGGGCGGTCTCTTCAGGCTTCTGCCCGCGCACCCGGGTCTCGCGTTTGGATTGACCACCTTTGGATTGTTCTTAGGCTTTTTTACGGTGCTCTCCGGACAGCCCAATCCATTGATTATGCCCTATGGCTATGTGGCAATCTCCATTATCTCCGCCATCCTCCTGTATTACGGCTTCCGAGGCAAACTCCATGCAGCCTGATTTTGTATGGAATCTGCTGATTTCCCTCGGGCTGACACTCATTTTGGAGTTGGCCTTTGCCTTTCTATGGGGAATTAGAAAAAAAGACAGCCTTTGGCTGCTCATTTTAATTAATATCGCCACAAACCCACCTGCTGTGCTGCTCCACTTTCTCTTGGTTCGGCAGCTCTTACTCTCTTCCGTTTTCTCTGTGCTGCTCATTGAGAGCGTGGTAGTTCTATCAGAATGGCTGTTGCTCAAGCACAACACAAAAGCGATTTCTCGCCCCTTTTTATTCTCCCTACTTGCCAATTTATTTTCCTATTGCACTGGCCTTGCCATATTACATTTTTGTTAGGAGCGTGTTCCATGAAGAAAAAAACCCTTGCGGCATTGAGCCTCATGCTTGTTTCCATGGCAATCATTTTCACCCTGGCGGATGGTGCTGCCCACGCCGACGTTATCTGGGAGCCGGAGGACGACTTCTACCTCCTCCACGCCAATGAATGTGATTATGTAAACCGAGTCTTCTATACAAACGGAGAATCGGGCTATCTGGAAATCTTCAAGGAGCCGGGGGGCAGAAGCCTGGGCTTTGCGGAGAACGGATATTTGTTTCACGTCCAGTTTTCCTATGTGCTAGGTAAGGAAACTTGGGGCTATGTGGAGTTTTTCCAAGATGGAGGCTTCCTTCTTCCCAGAACCGAGGGCTCCTATCAGGGCGGCTGGGCAAGACTCGAAGACATGGTGCTCAAATTTGACGCCGAGAGCTTTGACATGCTCCACGCCGGAGAATACAGGAATTATACAGGAGATTATTCGCAGCTTTCAAATGTAATGCTCTGGACGTTCCCAAACTCCGGGGAACCCCTCAGCAGCACACCTGTAGAAACAGATGAAAATTTCAAGATTGAACATGTTTACACCGATTTGGAGGGCCATCCCTGGGGCTATCTCGGCTACTTCTATGGCTGGAGGAACGCCTGGGTCAGCCTCGACCGTCCCACAGACAGCGACATTGCCGCAAAGGATGTGCCAATCATCGAATTCTATACTCCTGAGCCGGACTTTGTTCCCAAAGCCGCCCGCAATGAGCTGAGCACCGGAATTATTCTTGGTGTTTCGGCAGTTGTGTTGCTCAGTGCCCTGCTTCTTGCCTTCCGTAAAAAGAGGTTGACGGAAAACGCAAAATGATAAATCGCAATCCGCAGCGAGGTCTATCTGCGGATTGCGATTTTATTTTCAAATTTCTATTGACATTTTTTCTCGTAAATGCTATTCTATTACTAGGTTAGAACAGACTAACCGCCACAGGGAAAGATGGTGAGACAAATGAAAACACTGAAGAATGTTCACGTTGGCGACAGTGCAAAAATTGTAAAGCTCCATGGTGAGGGCGCAGTCAGAAGGCGTATCATGGACATGGGCGTGACAAGAGGCGCGGAAGTTTTTGTGCGCAAGGTTGCTCCCCTGGGAGACCCCATTGAAATTAATGTCAGGGGATATGAGCTGTCGGTTCGCAAGTCCGATGCGGCAATGATTGAAGTGCAGTGATTGCCGCTTCAATTTAGCGCTCTGGTTAGTTTAGACTAATTCGTAAACAGGAGAGGATTCAAGAAGATGAGCATAAAAATTGCGCTTGCCGGAAATCCCAATAGTGGCAAGACAACAATGTTCAATGAGCTGACCGGCAGCAACCAGTTTGTGGGAAACTGGCCGGGAGTTACCGTTGAAAAGAAAGAAGGTAAGCTAAAATCTGACAAAACTGTCACGATTCAGGACTTGCCGGGGATTTATTCCCTTTCTCCCTATTCGCCGGAAGAGGTCATTACCCGTAATTACCTTGTGGGTGATAAGCCTAACGCTATCATCAATATTGTTGATGCAACGAACATTGAGCGTAACCTTTATTTGACTACGCAGCTCATTGAGATTGGGCTGCCTGTTATGATTGCGTTGAATATGATTGATGTTGTCCGTAAGAACGGCGATGAAATCAATATGCAAAAGCTCTCAAAGGCTTTGAATTGCCCTGTGGTGGAAACCTCGGCTCTGAAGGGTGAGGGTCTGAGCGAGGCTGCGCAGACAGCGGTTCAGCTTGCAAGGGAGAACACCTCTCCCAAGAACCCACCCATCTACACCGGCAGCGTTGAGCACGCGGTTGCTCATATCGAAGAATCCCTGGAAAAGCGTGTTCCCGAGAAATTCTTGCGTTGGTATTCGGTTAAGGTCTTTGAACGCGACAAAGAGGTTTTGAATGAGCTGCAGCTTCCGGCGGAGGCTTGGGAGCATATTGATAGCCACATTCGTGACTGTGAAGCGGAGATGGAAGATGACGCCGAGAGCATCATCACTATTGAGCGATATAATTACGTCGAAAAAATCATTTCATCCTGTGTCTGGAAGAAAAATGGCAGCAAAAACAAGATTTCTGATAAGGTAGACAATTTTGTCACAAACCGAATTTTGGCCCTTCCGATTTTTGGGTTGATTATGTTTCTCATCTATTACATATCCATTTCAACAATCGGTACGATGGGAACGGACTGGGTCAACGAGGTTTTGGTTGAAGACTTCGCCATGGGCGGTCTTAGCACTTGGTTTGAATCCATTGCCTTGGCTCCCTGGCTTTCCGGCCTGATTGTCGACGGAATTGTAGCCGGTGTGGGCGCGGTTCTGGGCTTCTTGCCCCAAATGGCGGTACTTTTCCTGTTGCTCTCCATCCTGGAGGACATTGGCTATATGGCCAGAATCGCCTTCATCATGGATAAAATTTTCCACCGCTTCGGTCTCTCCGGAAAGAGCTTTATCCCTCTACTCATCGGCTCTGGCTGCTCGGTTCCGGGCATTATGGCCTCCCGTACCATTGAAAATGAGAAGGATCGGCGCATGACGGTTATGACCACCTCCTTTATCCCTTGCGGCGCCAAGATTCCGATTATCGGGTTGATTGCAACATCTCTGTTCGGCGGCGGCGCCTGGGTTGCAACCTCCGCTTACTTTATCGGTATTGCATCCGTAATTATATCCGGCATTATCCTGAAGAAGACCAAGTTTTTTGCTGGAGATGATGCTCCCTTTGTCATGGAACTGCCCCCGTATCACATTCCCTTGGCAAAGGGTATCCTAAAGACCACCTGGGAGCGCACCTTCTCCTTTGTAAAGAAGGCGGGAACCCTCATTCTTCTTGCTTCCGTAATTATCTGGTTCCTTCAGGCCTTTGGAATCGCCGGAGGCAGAATGGTTATGGTTGATGGGGATCAAACCAGCTTTCTCGAGGTCTTTGGCAACGCGATTGCTCCTGTATTCCTGCCTCTGGGCTTTGGCAACTGGAAATCGGCGGTTGCAACCATCACAGGGCTTGTGGCAAAGGAAAATATTGTCGCTACCTTCAGCATCCTCTATGGACTTGCGGAAACTGCCGAAGAAATCCCCGGACTGGCGGCAGATCTCTCTGCTCTGGGCGCATACAGCTTCTTGATTTTTAACCTGCTCTGCGCTCCCTGCTTTGCCGCAATGGGCGCCATAAAACGCGAAATGAACGACTGGAGATGGACAGCAAGCGCAATCGGATACCTGACCGGCTTTGCCTATGTAATTTCCCTTGTCGTCTATCAGCTGGGACTGCTTGTAACAGGCGGCAGTTTCACTGTCTGGACCGCAATCTCTCTTGCTGTCCTTGGCGCACTGCTCTTCCTGCTCTTCCGTAAAAATCCTTATAAGAAACAGCTGAAATAAAAGGTGGTTGAATAACATGTTAGCGTTTCTCATGAATAATCTCAGCACAATCCTAGTGGGCGGAGTTCTCCTTATTGCCCTGGTTCTCATCGTTTTGGGACTGCGGAAAAAGGGCTCCTGCTCCTCCTGCAGCAGCTGTGCCGGCTGCTCATCTTCCGGCGTTTGCCACCCGGAAGAACACAAATAACAAACACTTCTCCTCATACACACGGGCAATATCCTCAAAAAAGAGAACGGATTCTCCTCCCGTTCTCTTTTTTTATGTGCAAGTCCCGGGGAAATTCTGGTGCAACACCGCACAAAGGGAAGTGCGATGTTGCGTAAGGTCTCAAGACGTGATTTTGCATGAGTGAGCTTTTCTTAATTTCATTTTATTGGTTATTAGGGGGAAAAGACAGAATTCCGCTTGCCAAGATAACGGATACGGCTTATAATTATTTCAAACTTCTTTTTGGGATGGTGCAGATATGAAGGATCTGTCAAGAACAGCATCAAAGGTCAGAGCTTCCACAACCCTCGCAGTAGACGCCCTTGCAAAGCAGATGCGTGCCGAGGGGCACGACGTCATAGGCTTTGGCGCCGGTGAACCCGATTTTGATACGCCGGAACCCATCAAAGCCGCAGCAGTCCGAGCAATCGGCGAAGGAAAGACCAAGTATACCCCCGCCGCAGGTCTTTTGGAGCTGCGTCAGGCTGCCAGTGCGCGGTTGAAGGCGGACTTTGGCCTGGATTATAACTTTAGCCAGATTACCATTGCCAGCGGCGCAAAGCACAGCGTCTATATCGCACTCCAGGCTCTTGTAAATCCCGGAGACGAGGTGATTCTCCCCGCACCCTTTTGGATTAGCTACTATGAGATGATTTTGATGGCCGGCGGAACGCCCGTCATCGTCGAGGCAGGGGAGGCACAGCACTTTAAGATTAGCCCCCAGCAGCTGGCGGCCGCTGTAACCCCCAAGACCAAGGCCGTCCTTCTCAATAACCCCTCAAACCCTACGGGAATGCTCTATTGCCGTGAGGAGCTTCTGTCGCTTGCCGAGGTCTGCCGGGAAAACGACCTGTATATCATCGCCGATGAGATTTACAGCAGCCTTGTCTACGACGACAAGGAATTTGTCAGCATCGCTACCCTTTCCCAAGACGCCTATGAGAGAAGCATCCTGATTACTGGCGTCTCCAAAAGCTACGCCATGACCGGCTGGAGAATCGGCTATGCGGCAGCCAGCCCCGAAATTTCAAAGGTGATGGCAAACTATTTAAGCCACTCCACCGGCGCCCCCGGCACCATGAACCAGCTTGCAGCGGCCGAGGCTCTGTCCGGCCCCCAGGAGAGCGTCAAGGAAATGCAGAAGGTCTTTGAAGCCCGGCGCAATTACCTTGTGGAGCGGATGAACTCCATCCCCGATGTGAGCTGCATCAAACCGGACGGTGCCTTTTATATCATGATGAAGCTGGAAAAGCTAATCGGAAAGACGCTGGGCGGCAAGCTCATTCAAAATGACGAGGACTTTGCCGTTGCCTTTTTGGAGAGTGCGAAGGTCGCCGTTGTGCCCTGCGCAAGCTTTGGCGCGCCCGGCTTTGTCCGCTGGACCTATGCCACCTCCATGGAAAACATCAAGGAAGGTCTGGACAGACTCGAAGGCTTCCTGAAGGCCTGACTTCCGCTTGTGGGAAAGGAATGGATTACTACTGATGAAAAACACCTATGAGTCGCCCTTTAACGCCCGCTACGCCAGCGAAGAAATGCAATACATCTTCTCTCCGGATAAGAAATTCACCACCTGGCACAGGCTTTGGATCGCTCTGGCTCGGGCGGAGATGCAGCTTGGTCTGCCCGTCTCCCAGGAACAGATTGACGAGATGGAGGCCGCTGCCGGACAGATTGACTATGAATATGCCGCCGAAATGGAAAAAAAGCTCCGCCACGATGTGATGGCTCATGTCCACGCCTTCGGAAAGCACTGCCCAAAGGCCATGCCCATCATCCACTTGGGCGCAACCAGCTGCTATGTGGGCGACAACACCGATATCATCATCATGCGGGAAGGACTCCTGCTCATTCGCCGGAAGCTCGTAAACGTCATTCACCGGCTCTCAATTTTTGCGGAGAAATATAAGGCGCTGCCCACCCTGGGCTTTACGCACTTCCAGCCTGCCCAGCTCACTACGGTGGGCAAGCGCGCGACCCTTTGGGTGCAGGATTTGCTCTATGATTTGGATGAGCTGGATTACCGCATCGACTCCCTGCGGCTTTTGGGCTCCAAGGGTACCACCGGCACCCAGGCAAGCTTTTTGGAGTTGTTTAACGGCGATGACGCAAGGTGCCTGGAACTAGAGCGGCTGATTGCCGCGGAAATGGGCTTTGAGGGCTGCGTCCCCGTCTCAGGTCAGACCTATTCCCGGAAGATTGACGCAGCGATTCTCGCCACCCTCTCCGGCATTGCCCAGAGCGCCGGAAAGTTTGCAACGGATATGCGCCTGCTCTCCCATCTCAAGGAACTGGAGGAGCCCTTTGAATCCAATCAAATCGGTTCCTCTGCCATGCCCTATAAACGCAACCCTATGCGTTGTGAGCGCATTTGCTCCCTGGCGCGCTATGTGATAGCGGACGCACAGAACCCGGCTATGACAGCCTATAACCAGTGGTTTGAACGCACCTTGGATGACTCTGCCAATAAGCGCATTGCTGTTCCTGAGGCCTTCCTGGCTGTAGATGCAATCCTGAACATCTACCTCAACGTGGCTTCGGACATCCGGGTCTATGAGAAGGTCATCGAAAAGCATTTGGCCGAGGAGCTTCCCTTTATGGCAACGGAGAACATTATGATGGACGCCGTGAAAAAAGGGGGCGACCGTCAGGTGCTCCACGAGCAGATTCGCATCCACTCCATCGCCGCCGGCGCCGTGGTCAAGGAGCAGGGTCTGCCCAACGACTTACTCTCCCGCATTGCCGCAGACCCCATTTTTGCCCTCACTGAGGAGGAAATCCGCAAGAACATGGACGCCTCCAAATATGTGGGCCGCTCTCCACAGCAGGTCACGGAATTTTTTGAGCAGGAGGTTGCCCCGGTTCTGGAGAAGTATTCCCAGCTCATCGTCCAAAGCGAAACTGAGTTGAAAGTATAATGTCCCGAAAGCGGACATTATACGGATTTAGATGCATATCCCATAACGGCGCTTTGCGCCTATGGTATATCAACCAAATGTAAAGACCCGGACTTGTCTGTCCGGGTCTTTACATTTGACTTGTGCCGCCCTCTGCCTATATAATGGCTGTGCACCCCTTCATTGAATCCATCAAGTTTTGCATAGGCTCCGTCTCTTTTCCATACATATGGAAAGAGGTGATTGCCATGAAAAAAAGCCTTAAGGTGAGCCAAGTTCTCTTCTATATTCTAATTTCCATAATCCTTCTGCTGGCTGTCCTCTTTCTGCTTCAGGAGGAAGGAAAAATGCCCTTTGCCCATCCGTCAATGAAGACAGACCGGTCGATTCTCGTGATTGACGCCGGACACGGCGGGGCGGACGGGGGTGCTGTCTCAGTGACGGGCACCCGGGAAAGCGTTATCAATTTGGATATTTCCCTGCGGCTTGCCGCCCTAGCCGGGCTTACTGGGACAGATTTCGTCCTCACCCGCAGCAGTGAGGAAATTGATTACCCGCCGGAAGCCACTACAATTTCGAAGATGAAAAAGTTCGACCAGAAGCAGCGGGTGGAGCTGATTAACAGCGTCCCCAACGGCGTGCTCATGAGCGTTCACCAGAACTTCTTTCCCCACAAGTCCCCCCGAGGGCCGCAGGCCTTTTACGCCAAAAACGATGGCAGCGACAGCCTTGCGGTTATGGTGCAGGCGGGGCTAAGTGAAACCCTCTATCCCGGAAACCGGCGTCTAGCGGTTCCGGTCGCCAACACAATTTATATTTATAAAAACATTTCCTGCCCCGCGGTGCTGGTGGAATGCGGCTTTCTCTCTAACTGTGAGGAGGCAAAGCTCCTGGACACAGGGGACTACAGGCTCAAAATTGCGGCAACCCTTTGCTGCGCCTATCTGCAATATCTTGCGGAAAACAAATGATTCAGAGGACTTACATATGAAATCAAAAACAGCATTTTTCTGCACGGACTGCGGCTACGACACCCCCAAATGGACAGGGCGCTGCCCCTCCTGCGGCGTCTGGAACACCATGGTTGAGGCGCCGGTGGAGCAAAAGTCCAAATCCGGCGCGGCAGGCGTCCGCATAAAGGCGCTGAAAAACAATCCCGAAAAGCTCGCCGCCCTCTCCTCGGAGGATGAGATGCGTTTTTCCACGGGCTACGGCGAGTTTGACAGGGTACTGGGCGGCGGCGCTGTCCGCGGCTCCCTGGTTCTCGTGGGCGGTGCGCCGGGGGTGGGAAAGTCCACCCTGATGCTGCAATTTTGCGGCACGACGGGAAAAAGCAAAAAAATTTTATATGTCACCGGTGAGGAGAGCAAACGTCAGCTCAAGCTGCGCGCTGAGCGTCTGGGTGTGGACGCCGACGGGCTCTATGTCCTCGCGGAAACCGAGTTGCAGGAGATTATCACAGCGGTGGAGGAGCTAAGCCCCGACGTGCTGATTATCGACTCTGTGCAGACCATGTATAACCCGGATTTAAGCTCCGGCCCGGGCAGTGTGACCCAGGTGCGGGACTGTACTATGGCGATTATGCGCCTTGCCAAGGCCGTCGGGGTCACAGCCTTTGTCATCGGTCATGTGAACAAGGAGGGCGCCATCGCAGGGCCCAAGGTCTTAGAGCACATGGTGGACTGCGTGCTCTATTTCGAGGGCGAGCGCAGCCTGTCCTACCGTATTTTGCGGGCGGCAAAAAACCGCTTTGGTTCCACCAACGAGATTGGTGTCTTTGAGATGGGGGACGAAGGACTCCGGGAAGTTAAAAACCCCTCGGAATCCCTGCTCTCCGGCAGACCAGAGGGCAGCCCCGGCACCTGTGTCACCTGTGTCATGGAGGGCAGCCGTCCCATTCTCGCGGAGATTCAGGCACTGGTCGCCCCCAGCAGCCTCAACGCCCCCCGGCGCAACTGCAACGGCATTGACTACAATCGCGCCGCTCTGCTGCTGGCGGTTTTAGAAAAGCGCGGCGGCCTTGCCGTAGGGGGCTGCGACGCCTATATCAATGTCATCGGCGGTTTGGAGCTCTCGGAGCCGGCAGCAGATTTGGCAACGGTGCTGGCCATCGCTTCCAGCTACCGGGATCTGCCCATTGACGGCAAGCTGGCCGCCATTGGCGAGGTAGGTCTGACCGGAGAAATCCGCAGTGTCAGTGCCTTGAACCAGCGCCTGGCAGAGACGGCTCGCCTGGGCTTTTCCCGCTGCATCATCCCCGCCCATGCCAAGGGAGAGGTGAAGTCTCCTCCCGGACTGGAGCTGCTCCCGGTCAAGAACATCCGTGAGGCCATCGCTGCCGTTCTGGCGCTGAAAAAGGCCTGAGAATTTTGGACGGATATTCCGCCTCAGCGAATTTCAAAAACCCTGCCCACGGCACCATCTTTTTCGGAGGACTTCGGCTTCACCGACGCTTCCACTGGGGAACGGATGTTTCTCTGGCGGAACACCCGGGAGGTGAGCACCGTATCCCCGGGCGCCACGTTCTCGTAATAGGCAGCGTCCTGCTCCAGCTCTGGCTCCGTATAGCTGGGGCTCAGCTGAATACCATCCTGATAGGCCATCGAAGAAAGCGCCTCGTTCATGCTAATTTCCTCTGCACTGCCGTTGGTGAAGGTATAGTTAATCCTGATTGCCGGATTGCCGTGAATATCCCGTATAGACACAGCGTCATAAATAGAGACGAAGTGATAAGAAATCTCCCCCTGGTGGGAGAGCCCCTCCGTCCAATCCGGCGCATCTACCGGGCTTGCTATGAAGGCGGGCGGCGCCCCCGGCAGGCTCTCGGGCAGATATGTGGCGGAAACAAGCCCGCCGGCCTTGTCCTCCCTACGGCCGAAGATGCTCACATCGACAACACCCCCGCCGGGCTTATATTTAAATGACGCACCGCATTGAATCATTACACCGGGGCGGACGGAAAGGCCGGCGGCGTTCACGGCTTCATTGTCTATGGAATAGGCAATCGCTAAGTCCTTGCCGTCCTGGCTGGCCTGAACCCGTAGGGCAGCCGCCGAAGAAATAGAGGAGGCGTCCCGATTTTCGTTTGTGAATTCAAAGTAAATCCGCAGAGCGCTTTCCCCATCCAAATCCGTAAACTGTTCCGCACCGTTTACAGTGACGTAGTAGCGGCTCTGTTCCACATAGCCCGAGCCGGAAATCGCTCCTGATGGCTTTGTGGGCCGGGGGACAGGGGAGAAGTGGCCATTTTCGGCGCGGCTCCACAGAAAAACTGTTGCAGCGACCAAAAAAACAGCTAGGACGGACAGGGTCAGCACGATGGGGTTTCTGCCCGTGCTGCCATTTTTTTTTGCAGCGCCGCCTGCCGACCCTTTCTGCTCCCGAACAGCTGGCGATAGAGACTGCTCTTCTGGGATTCCGCCGCAGTTTGGGCAAAAAACCGCGTCTCCGGGCAGCCTCGTCCCGCACTGGTTGCAAAATGCCATCCTTGTCCCTCCCACCGTCAAAAATTGAAAAATTTAGACGGACTCTCTTTCTGATTCTAACAATTTTCTCATAGAGGCACATAGACTGTCAATAGCATCTTCACTCGCCATTATGGGGCATCTGGTGGGAATAACCTATAGGCTAACGCAATGGGTGCATTTTATTAACTGTAAGTTTTATACATAATTCTAAAATGATGTGTCAGAATTTATAGCTAATTTATATGACAAAAACAATATGATTATTTCACTAAACCCATTGCAAAATGATCAGATTTGAAGTATAATGAATTGAATGTGACCTGTCAAGTTTTTAACATTGTTTTTATTGGCAAACGTTGCTTTTGCCCGG
>CAYXNK010000036.1:0-1313 GCA_964466395.1 uncultured Oscillospiraceae bacterium | reverse complement strand
CTTGAAGAAATCGCCTATCAGGACCTCGGCTTTGCTACCACCATCGGCGCAAACAGCCTGTCTTACACCCCGATTAATCTTTTCGGAACCCAGGAGCAGAAAGAAATGTTCGGCAAATATCTGGTCGACGGCCATCTTGCCGCCTTCGCTCTGACAGAGGCCGACGCAGGCTCCGACGTACTTAATGGCCGCACCAACGCTGTGAAGGACGGCGACGATTGGGTCATCAACGGCACCAAGGCTTACATCACAAACGGCGCACTTGCCAGCATCTATGTTGTTTTTGCGGTCACAGATCCAGGCGCCGGCTCCCGCAGCATGTCCTGCTTCATCGTTGAGCGCACACGCGAGGGTATCTCCGTCGGTAAGGAAGAGGACAAGCTGGGCATCCGCCTGTCCAACACCACCGAGGTCATCTTTGAAAACGTCCGTGTTCCCGCTAACAATCTGGTTGGCAAGGAAGGCCAGGGCTTCAAGATTGCCATGTCCACCTTCGATATCACTCGTCCCGCCGGCGTGGGTGCCGCCACCTGCGGCGCAATGAAGAGCTGCATCGACAAGTGCATCGAATACGCCACAACCCGCTTTACCTTCGGTCAGCCGATTCTACAGAATCAGTCCATCCAGTTTATGATTGCCGACATGGAGATTCAGTACGAAGCCAGCCGTGCACTGGCCTATAAGGCTGCTGCCATGATCGACGCCGGCGAAATCAACAGCGCCATCTCCTCCGCTTCTAAGACCATGTCCTCTGATGCCTGCGGTCAGATTGCTTCAAACGCCATCCAGATATTCGGCGGCAACGGTTACAGCAAGGAGTATCCCATCGAAATCATCTACCGTAACACCAAGATCGGTCAGCTGTTCGAGGGAACCAACCAGATTCAGCGCATGGTTATTGTAAAATCCCTGCTGAAGGATGCCGGCCTCATGTAAATCGGGCGGCTTGCCGGTCAATGTTTCCGGCATTCGGGCTTGCTTTCGCGTTTACCTAAAAATAACGCCCCAGTCCGCATAAACACATAGTGCTTGTGCGGACTTTTTTATGATCGGCCACGCCTTCAACAGAGAAACCGATTTATAGACAAAACGCTTCAAACTCTGTCCAATTCATTGGAGTTGTTCTCATTTCTGCCGAAAATGGACACATCCCCGCTTTCAATGTTGACAGGATATTTTCAATTCTGTATAATTGTATCGCGCGATTATCTTTGCTTTTTTAATGTATTATGCATTTTGTAAGATTTTTGCCGAGAATCAGGTCGATAAATAGCCACTCATTTATTGGAACAAGGAAAATAGGAAAGAAGGAA
>CAYXNK010000035.1:0-14609 GCA_964466395.1 uncultured Oscillospiraceae bacterium | reverse complement strand
TTCCGGCTCGGGATACTCCACGCCGAAGGTGTCTACCGTGACGGTTTTCATCCGCTGGTCGTGCTTGGGCCTGTCGCCCATATCGCAGTCTGTTTCGGCAATTGCATTCACAACATCCATGCCCTCAATGACCTTACCAAAGCCGGCGTACTGGCCGTTTAAGTGGCTGGCGGACTTGTGCATGACGAAAAACTGGCTGCCGCCGGAGTTGGGAATCATGGTTCTCGCCATGGACAGAACACCGGGCTCGTGCTTTAAGTCGTTTTTAAAGCCGTTTCCGGTGAATTCGCCCTTGATGCTGTAGCCGGGGCCGCCCATGCCGGTGCCATCGGGGTCGCCGCCCTGGAGCATAAAGCCATGGATGACTCTGTGGAAAATCACGCCGTCATAAAAGCCCTTTTTTACCAGGGAGATAAAGTTATTGACGGTGTTGGGGGCAAGCTCGGGATAGAGCTCTGCACGGATTACGCCGCCGTCTTCCATTTCAATGGTTACAATCGGATTTGCCATCATTCAAAAATCCCTTTCGCTGATTTTACTTGCGCTCCTTGATTGCACGTTCCATCTCCCGCTCAGCACCCCTTGCCGACTCGGTCTGCCGCTTATCGCGCATTTTTTTACCCTGGCAGAGGCCAATTTCCAGCTTGACACGGCTGTCCTTAAAATACACCGACAGGGGCACAAGGGTCAGGCCGTCCTGCTTGACTCTGGCGAAAAGCTTTACAATTTCGCTCTTGTGCATCAGCAGTCTGCGGGGACGCATGGGGTCGCGGTTAAAGATGTTGCCCTTTTCATAGGGGCTGACGTGCATGGACCGGACGAAGATTTCTCCGTCCTTAATCGTGCAGTAGCTTTCCTTCAGGTTCAGGGTGCCAGCGCGGATGGACTTGACCTCTGTGCCGCAAAGCTCGATTCCGGCCTCGAAGCGCTCCAAAACAAAGTAGTCGTGAAACGCCTTTCTGTTCTGCGCGATTACCTTCACGCCGGATGCCTTCGGCGACATGGCAAAGCCCCCCTTTCCTCCATATACTGCTCTGTAATTATAGCACGCTTGTCAAGCCTGTACACACAAAAAGGGAGACAATTTAAAATAAGTTTTCAATTTAGCAAACGTAAAAAATCCGGGATGAACACCCGGATGGGCTTGGCAAAAATCAGTCTGCGACCACGATATGTAAATTGCTCCAGCTCCACAGAGCCCCAGGGAGAAAGCCCTTCCTTCTCTAAGGCTGCGGAAACCTCTCTGTCCATGGCCTCCGTTGCCTCTCTCTCTCCTTCTTCCGCCTCCAGAACAACCAGTCCCGGACTCACCAGATACACCTTCATAGCTGCCTCCACCTCTTCTTTCGACGTTTTAAACCGTCAAAAACATTGTACTTTAGTCACAGGGGAAAAGCCAGTTAAAATAACTGGAAATACTGTGCGTCTTATGCTATAATAATCTGAATATAATGGGTGGAAAACTGCTTTTCTGCCAGATTTTATCGATGGAGGTCGCCACATGGATTATACGGAACGGCTCATTCACACTATAAACGGATACCGGGGGCTGATTGTCAACACGAGGCTCGACCGGGTTTCTCTGGCAAACGGCGATGAGACCCTGCGGGAGGTTGTGGAACACCCCGGCGGTGTCACCGTTCTGCCCATTGATCAGGACGGCTATGTTTACTGCGTCCGCCAGTTCCGCTATCCCTTTGGCGAGCACATGCTGGAGGTTCCGGCTGGCAAACTGGAAAAGGGAGAAGAACCTCTCGACTGCGCCGTGCGCGAGCTTTCAGAGGAAACGGGCATCACAGCGGACAGCTACACCTTTTTGGGCAAGCTCTACCCCTCCCCGGGCTACAGCCGGGAGACGCTCTATCTCTATCTGGCGCAGGGACTACACTTCGGCATTCCCCATCCCGACACCAACGAATTCTTGGATGTGGAGCGCATTCACATCGATGAGCTGTTTGAAATGGTCATGGAAAACCAGCTGGCAGACGCAAAAACTGCGCTTGCCATCCTCAAGGCAAGGCAGCTACTGAAATAGTGCTCCGCCCCTTTCTCACATCCTCGGTTTATCACATATTTCCCAGTGAAAGGAACTGAAACTATGGCGAAAACAGTTTTAATTGTAGACGATGAAAAGTCGATCGTTGATATCCTGAAATTTAACCTTGAAAAGGCAGAATACCAGACCATCTGCGCCTATGACGGGCAGGACGGTCTGCGGCTTGCCCGGGAGAAAAACCCCGATTTGATTCTTCTGGACGTGATGCTCCCCCACATGGACGGCTTCGCGGTCTGCAAGGCGCTGCGGGCAGAGGGTGACAACGTGCCCATCATCATGCTTACCGCCCGGGAGGATGAGACGGACAAGGTTCTGGGTCTTGAGCTGGGGGCAGATGACTATATCACAAAGCCCTTTTCCCTGCGGGAGCTTTTGGCACGGGTCAAGGCCAATATGCGTCGTCTGGCCTCCTCGGAGGCTCTGCCCCAGGCGGGCACGGGTGAGACGAAGAACTGCCGGGAGATTGTCATTGATTTTGACCGGCACACGGTGTTCAAATGCGGCAAGGCGCTGGAACTAACCACCCGGGAGTATGAGCTGATTAAATTTCTGGCCTCCTCCCCCGGCAGGGTCGTCTCCCGGGAGCAGCTGATGACAGAGGTCTGGCAGTACGACTACTTCGGCGACCTGCGGACTGTGGACGTTGCGGTGCGCCGTCTGCGGGAAAAGCTGGAGGACAACCCCGCCGAGCCGGAATACGTGATGACCAAGCGGGGCGTGGGCTATTATTTCAGCGAATAGGCGGCCCGGCTTCCTGGCCTTCCCGAACAATGCTTTTTTGCGGAGGTTTCAATGAACAAGAGCTTGTACACAAAGCTTGTTTTAATCATACTCCTTTTGGTCATGTCTCTCGTGGCGGTTGTCGGCGCCTTTCTGATGAACGAAATCCGCTCCTTTTACTTGGACGACTTTTTTTTAAAGATGAAAACTGTCTTTGAGGACCCGGATTTGGTCACAGAGCTTTATGCACAGGCGGAAACCGAAACCGCCGCCGAGAACCTATTTACAATCCTACAGGCACATTCCAGCCAGCTGGGTCTGGACTCCAGCACAAGAGCCTGCTACATCCTCTCCGGCAGCACAGGCAGGGTTCTCGTCGGCTCCACCCCGGAGAACGGGCAGCTTGCCACCACGCCGAACATCCTCACGGCAATCGACGGCGAGGCGGGCTATTTCAGCGATTATGGCGCCTCCTATATGGACGTTGCCCTTCCCATCGAGACAGAGCGTGCGGATTATATTGTCTACATCAAGGACAACAAGGCAGCCGTCACAAATCTCAGCACCGCCTTAATCGGCATTCTCGTGCGGGCGCTGCTGGTCGGCATGACGATCTCCGCCCTTCTGAGCCTTCTTCTGGCAAAGGCCATGGTGCGCCCCATTCTCAGCCTGACGAGAGCTGCCGAACGGGTGGCAGCGGGAGACTTTTCCTCAAAGCCAGACTCTTCTGCAAAGGATGAAATCGGCGTTCTGACCAGCACCTTTAACGGCATGGCAGAGCGCCTGGAGACCACTCTGGACGACCTAAAAAAGTCCGAGGCCATGCGCCGAGAGTTTGTTGCAAACGTCTCCCATGAGTTGCGCACCCCCATCACAAGCATCCGCAGCTATGCGGAGACCCTTCAGGACGCTGAGGGGCTTTCCCCGGAGACCGAGCAGGACTTCCTGGGCGTCATCGTCCGGGAAAGCGACCGCATGGCCAGTATCGTCCAAGACCTTTTGATGCTCTCCCGCTTTGATGCGGGCAGCATTGAGTTTTTCTTTGAGCGCTTCCCCTTTGAGCAGTCCCTGCAGGACGTCTATAACGCCATGCTGCTGGAGGCGCAAAAGCACCGTCACCGCTTCACCTTGGATGTAACGAGCCCCCTCCCAGATATTGTGGGCGACAGGGCGCGTCTGGAGCAGGTGCTGATTAACATGGTTTCAAACGCGATTAAATACACTCGCGACGGAGGCAGCGTTACCCTGACCGCCGGCCGAAAGGACAACGCCGTCTGGTTTTCCGTTCGGGACAACGGCATCGGCATCCCCAGTGAGGACGCCGCCAAAGTCTTTGACCGCTTTTATCGGGTAGACAAGGCCAGAAGCCGGGATTCCGGCGGAACGGGTCTGGGTCTTGCCATCGCAAAGGAAATTGTCACACGGCACGAGGGCAACATCAGCCTCTCCAGCCGCCAGGGAAAGGGTACGGTCATTACAGTGACCCTACCTGTGGAGGGCCCCCGAAATGACAGCTAAGGCCAGGCTCGTCGACATGGCAAAAAGTTTTGTCATCCTTCTGCTCGCCCTTTCTGCCATCCTGCTTCTTCTGAGAATTACGCTGCAAGGCGAGCAGACTGCCACTCGGGAATCCGGCACAAGGCCCCCCGCCAGCTACGGCGGCACGACAACGCCCGTTTTTCTGCTGCTGACCGGTGAGGATGGCTCCCATTACGCTCTCAAGTATGACAACGACGGCAAGCAGAGGCTCTCCGCTCAGTTTTCTGCCTATTTGGGCGAGGCCTTGGGCTCGGCTGAAAAGCTAACAGAGCTTTCGGCGGAGGACTTCCAGGCGGCGCTCTCCGGCATCGGCGTCTTTTTTGACTACCTCTACCCCCAGCCTCTGGAGAGCATTGCCACCGGGCTGGGCACGGCGCTTAAAGACGAAATGGCGGGAAAGGCTGCCCGCAGGCTGTTTCTCAGCGGTGTGGAGGATGCGCTTTCCCTCTGCTTTATTGACAGCGCCACCGGCAAAATTTACAGCAGCCGCCTCCCTCAAACCTTCTCCTCTCTGCGGGAAAAGATTGCGCAGTTCCCCCTGGGCAACGCCGAGTTTGCCTTTCAGTTGGGGGCGGAATACGAGATGCTCGATCCCTATTTCATCTTCTCCCATGAGTCCACCCAGCTGCGCGCCGTCACGGCTACCAACCCCCTGCGGGACACGGACGCCAGCGCCCTGATTCTCAGTCAGTTCGGCATGAGCCCCGCAGCCTCCCAGTACCCCGAGGTAGACGGCTCTGCCGTTTATGTGGACGGGGAGAAAAACCTGCGCATCGGCTCCTCGGGACGCATCATCTTCTCCGCTCAAGAGAAGGCCTTGCGCGTCTCCGGCGAGGGGGAAGCCCCAACCGTCAATGAGCTGATTTCCTTTTGCGACGGCATTGTGCAAAACACCCTTTCCGAGTACGCAGGCGAGGGGGAGCTTGTCCTCTCGGGCCTTCGGCATACAGACTCTTCCGTCACGATAAATTTCCTCTATTACCTGAACGGTGTACCGGTAATGCTGCCCGGTAACGAATATGCTGCAAGCTTTCAATTTGTGGAGGGTAGCCTCTTGCGCGCCGAAATCTATTTCCGGAACTATAGCCTCTCCGACAGCAGCCTTTCCGCAATCCCGGAAAAACAGGCGGTGGCCCTTGCAACGGTGGAGGGTGGAGAGCCGGTTCTCGTGTATCGGGACAATCTGGATTCCGTTGATTGGAACTGGATTCGCTTTAAATCCTGACAAAGACGGAAGGAGGACAGCTTGGAAAAGTCTCTTATAAAAAACTTTGTACTTCTTCTCCTTGTGCTGGTTAACCTCTTTCTGGCCGTGATTGTCATCGGGGAGGTTCGGGAGGAAAAAAGTGTCGCTCGATTTCAGCGGGAGGCTCTGGAGGCCGTGCTTGAGAGCAACGGAATCCTGCTCTCCCCCAGTGTTACGCTGCCGGAGGACGTCCCGCCTCAGCTTTACCTGAAGCGGGAATCAGAATCCGAAAAACGTATGATTTCCGCCCTCCTTGGCCGCAGTGAGTGGCAGGACTTGGGTGGGAATGTCTATTACTATCGGGGAAAAAACGGTGAGGCCCGCTTCCGGGGAACAGGAGAGTTTGAAATCATTTTAAACGTGGATGCCGGGAATGCGCGGCACGAGCTGGAGACCATCGCAAAGGCCGCAATTAAAAAGCTGAAGCTTGACGTCGCCGACGCCCCCACGGTTTCCGGGGAAGACGGCAACACCCTGACCTATCTTGTTTCCTACTACGGAACCCCGGTCCGGAACGCCCAGCTCATCGTCGATTTTATTACGGACTACCAGGTCGCTATCCAGGGCTCGCGCCCGCTGGATATCAAGGAGGCCATCCTGCCCTCCGAGCACTATCCGGACGGAGTGACAATTCTGATGAGCTTTCTCGAAGCGATTCATGAAAAGGGTATCGTCTGCAGCGAAATCAGCAGCCTGGAGGTCGAATACTATATGTATCCCGCGGTTTCGGGAAGCTGCACCCTCAGACCCATCTGGCATATCGGTACAGACTCCGGCATCTACTACTTCGACGCCGAAACAATGCGAGCAGAGCAGTTTGAAGGCACCTCCTGAGAACGTACGTTTTCGACTGCTCCGGTAATCCCTGGCTAAAATGCCATGAATTTATTTTTTGTTGTATTTTTGTAATCAATATGTTATTATAGCTACGACTGCGGTGTACATAGGCGATAGAAGCAGGTCTTTTTTCGCGGAAACAGTCATGATGTCATCTGTTTTTATTTGGCAGGGATTGGGTTTTTCTTGCATTCTTTTTTGGAAGAATCATCTCGATTTTTTGCTTGAATATTTGGGCTATTCTTTCGTAGTTCGGGTATCATACATCATATAGAGCTTAGATTTTCTCGTTATGGGAAGGTGTATTTTTTGGATAAATATGTGATTCAGGGCGGAAAGCCCCTTTATGGCGAGGTTGAAATCAGCGGTGCAAAAAACGCCGCCGTCGCCATTATTCCCGCGGCCTTAATGGTCGAAGGCATCTGCCGGATTGAAAACATTCCGCGGATTAGCGACACAGACATGCTGCTTACCATCCTGGCTGAGATGGGCGCAACTATACGCAATATCAACCAAAACACAGTGGAAATCGACTGTACCAGCCTACGCCGAGACGGCGCACCCTATGAGCTGATGCGCAAGATTCGCGCATCCTATTACTTCATCGGCGCGATGCTCGGCCGTTTTGGCTTTGCAAAAACAACCATGCCCGGCGGCTGCAACTTCGGCGTTCGCCCCATCGACCAGCACATTAAGGGCATGACTGCCCTGGGCGCTCAGGTTGAGGTGCGCGGCGGCTTTATCTATGCCGACGCCCCTGATGGCGTCTTGACCGGCACAAAGATTTATCTGGACAAGGTCTCTGTCGGCGCAACCATGAACATCATGATTGCAGCAGCCAAGGCACAGGGCCGAACCACAATCGAAAACGCCGCCAGAGAGCCGCACATTGTCGATCTTGCAAACTTCCTAAACTCCATGGGTGCTGACATTCGCGGCGCAGGAACGGACACAATAAAGATTTACGGCGTTGAAACGCTCCACGGTGGTAGCTATTCCATCATACCCGACCAGATTGAAGCGGGCACCTATATGGCGGCTGTTGCCGCTGCCGGCGGCGAGGTCGTGGTCAAAAACGTGATTCCCAAACACTTGGACTGCATCAGCGCAAAACTGCGCGAGATGGGCGTTGAAGTGGACGAATTTGCAGACTACATCGTCGTCCGCCGGCAGAACAAGCTCCTGCGGGCAAATGTCAAAACCCAGCCCTACCCCGGCTTCCCCACGGACATGCAGCCCCAGATTTCTACCGTGCTCTGCTTGGCCGAAGGAACGAGCGTTGTCACAGAGGCCGTTTGGGACAACCGCTACAAATACATTTCCGAGCTCAAGAAAATGGGCGCCGAGGTTCAGGTAGACGGGAAAACAGCTGTTATCGAGGGTGTTCCCTACCTCACCGGTGCGCCTGTTGCCGCTTGTGACCTACGCGCGGGCGCGGCTGTCGTCATTGCGGGCCTCTCCGCCCGGGGAGAAACCGTTGTTGAGGACATCGAATACATTGAGCGCGGCTATCAGGACTTTGTCGGCAAGCTCCGTGCCCTGGGCGCAGACATTGTCTGCGTTCTTGACCCCGACGACTGTGCAGCTCCTGCCGTCGTATAACTTCACAAAAACCATATCATCCGCCGTTATCCCTAATTGGCAGGCTAAAGCTTGTTTAAACAGGTGGATTTCAATAAGTCCCGGCACAAGGCAAAACGTACCTCCTTTTAAGCGGGGCAGAGTCGTTTTGCCTTTCCTGCGTCTGGAAAGGACCTTCTCCATGGAAATTCTTACTCTGGCAAGTGGCTCATCCGGCAACTGCACCCTGGTCACAGAGGGGGACACCGCAGTACTGATTGATGCCGGAATCTCCGCAAAGCGCATTACGACAGCCCTCTCTCAGCTGGGTCTCTCTGTGGCTCAGCTTTCCGGAATCTTCATCACCCATGAGCACACAGACCATGTGAACGGCCTAAAAACCTTGCTCAAACATCACGAGATACCAATTTTTGCCCCGCGCACTGTTGCCAACCATCTGTGCTGGTCAATTGCGGGGGTGGAAGCTTATTTGAATCTGCTCATTCCCGGACAGGACGAGCAAATCGGTGCCTTTTCTGTTTTACCCTTTCGCACACCTCACGACACACCGGAGAGCGTGGGTTACCGGCTGACCTGTGCGGATGCCTCCTTTGGCCTCTGCACAGACCTGGGGCACGTGACCCAAGAGGTGCTCGAAGGGCTTTCAGGCGTGAGCGCCGCGCTGATTGAGGCAAACCACGACCCCGACACGCTCAGAGACGGCCCCTATCCTGCAATGCTCAAGCGCCGTATTCTCTCGGAACACGGCCATCTCTCCAACGAGGCCTGCGCCCAGCTTGCCACAGCGCTTTTTGAAAGCGGAACAAGCAGCATTGTACTCGGCCATTTGAGCCGCGAGAATAACAGCCCCTCTCTTGCCAGGGAGACCGTCCGCGCCGCCTTAACGCGAGCAGGCGCGGAGCCTGGGAACGGCTTTTATCTGGACACTGCGCCGGAGAAGGAGCAGCTTCATTTTCCGGCGCTTCGGGACTGCCTATGCTGAGCATCCAGCTGATTTGCGTCGGACGACTGCGGGAAAAGCACTACATCGCTGCCTTTGAAGAATATGAAAAAAGACTGCGCCCCTATTGCCGATTTTCCCTGACGGAGCTTCCCGAAGAACGGCTACCTCAAAGCCCCTCTCAGGCGGAAATTGAGGCCGCCCTAAAAAAAGAGGCGAAGGAAGTCTCCGCCCTGCTGAATTCCGGTGTTTTTGTGGTCGCTCTCTGTATTGAGGGCAAGCAATATTCCAGCGAAGCTCTGGCTGCCCTGATGCAAAACTGTGCAAGCACGGGCAGGAGTCGTCTCTGTTTTATCATCGGTTCCTCCTTTGGTTTGGATTCCTGTATAAAAACCCGGTCTGATTTACGTCTTTCCATGTCGGAAATGACTTTTCCACACCACCTTGCGCGGGTTATGCTTGCGGAACAGATATACAGGGGTATAATGATTAGCGAGGGCAGTAAGTATCATAAATAGCTTGTTTTCGTGAGAAAACGCCGTGCTTAAGAGGATGGGAATATGTGGTTTTTTAAGAAAAAAAGCGAAGAAGTCCCGGACGGTGGCGCCACTTGGGGTCGCTCACTGGCCGGCGAAGTTTATAAAATCTGGCCAAAGAAAAACGGGGAGGCGGAGCCGCCTGTCTTTTTGCGGCACTGCTCTACCACCAACATGGAGGATGAGCTGCTCATTAATATGCTCAAAGGCTATGGAATCCCCTCGGTCAGGCTCTATCCTCAAAATGGCAGCTTTGGAAAGGTCATTTTAGGCATGAGCGCTGACGGAGCTGATATTTACGTTCCCGAATCGATGCTGGACGAAGCCATCTCGCTGGTTGGAGGATTGACGAATGACTAAGTTTTTAGAAGAATACCGCCGCTGGCTGGACAGCCCCGCCCTGTCGGAAAGTGAATGGAACGAATTAAACGACATTGCGGCAGACAAAGACGAAATTAGGAGCCGCTTCTATGCGCCCCTGGAGTTCGGAACAGCGGGTCTCCGCGGCATCATGGGAATGGGCATAAACCGCATGAACCGCCATGTCATCCGCCATGCCACCCAGGCCTTTGCCTCCGTGATTGCAGCAGAGGGTGAGGAGGCCAAAAACCGCGGCATCATCATCTGCTTTGACTGCCGGGAAAACAGCGAGTCCTTTGCCAAAACCGCCGCTGCCGTGATGGCCGCAAACGGCATTCGTGTGCGCATTTTTGACGCCCTCCGTCCCACGCCGGAATTGAGCTTTGCAATCCGCCACTATGGCGCTGTGGCCGGAATCAATGTCACCGCCAGCCACAATCCCAAGGAGTATAACGGTTACAAGGTCTACTGGTCGGACGGCGCCCAGTTGCCCCCCAAGCACGCCCAGGCCATTGCCGACGAGATGGCAAGAATCGACATCTTCACCGGCATCCGGCGCATGCTTCTGCAGGAGGCTCTGGAGTCCGGGCTTGTGGATGTTATCGGCGCTGAGACCGACGAGGCCTACCTGGCACAGGTCATGTCCCAGGCCATTAATCCCGGCGTTGTGGCGCAAGTTGCAGATCGCTTTAAGATTGTCTATACGCCCTTCCACGGGGCTGGCTATAAGCTTGTGCCGGAGGCCTTAAAACGGCTCGGAATTCGGCATCTCCTCCCCGTCCCACAGCAGATGGTGATTGACGGCAGCTTCCCTACGGTGAAGAGTCCCAACCCCGAGGATCCTGCGGGCTTCTATCTGGCCATCGAGCTGGCAAAGCGGGAAAACTGCGACCTAATCATCGGAACCGACCCCGACTCTGATCGGGTGGGTTTGATGGTTCGGGGGGCAGACGGCGAATTCGTCACCATCACCGGCAACCAAACCGGCGTTCTGCTTCTGGATTACATCATTGGTGCAAGAAAAAGAGCCGGCACCCTTCCCTCCAACGCCGCTGCCATCAAGACCATTGTCACCACCGAGATGGCAAGGGCTGTGGCACAGAAAAACGGCATCCATATGGAGGACACCTTCACGGGCTTTAAGTTTATGGCCGAGAAGATCGCCGAATTTGAGCGCGCCGGCAGCTACCAATACATCATGGCCTATGAGGAGAGCTATGGCTACATGATTGGCGATTTTGTCCGGGATAAGGACGCCGTCACCGCCTCCATGCTCCTGGCCGAGATGGCCGCCTACTACTACAGCCTTGATATGAACCTGTTGGAGGCCATGGACAGCCTCTATGAAAAATACGGCCACTTCGCGGAGAGAACTCTAAACCTCGTAATGCCGGGTCTGGACGGCCTTGAAAAAATGCGCACGCTGATGACCGGCCTTCGGGAGAACCCACCCGCAAAGATTGCGGGGGTTAAGGTGCTTCGGGAGCGAGATTATTCCGCCGGCAAGATTATCGTTCCCGGCCTGGGCGCTGTTGACAAGACGCCGATTTCCGGCTCTAACGTGCTGTATTTTGAGATGGAGGACGCCTCCTCCTTCATTATCCGCCCCTCGGGCACCGAGCCAAAAATCAAGATTTATATCCTGACCCGGGGCGAGTCCGGTGCTGACTGTGCCGAAAAGCTCGAGAAATACACCGCCTACGCCCAGAGTCTGCGCTGAGCCCCGACGTAAACGCTATGACAATTCCGCATTTCCCTTTGTCCGGTGCTGCCCTAAAACATAGAAAGAACGGATGCTTCATAACATCCGTTCTTTTTTGTGCTCTGCCTAGGGCGTTGTTGTGGGCTTCAGGCTCTCTACAGGCTTCAGGCTTTCGGTGGGCTCCATCGTCTCGGCGGGATTCGGGCTTAAGTCCAGGTCGGGTGAGGGAATGGCTGGGGTTTCAGAGACGATGGGAACGTTGGGACTGGCCGTGGGCTGTCCCGTGGACATTTTGCAGCCTGTGAGGATTGAGAGCACCATGACGATTATGGTAAGAATTAAGCTTGCTTTTTTCATTGTAAAACCTCCAAAATGAATTCAAGACTATTATGGGCAATTTGTTTCAAATTTATTTCATTTTATCGAAAAATCCCCGCAAAATCATCACAAGCGCAGGGCCGCCAAGGCCTCCTGTGCCAGCTTCTAACAAAAAGCACCGGGGATTTTCATTTTTGGCGTATTTTCCAGGTCAGCTCTTTCTAAAGAACAACCTATCTTTGTTATTTTTGCATCAATTTCCAGGGCTTTTCTAAGATATTTTCACAAATTTTGTTCGATTATGTCTGGACATCACCCAACTAGACTGTGTATAATAAAGCCTGTGGTTGGATATTGCAAAAGAACAACCAGAAGATCGCATCAGGATAATGTTAGGAGGAGAAACCGTGTTCAAAAAGAGCCTTCAGGGCGTGCGTGTGCCCCACCGGAAGAACACGGCGGACTGCAAGCCGGAGAAAATTCCCATTCCGCAGTTCGTCACCATTCCGATGGTCATGCACATCGGTGCGCCCGCAAAACCGGTTGTAAAGCCCGGCGATATCGTTAAGGTTGGTCAGCTTATCGCGGAGTCCGGCGGCTTTGTGTCGTCTCCGATCCATTCCGGCGTTTCTGGAACGGTCAAAAAGCTGGACGATATTCTCTTGTCTACCGGGCAGTTTGTCCCCGCTATTACAATTGAAACCGACGGTGAGCAGAGCCTTTTTGAGGGACTTGTCCCACCGAAGGTCGAGAGCCTCTCCGATTTTATAGAGGCTGTGAAAAACAGCGGTCTTGTGGGTCTGGGCGGTGCGGGCTTTCCCACCGCTGTCAAACTCTCGGTTAAGGATCTCTCAGCCATTGAGGCTGTAATCATTAACGGCGCTGAGTGTGAGCCCTATATCACCTCTGATACCAGAACCATGCTGGACGAGCCTGATTTAATTTTTGAGGGCATTGCCCTTTTACAGAAATACCTCCAGGTCAAGCGCGTTGTCATTGGCATTGAGGACAATAAGCCCCAGTGCATCAAGGCCATGCAGGCCAAGTGCAAGCCCGGAGACGGGGTTGATGTGCAGTCCCTGCCCGCGCTTTACCCTCAGGGCGGCGAGAAGGTGCTGATTTATCACACCGTCGGCAAGGTCGTGCCCGAGGGCAAGCTGCCCATTGACGTGGGCGCGATTGTCTTAAACTGCACCAGCCTTGCGGCTCTTGCGAAATACATAAAAACCGGTATGCCCTTAGTTGAAAAGTGCGTCACAGTGGACGGCTCCTCCGTTCGAGAACCTAAGAATCTGATTGCACCCATCGGAACCCCGCTCCAGGCGCTGTTTGACTTCTGCGGCGGCTTCAAGTCCGAGCCGAAAAAGGTGCTCTATGGCGGCCCTATGATGGGTCTTGCCGTGCCCAGCCTGGAGGCTCCCGTGCTCAAAAACACCAACGCCGTGCTCGCCTTGGATGAGACGGACGCAAGGTTGCCCTCCGAGACCAACTGCATCCGCTGCGGCCGCTGTGTGGCACATTGTCCCCTGCGTCTGGCGCCTGTTGACATTGAAACCGCCTACAAGCTCAATAAGCCTGAAGACTTGGCAGCGCTCAAGGTCAACCTCTGCATGGAATGCGGCTGCTGCAGCTATGTCTGCCCGGCAAACCGCCCCTTAGTGCAGACCCACAAGCTCTCAAAGCTCATGCTCCGTGAGTATCAGGCTGCGGAAAAAGCGGCTGCAGAGCTTCTCAAGCAAAAGGAAGCAAAGAAGGAGGAAGCGAAATGAGCAATCTTACAATGTCGGTTTCCCCTCATTTGAAGGATAAGGCCAGCACGAGCACCATCATGCGGGATGTGCTGATCGCCCTCTGCCCCGCCCTTTTGGCATCTGTGCTCATCTTTGGGATCAGAGCCCTTTTGGTCTCAGCGGTCTGCGTGGCCTTTGCTGTTGGCGGCGAATGGCTTTTCAACAAAATTACGAAGCGCCCCGCCACCATCGGCGATCTTTCCGCCTCTGTCACAGGCCTGCTTCTGGCCTTTAACCTGCCTGTGGGCATTCCCCTCTGGCAGGCGGCTCTGGGCAGCGTGATTGCTATTGTCGTGGTGAAGCAGCTCTTCGGTGGCCTGGGTCAGAACTTTGCAAACCCCGCTATCACCGCCCGTATCATCATGCTTTTGGCCTTCGCAGGCCCCATGACTGCCTGGGTGTTCCCCGCTGTCCCCGGCGCTGCCGCCTCTGACGCTGTATCGGGTGCAACGCCCCTTGTCATCTTAAAGGGCATGGCAGACCAGGAACTGCCCGCACTGCGGGACATGATTCTGGGCTTCCGTGCAGGCTCCCTGGGTGAAACCAGCGCCATCGCCCTTGTTCTGGGCGGCCTCTACCTTTTGCTTCGCAGGGTTATCTCCTGGCACACACCCGTGGCCTTTATCGGCACCGTGATGCTTCTCACCCTGGTTTTGGGTCAGCAGCCTGTGTATCAGCTGCTGTCCGGCGGCCTTCTCCTGGGTGCCTTCTTTATGGCAACAGACTATTCCACAACCCCCACCACCTCTTTGGGCCGCTTTATCTTCGGCGTGGGCTGCGGTTTGATTACGGTTTTAATCCGGGTTTGGGGCAACTATCCCGAGGGTGTTTCCTTCTCCATCCTGTTAATGAACATCCTCACGCCCTACATCTCCAAGTTTACCCGCAATCAGCCCTTTGGAGGTGTGAAGGCATGAAAAACATTTGGAATGACTTTGGAAAACCGATTCTGGTTCTCACCCTCATCAGCCTTGTAATTTCCGC
>CAYXNK010000034.1:13856-14994 GCA_964466395.1 uncultured Oscillospiraceae bacterium | reverse complement strand
TGACGTGCCTTGAGATTTGGAGATGGCGCAGAAAACAGTCGTCTGTTTTCTTGCGTATTTTTTTATGGAGACCTGATTCCTGAAAGGGTCGTATGGAGAACAAAACAAACTTTCTAACACAGCTTGATGAAAACCCGATTATTGCTTCAGTCAAGGATCTGGAGGGGCTGGAAATCGCCCTGAAAACGGACTGCCGTGTGATTTTTCTCCTGTTCGGAAGTCTTGTTACCATTACCGGGCTGTCAAAGCAAATCAAGGCCGCCGGTAAGCTCTGCTTCATCCACATGGATTTGATCGATGGCCTTGCCCAACGCGAG
This sequence comes from uncultured Oscillospiraceae bacterium, assembly GCA_964466395.1. Classification (GTDB taxonomy): domain Bacteria; phylum Bacillota; class Clostridia; order Oscillospirales; family Oscillospiraceae; genus UBA2658. Next base: position 14,677 of record CAYXNK010000034.1, on the reverse strand, counting down.
GTGAGCGTGGACTATGTGGCGAAAAACACCAGCGCGGATGGGATTATTTCCACAAAGCTTTCCCTGATTAAGCGCGCGAACACCTGCGGACTTCTGGCGATTCAGCGGTTTTTCTTATTAGACTCCCTTGCGCTGGCCAATGTTCAAAAGCAGTTTCCCAAGGATGCTGCCTGTGCCATCGAGATTTTACCGGGGCTGATGCCCAAGGTAATCCGGCGGCTGACGGAGATGATTGAGCAGCCGATTATCGCCGGCGGACTGATTGACGAGAAAGAGGACGCTGTTAGTGCCTTAAAGGCCGGCGCCCGCGCTGTCTCCTCAACGAATCATGAGGTCTGGCAGATGTAAAGCATCATGAATTTCATATCGTTTTTTCGTTTGTTGCCGGAGAATTGGAGTGCAGCAGACAAAGCAGCGGAGGGCAGTCCCGAATGGGCCTGCTTGTTCCGCGGTTTTGTCTGCTGCATTTTTTATTGCAAGGATACAATGGCCATCCGCTGTATTTCCCGCGGATATAGCCTTATAAACATGAGAGATGGGTGATTGGATGTACGACGTGGCAATTATCGGCTGCGGTATTGTGGGCGCAGCGGTGGCCTATGAGCTATCCCGCTACGACCTAAAGGTGATCGTTTTGGAGAAGGAAAATGACGTATCCTGCGGCACAAGCCGTGCAAACAGCGGCATTATGCACGCGGGCTATGACCCGAAGCCGGGTACGCTGATGGCGAAGCTGAACGTGGAAGGCGCTCACTTAGCAAAGGAGCTTGCACAGGTGCTGGGCTTTTCCTATAAGCAGTGCGGCTCTCTGGAAAAGCCCA
>CAYXNK010000034.1:3753-13846 GCA_964466395.1 uncultured Oscillospiraceae bacterium | reverse complement strand
TTTGGCCTTTTCTCAGGAGGAAAGAGAAACCCTGCGCACGCTCTATGACAGAGGTCTTCAAAACGGCGTGGAGGGCATGGAGCTTTGGGACACTGAAACCTTGAGGAGCCGGGAGCCGGGGGTATCCGAGGAGGCAGTTGCCGCGTTCTATGCATCCACTGCCGCCATTGTTATTCCCTGGGAAATGACCCTGGCGCTTGCGGAAACCGCAGTCTGCAACGGTACAGAGGTTCGGTTGGACAGTGGGGTAACGGACATTCAAAAGACAAAAGATGGCTATCTTATCTCCACCGCCTCGGGAGATGTGCAGACCCGTTTTGTGGTAAACGCCGCCGGACTATTTTCAGATAAGGTTCACAACATGGTCGCCGCCCCCGAATTCCGGATTATTCCCGAGCGGGGCGAATATTACCTGCTGGATCAGTCAACGGGCGGCACCGTGCGCCACGTGGTGTTCCAGTGTCCGACCGCAGCGGGCAAGGGCGTTTTGGTTGCGCCCACCACCCACGGCAGTACCATTGCAGGCCCCACCAGTGAGTTTGTTGAGGACGCCTCCGATGTTGCAACCACGGCCGGGGGCTTGGAGCGGGTGCGCACAATGGCGCACAAGTCCATCCCCAGCCTTGCCTTCCGGGAGAACATCCGGAATTTCAGCGGCAACCGGGCAACGGTGGACAGAGACGACTTTATCATTGCCGAGGCCAAGGGCGCACCAGGCTTTTTTGACCTGGCAGGAATCAAGTCGCCCGGTCTCACAGCAGCCCCTGCCATCGGAAAAATGACTGTGGAGCTTCTTCATGGGGCAGGCCTTGCACTGCAGGAAAAAGAGGCCTTTGTGCCCAGACCCCAGTCCATGCATTTTTCCCATCTGACTCCCGCGGAGAAGCAAAAGCTCGTTGCCGAAAAGCCCGCCTTTGGCCGCATCATCTGCCGCTGCGAAAGCGTGACAGAGGGACAGATTATCGAGGCCTTCCGCTCTCCGATTCCACCCCGCTCGGTGGATGGCATCAAGCGCCGCTGTGACGCAGGGCTAGGGCGCTGCCAGGGCGGCTTCTGCGGGCCGAGGATTGTGGAGCTCTTGTCTCAGGAACTGGGCGTCAGCCCTCTTGAGGTGCTTCTGGACACGGCGGGAAGCTATATTCTGACTTCTGAAACAAAGGGAGGCGGCTGCAATGCGTGAACGGTATGACTTGATTGTAATCGGCGGAGGCCCTGCCGGACTTGCCGCTGCCTGCAGCGCCTGGGAATCGGGCTTAAAGAGCATCCTGCTGGTGGAGCGCGACCGGGAGCTGGGCGGAATTTTGAACCAGTGTATCCACAACGGCTTTGGCCTCCACCACTTCAAGACCGAACTGACAGGCCCCGAGTATGCCGGGCGCTTTGTGGAGCTGCTTGCGGAAACCGGCGTGGATACCGCCCTTGATACCATGGTGCTGGAAATTACAGAGGACAAGAAAGTCCACCTGATGAACAAAACCGATGGTTACCGCATCATTGAGGCCGGCGCCATAGTCTTGGCCATGGGCTGCAGAGAGCGCACGAGAAGTGCCATCTCCATTCCCGGCAGCCGCCCCGCGGGGGTGCTGACTGCCGGAACGGCTCAGCGCTTTGTCAATATCGAGGGTTACATGCCCGGACGTCGGGTGTTGATTTTAGGCTCCGGCGACATTGGCCTGATTATGGCGCGCCGCATGACGCTGGAGGGTGCGAAGGTGCTGGCCTGCGTGGAGCTGATGCCCTATTCCGGCGGCCTGACTCGAAACATCGTCCAATGTCTGGAGGACTATAACATCCCGCTTTACCTCTCCCACACCATTGTGGAAATCCGCGGCAAGGGCAGAGTCGAGGGCGCAACTGTCGCCCAAGTGGACGAAAACAGGAACCCCATTCCCGGAACGGAGATGGACTTTGACTGCGACACCATCCTGCTCTCCGTGGGGCTGATTCCCGAAAATGAACTTAGCCGTCAGGCGGGCATTGAAATTGACAGGCGCACAAACGGCGCTGTTGTGAACGAGCAGATGGAGACTTCGATGTCCGGCGTCTTTGCCTGCGGAAACGTGGTGCACGTCCATGACCTTGTGGACTTTGTGACAGCCGAGAGCTACAAGGCCGGAAAGGCGGCGGCGGAATACGTTCTGGGCGGCAAGTCGGCAGAGGCAGCCAGTCTGCCTGTTACAAACGGCTTTGGCGTGGGCTACACCGTGCCCCAGAGACTTGCAAATCCCGAGACGGAGCAGTCCCTGGAGGTTTTCTTCCGCGTCAATCGGGTTTTTGGCGGGGCTGCTGTTCTGGTCAAAAACGGTGAGCGGCAGATTGCCCGCTTTAAGCGGGAGCACCTGGCTCCCGGTGAGATGGAGCGGATTTTGATTCCCAAAAAGCTTCTGGAGGGGCTTGAAGCCACAGGGCTGACCATTGAAATTGAAGAGGTGAATGCATGAAGGACTTAGTTTGTATTGTCTGCCCCAAGGGCTGCAGACTGCGGGTTGACGAGGAAAACGGCTATGCCGTCTACGGAAACACCTGTGACCGCGGTGCGGTTTACGGCAGCCAGGAGGTTCAAAACCCCACAAGAATCATCACCTCCACCGTCTCCGTGGAAAATGCCCTGTATCGCCGCTGCCCGGTGAAGGTCGACAAGCCCATTCCCAAGGGAATGATAGCCGAAGCCATGGAAACCCTCAACGGCCTTTGCCTGAAGGCCCCCGTGAAAAAGGGGCAGGTCATTGTCAAAAACATTTGCGGAACCAGTGCAGACTTCGTCGCCGCGCGAGACATGCAGGAGGTGTGCTGTGACTAGCTATCTTCTCTCCTTGGATCAAGGGACGACCTCCAGCCGTGCCATTCTTTTTGATGAGAACCAGAACATTGTCGGAATTGCACAAAAGGAATTTGTCCAGCACTATCCCCGCGAGGGCTGGGTGGAGCATGACCCCATGGAGATTTATTCCTCCCAGTATGCCGTGATGATGGAGGTTATCACCCAAAGCGGCGTTGACCCGGCGCAAGTTGCGGGCATCGGTATCACAAACCAAAGGGAGACCACCGTGATGTGGGAGGCGAACACAGGACGGCCGATATATAACGCCATTGTCTGGCAGTGCAGGCGCAGTGCTCCGTTGGTCAAGGAACTTGTAGACAAAGGACTTTCCCAGCATATCAGGGACACCACGGGGTTAATGCCGGATGCGTATTTTTCCGCGACGAAAATCAGGTGGATTTTAGACCATGTGGAGGGGGCGCAGGAAAAGGCCGCCCGAGGCGAGATTCTGTTTGGAACCGTGGACAGCTGGCTCATTTGGAAGCTTACCGGAGGCAAGGTTCACGTGACGGATTACACAAACGCCTCCCGCACCATGCTCTTTGACATTCACAAGCTCTGTTGGGATGAAACCCTTCTGGAGGCGCTGGACATTCCGATGGCCTGCCTGCCGGAGGTGCGCAGCAGCAGTGAGATTTATGGATATACGTCGATTCAGAATGTCTCGATTCCAATTGCCGGAATCGCCGGAGACCAGCAAGCTGCGCTCTTTGGCCAGGGCTGCTTTTTGCCCGGAGAATGCAAAAACACCTATGGCACCGGCTGTTTTCTGCTGATGAACACCGGCGAGACCCCTTTTCAAAGCCAAAACGGCCTGATTACCACCATTGCCTGCAGCTATGGCGGCAAGGTGGAATATGCCCTGGAGGGCAGCATCTTTGTGGGCGGCGCTGTGATTCAATGGTTGCGAGATGAAATGCACTTCTTTAACGAGAGCCGCGACGCGGAATACTACGCACAGAAGGTAAAGGACAGCGGCGGAGTCTATATGGTTCCGGCTTTCACGGGTCTGGGCGCGCCCCACTGGGACATGCAAGCTAGGGGCTGCATCGTCGGCCTCACCCGAGGTACGGGGCGGGTCCATATCATCCGCGCCGCCCAGGAGTCCATCGCCTACCAGAGCTATGACCTGGTCGCAGCCATGCAGAGCGACACCGGCCTGCCGATTACCAGCCTGAAGGTGGACGGCGGCGCGTCGAGAGACGCCTTTTTAATGCAGTTCCAGGCGGATGTTCTGGACAAGCCCGTGGTGCGCCCGATGATTCGGGAGTCCACAGCCCTTGGCGCTGCCTATCTGGCGGGCTTGGCGACGGGCGTCTGGAGCAGCCGAGAGGACATTCTCACAATGTGGCGCTGCGACTTGACCTTCAGCCCTCAAATGTCCGAAGAGGACAGACAGGGCAAGCTCAGAAAATGGCACAAGGCAGTAGGCCGCAGCCTCGGTTGGGCCGAGGATTGACGAAAGGCCCGACTATAAAATGAATAAGAATCCCCGGCTCTGACGCCTTGTCGGAGCTGGGGGTTTGCCTTTTTCGGGGAAGGGGAGAGGCAGACCGGATTCTGTTCATAAGCGCCCCACCTGCGCCATAGACTCAAAAGGGGGGGATTCCTATGAAGATTGTCCATCAGTTTCAAAGCCCGCAAAACCCTGTGCGCCTGGCTGTCCTGGTTTCCGCCTGCCTGGAGGCCATCCAGCAAAAACGAGCAGGGGAAATGGTTTACATAAGACCAGAAACTCTCGCGCTCCCAGTTGATATTGGGATGGAATAAGATGATAGAAGCCATTTATGCGCGCCAATCCCTGGATAAGAAGGACAGCCTCTCAATTGAAGCCCAGATTGAGCTTTGCAAAAGGCAGGCAGACGAGGGCTGCAAGGTTTTTCGGGACAAGGGCTATTCGGGAAAAAACACAAATCGACCGGCCTTTGAGGAGCTGCTTGCCCAGGTGCAGCAGGGGAATATTCGAAAAATTTACGTATACCGTCTGGACCGATTCAGCCGCAGCCTTGCGGATTTCGGCCGGGTCTGGCAGCTTTTGGAGCAGCACGGGGTGGAGTTTGAGTCCGTTTCCGAGCGCTTTGACACCACAAGCCCCATGGGCAGAGCAATGCTGAATATCATTATGACCTTCGCCCAGCTAGAGCGTGAGACCATCGCCCAACGGGTGCGGGACAATTACTATCACCGCTTCTCCCTCGGCTCATGGCCTGGCGGCCCCGCGCCCCTGGGCTATGACATCGGCAGACTGGTTGCCCAGGACGGCAGACAGATTCCCTGTCTGACCCCCAATGAGCAGCTGGAGACGATAATCTCCCTGTTCCACCGCTATGCGGGCTCGGATGTCTCCCTGGGGGAGCTTTCACGCAGGCTCAATGAGGAGGGCGTAGAGGGGACAAAGCGGGGAGCCTGGGACAATGTGCGCCTGGGACGCATCCTTAAAAACCCGGTCTATGTGATAGCGGACGAGGATGTGTATTGGTATTACAAGAGTCAGGGACTTGAGATTGCCCAGCCGGCGGAGGACTTCATCGGCTTAAACGCCTGTAATCTTGTGGGAAAGCGAAGCAGTAAAACGGGGCAGCGGCAAGGAAACGAGGCGCAGAGGCTCTCCCTGGCAAACCACTCCGGCTGCGTGGATTCTGCGCTTTTTCTGCGCTGTCAGCACAAGCTGGAGCACAACCGGCAGATCAGCCGGGGCAGCTTCGGCAAGCACAGCTGGCTGTCCGGATTGCTCAAGTGCAAAAGCTGCGGCTATGCGGTGAAAATCAACAAGCAGGGAGACAGGCTCTATCTGCTCTGCTCAGGCCGCTCGAACCTGGGGCTCTGTGAGGAGAGCCTGCGGATTGACCTCCGTGACCTTGAGCGCGAGCTTCAAGGGATGATGGAGGGCTTTTTCAAGCGCTGCCCCGACGCCCGGCTGGGTAACTGCGAGAGGGACGACTATTCCCAGGAGCTCGCAGCGCTTACCTTGAAGATTGAACGTCTGATTGCCGCCCTTTCGGAGAGCAACGAGATTTCAATGCCCTATATCAACCGAGAAATTTTACGGCTGGACGAAATGCGCAAAGGGCTCAGCGCAGACCGGGAAATCGCGCGAAAACGCAGGCGGGAGAGCCCCGCCCTGGACTTCGCCCGGCTGAGCTTGGATGAAAAGCGGCTGGCAGCAAGCTTTTTCATTGAGAAAATCCTACTCACCGGCGAGACCGCCGAAGTTCTCTGGCGAGTTTAACCGCAAAAAGCGCCTCCAGCTGTATCAAATACAGAAGGAGACGCTTTATAATGCCTTTAATACTCCAGGTTTTTTCCTTCCCGGTCGAACAAATGGCAGACGTTACCGCCAAAGGTGAAGTACAGCTCCGCACCGGGAGCAAAGAGTGCTGCGTGGTTGCCCGCAAGATCCATGGTGGGTACGATGATGACGACTTCCTTGTCATGCATCAGGGCGTGCAGGTGAATTTCGCTGCCCATCATTTCGGAGACCTCCACAGCAGAGCGCACGGCGTTTGCACCGTCGTTTAGGATGAGGTGGTTGGGACGCACGCCGAGAGTAATCTCCTGCTCGCCCACATTCTTGGCGGATAGGGCGGTCTGCTTTTCCACGGACAGCTCCACCCGGACGTCCCCCAGGGAGACAAGGTATTTTCCGTCCTCGTGCAGAAGCCGTGCGTCAAAAAAGTTCATTTGGGGACTGCCGATGAAGCCCGCCACAAAGAGGTTCCGTGGGTGGTCAAAGACTTCGCGGGGCGTGCCCACCTGCTGGACAAAGCCGTCCTTCATGATGACAATCCGGTCGCCCAGGGTCATCGCCTCGGTCTGGTCGTGGGTGACATAGATAAAGGTGGTATTAATGCGCTGGCGCAGCTTGATAATCTCCGCACGCATCTGGTTTCGGAGTTTTGCATCCAGGTTTGACAGCGGCTCGTCCATGAGCAGCACCTTGGGCTCCCGGACGATGGCACGGCCTATGGCCACACGTTGGCGCTGACCGCCGGAGAGGGTTTTCGGCTTGCGGGTCAGAAATGGGGTAATGCCCAAAATCTCAGCAGCCTGGTTGACACGCTCCCGAATCTCGGCCTTGGGCACCTTGGCAAGCTTTAGGGGAAAGCCAATGTTGTCCCGCACGGTCATGTGGGGGTAGAGGGCGTAGCTCTGAAAGACCATGGCAATGTCCCTATCCTTGGGCGCCACCTCGTTGACGAGCTTGCCGTCAATATAAAGCTCACCCCGGGTAATCTCCTCCAGCCCTGCAACCATGCGCAGGGTGGTGGACTTTCCACAGCCGGAGGGGCCAACCAGCACAATAAATTCCTTATCGGCAATTTCCAGATTAAAGTCGCTGACCGCTAGTACGTCGCCATCATAGACTTTCTCAATATTCTTTAAGCTAACAGTTGACATAATATAGACCGTGGAACTGCCTCACATTGTTTTTAGACAGTTCCTTCTTCGGCGTTTCACCGAAGTCTTGCGGCAGGACTCCACGCTGCCACCCCGCCGGCCGGCGGACGAATGACCTCCTTTGTTTGGACTCTGCCGCAAAAAAGTGGAGCAGCGGACAGACCCACAGAATAAAAAAGCGAAGGGGCGCGCTTATTTGAGCTTCCAGATTTCCTCGTTATACTGGGCGATGGTGCGGTCGGAGGAAAAGAAGCCGGAATAGGCAATGTTCAGGAGCATCTTTTTTGCCCAGGCCGTGCGATCCTCATAGTCTGAAAGAGCGTTCTCCTTTGCGGAGATATAGTCCTCCAGGTCAAGCAGGGACATGAACCAGTCCTTATGCTTTAAGTCCTGCCAAAGGGCGGTGAGCGCCAGGGGGTCGCCGATAGAGAGCAACTCAGGGGAGAGGATAAAGTCAACCAGCAGCTCGACACGGGGACGGTGGTAATATTCGAGCGGGTGATAGGCCTTCTCGGCGTAGAGGGCAATGACCTCCGAGCTGGATTTTCCGAAGGGATAGATGTTCTCTGCGCCCACCAGCTCCGCAATTTCCACATTCGCTCCGTCCATGGTGCCCAGGGTTACAGCGCCGTTTGCCATGAGCTTCATATTCCCCGTGCCTGAGGCCTCCTTGGAGGCCAGTGAAATCTGCTCGGAGATATCGCAGGCGGGAATTAGAAGCTCCGCCAGGGAGACGTTATAGTTTTTCACCACCAGCACCCGCAGCCAGGGACGCACCTGGGGATCGCCGTCAATCAGAGTCTGTAGGCATAAGATCAGGTGGATGATGTGCTTTGCCATGGTATAGGCCGGGGCGGCCTTGCCGCCGAAAATCACAGTAATCGGACGCGGTGGCAGGCGACCAGCCTTAATTTCCAGGTATTTATAAATCACATAGAGGGCGTTCATCTGCTGGCGCTTATACTCATGGAAGCGCTTGATTTGAATGTCGAACACCGAGGTTTCGTCAAAATCCGCACTCTGGTGACGGCGGAGCCTCTGCTTGAGGCGCAGCTTATTTTTTGCCTTGATGGCGAGCAGCTGATTTAGGCTCTCTTTATCCTCCGCGAAGCCTGCAAGGCGGGAAAGTGCGCCGGTATCCGTTTTCCAGCCCTCGCCAATCCGCTCCGTGATGAAGGCGGAGAGGGTGGGGTTACAGACCTCCAGCCAGCGACGGAAGGAGACCCCGTTGGTTTTGTTGCTGAATTTTTCGGGGTAGAGGGCGTAAAAGCGGGAGAGCTCTGTGTGCTTCAAGATGTCTGTGTGCAGGGCGGCAACGCCGTTAATCGAGTGGCCGTAGTGAATGTCCAGATAAGCCATGTGCACCAGGTCATCCTCGTCAATGATGGCGGGCGCCTCCGGGTGCACCTTCCTGATTCTTGTGTCCAACTCCTGAAGAATCGGAACCAACTGGGGCGCAACGGTTTCAATGAAGGGAAGCGGCCACTTTTCCAGCGCTTCCGCCAAGATCGTGTGGTTAGTGTAGGCGCAGCTGCAACGCACCTGCTCAATGGCAGCGTCTATGGACAGGCCGCGGCCAATGAGCAAGCGAATCAGCTCCGGAATCAGCATGGAGGGATGGGTGTCGTTAATCTGTATGGAAACATGGTCAGAGAGCGTCTCCGGGGAAAAGCCCCTGTCCTCCAGCTCTTTCAGAATAAGCTGTGCACCAGCGGAAACCATGAAATACTGCTGGTAAACCCGCAGGAGCCTACCTGGCTCATCGCTGTCGTCGGGGTATAAAAAGGCTGTCAGGCAGTGGGCAATGTCGGTTTTGTCAAAGTCAATGCCGGAAACAGGCTCAGAAAGCGGCTGCTCCACATCAAAAAGATGCAGGCGGTTGGCAATTTCTGTTCCCGCACCGGGAACAGCCAAATCCCGCAGGACAGCGTTTACGGTGAAGCCGCCAAAGGTAACGGGGAAGGAGAGGCCGGTTTCTATGAGCCAGCTCTGGGGCTCCAGCCAGGGGTTGGGGTATTCCTGCTGCTTGTGGTCTTCAAAGCGCTGTAAAAACAGGCCGTAATGATAATTTAAGCCCACACCGTCGCCGGGCAGCGCTAAGGCGGCGATGGAGTCCAAGAAGCAGGCCGCCAAGCGCCCCAGGCCGCCGTTACCCAGGGAGGGCTCCGGTTCAAATTCCTCGAGCTCCGAAAGCTCCCGATTCAGATCCGCCAGCAGGGTTTTTATCTCGTCATAGATTCCCAAAGCCAGAAGGTTGTTGGACAAAAGCTTGCCCAGCAGAAACTCCGCAGAAAAGTAATAGAGCTTTTTCTCACCCTCGGGAGCAGGACGTGCCTGCGCCAAATCCCGGCAGAGGATGAGCAAGACCTCAAAAAGCTGGTGCGTATCACAGTCAGCCAGGGGCAGTCCCCACTGAGCTTGGGCGAGGGACTCTAAGTGGTTTTTTAGTTCCATGGCTCATTCTCCTTTCTCTGGCTTACTTTTCATAGGTAACCGGCCATAGAGAGACATCTCCCGGTGGAGCTTTCGCGCAAGCGCCGGAGAAAAGCCGTCGGGCAGGGCGCGCCATCTCCAGTTTGTCCCCAGGGTTGAGGGTATGTTGATTCGCGCCTCGCTGCCCAGACCCAAAAGGTCCTGCATCTGCATTACAGCGAGGTCTGCAACGCTGCCCCAGGCCGCCCGCATCATACCCCAGTGATAACCCTCCCGGCCGTTAAGTCGCAGATATCGCTTGGCATAGGCCACGTCAGCAGGGGGGGCGGAGGCCATCCAGCCTTGGATGGTGTCGTTGTCGTGGGTGCCGGTGTAGACCACGCAGTTTCGAGTGTACTTATGTGGCAGATAGTCACTGCCGCCGTCCCTGCTGTCAAAGGC
>CAYXNK010000034.1:0-3653 GCA_964466395.1 uncultured Oscillospiraceae bacterium | reverse complement strand
ATGCGGATGATATCAAAAATTTGAAACTGAAAGGCAATCCGCCGCAGCCACCAGGCATAGCCATCCTGCTTCATCCGCTGCCAATCAAACAGGGGGTTTCCCCAGAGTTGGCCGTCGGGGGAAAACCCGTCGGGCGGACAACCGGCAACCTCTGTGAGGCTTCTGTCCGGCTTGAGCTGGAACTGCTCGGGACTCGCCCAGACATCCACACTGTCGCTGGAAACGTAGATGGGCAGGTCGCCGATGATGGAGACGCCCCGCTTATTTGCAAAGTGCTTGAGCCTGTTCCACTGGGTGAAAAACAGGTATTGCACCGCCTTCCAAAAACGGACTTCCTCTGCCAGCTCCCGGCGGACGGCCTCTATCGCCTGCGGCTTCCGCAGTCTGTGGGCCTCCGGCCAGTCCAGCCAGGAACCGCCGCCGTGCTTTCCCTTGATGGCCATGAACAGGGCATAATCATCCAGCCAGAGGGAGTGCTCCCGGCAAAAGCGGTCGTAATCCTCGTTGGGCTCTGCCAGAAGCCTGTCACAGGCCAAGCGCAGGACGGGATAGCGGCGGACATAAAGAAGACCGTAGTCGATGTCGTCAGGCCTTTCTCCCCAATCAACGGATTGATATTCCCGAGGCTCCAGCAGACCCTCCTCCGCCAAATCATCAAGGTCGATGAAATAGGGGTTGCCCGCATAGGCGGAAAAGGACTGATAGGGGGAGTCCCCATAGCTTGTGGGGCCAATGGGCAGAATCTGCCAGCAGGACTGGCCGCCCTGGGCAAGAAACTGTATAAAATTGCGGGCTGCCTGTCCCATTGTGCCGATGCCATAGGGAGAGGGAAGGGCGAAGATGGGCAAAAGGATTCCGGCGTTTCTCAAGGGAGAACCACCTTTCTACGTTGAATTTTCAAGTCATTTAGAGTCCATCGGGACGGCGATGCTTTCTCCGGGGAGAAGGGTAAAGGGCACAAGCTCATGAACAGGGGCGATGGGCTGTTCCAGGTTCGCCAGGAGAATTTCCGTTCCCCGCTGTGCCAGACGGCTGCTGTCCTGCTGAATGGTGGTCAGCCGGGGAACAGAAAAGCGGGCACTGGCGATGCCGTCATAGCCAATGACGGAAATGTCCTCGGGCACACGCAGTCCCCTGTCGCAGAGTGCGCGGATTGCGCCAATGGCCATCACGTCACTCATGGCGAAGATGGCGGTGAGCTTTGGATTTCGTTCCAGCAGTCGCCCCGTGGCGTCATAGGCCTCCGACATGGAGTACCGACAGGGCTCGCATTGCCGCTCGGCGTCAAAGGGCAGGCCGTGGCGGGTGAAGCTGTCCTGACAGCCCAGAATACGCCGGTAGCTGATTTGGGAGCAGGACCAGTTTCCGCCCAGCACACCGATGTGGCAGTGACCCCGTGCAATCAGATGGTCAACGGCGTGGGTTGCTGCTGCCGCGTCATCCGTTGTCAGGCTTGAGAGGTTGGGAAAGCACAGCGCATGCGCCGTGTTAGTTAAAAGCACACAGGGCACCGAGATTTCAGAAAAGCCCGCCTCAAAAAAGCCCAAATCGCCCCCAAGAAACAAAACGCCCTGGGGTCTGCGCTCTCTGCAGAGCTGGGCGGCATAGGATATCTCGTTTGCGTCCTCGTCCAGATAATACACAGCGGCCTCCCGCTGGCTCTCCCGCAGCAGGGCTTGAATCTGCTCCAAAATATCGGCAAAAAGCATATTATGCGTGCCCTTTACGAGGATTACAATATTGGATTTGGCCTGCTGCTTTAGGTGCTTGGCGTTGGTATTGGGGCGAAACCGGTGCTCTGCCACCACTGCCAAAACCTTTTGCCGGGCTTCCTCGCTCACATCGGGGTGGTTGTTTAATACCCGGGACACGGTTCCAACGCCGTAGCCGGCCAGCTGTGCAATGTCTTTAATGGTCATTTAGGCTCCTTTTGCGGGGGCGGGGCACGTTAGCCCTTGACCGCGCCGGCAGCAACGCCCTTGATGATGTGCTTTTGCAGGGAGAGGTAAAAGACGATGACGGGAATCACAGCCATAATCAGGGATGCCATAATTGCACCCATGTCCACGCGGCCATAGCTGCCTTTCATATATTGGATTACAATGGCGATGGTCTTGTATTTAGTGGTGTCAAGGGTCAGATAGGGCAATAGAAAGTCGTTCCAAATCCACATGGTTTCGAGGATGCCCACGGAGATATAGGTGGGCTTCATGATGGGCAACACGACGGAAAAAAACATCCGCAGCGGGGAGCAGCCATCAATTAGGGCGGCCTCCTCAATCTCGATGGGGATGGCCTTGACAAAGCCGCAGAACATAAACACCGCAAGCCCGGCGCCAAAGCCTAAATAGATGATGATCAGTCCCCAGGGAGTGCCGAGACCCAGCCTGTCGGTCACAAGGGAGAGGGTAAACATGACCATCTCAAAGGGCACTACCATAGAAAACACACAAAGAAGAGATGCCATTTTCGTAAGCCGGCTGCGAACCCGGGTGATATACCAGGCGAACATGGAGGTGCAGAGCAGAATCACCGCAACAGAGCCAACCGTGATAATAAGCGTGAAACCAACGGCCTTAAGAAAGTCGTATTGGCTGATTGAGTTTACATAATTTTCTGCACCTACGAAGGTGTCCTCGGTAGGCAGCTTGAAGGGCTCCATGTTGATGAAGGTTTTTTTCTTAAATGAGTTGAACAGAACAATAACAATCGGAAAAACATAAACCAGGCTGATAAAGCTGAAGGCTCCGGTACTCAGGGCGGACTGAATTTTCTTTTTTCGGCTCATTGCTGTACCTCCTTGGAGCGGGTGACCCGCAGCTGTATCAGACCAATGCCCACGACCAGAACAAAGAACAAGACGGCCTTGGCCTGGCCGACGCCCTCCCAGCCCACGCGGCCATAGAAGGTGTTGAAGATGTTCAGTGCCAGAAGCTCAGACAGTTGGGCAGGCTCACCGGCGGTCAAGGAGAGGTTCTGGTCAAAGAGCTTGAAGGAGTTCACAACCGTGAGGAAGGTGCAGATGGTGATGGCGGGCATCATCATGGGGATGGTGACCTTCCAGAGCTTTTGCCAGCCTGTGGCGCCGTCAATCGCGGCGGCCTCGTTGAGCTCGCCGGGGATGGACTGCAGCCCCGCGATATAGATGATCATCATGTAGCCAATCTGCTGCCAGGCAACCAGAATCACAAGGCCCCAGAAGCCGTATTTCTCGCTGAGCGCCAGGGCTGCGTCAAAGCGGGCGAGAATACCGTTGAAAATCAGCTGCCAGATATAGCCCAACACAATGCCGCCAATGAGGTTCGGCATGAAAAACACGGTGCGGAAGAGGTTCGTTCCCCGCATCTTTTGAGTCAGAGCCAGTGCAGTGGCAAAGGCCAGGATGTTAATCGCCAGCAGGGAGACAAGAGCAAAAAGGGCGGTAAACCAGAAGGCGTGGAGAAAAATAGGGTCGGCAACCGCCTTTTGATAGTTTGAAAAGCCCACAAAAACGGCGTCCCTCACAGTCGTAAACTTGCAGAGAGAGAGCCAAAGCCCCATGAGAAAGGGGACGATAAAGCCGATGATAAAGGCGGCAAAGGTCGGAATCACGAAGAAAGGGGCATAGCGCTTGATGACTTTTTCCAAAGGAGCACCTCCAATCCTGTTGCGCG
>CAYXNK010000033.1:0-15075 GCA_964466395.1 uncultured Oscillospiraceae bacterium | reverse complement strand
TAAACTGAATCACAATGGCGTTTGCCGCTGTGGTCAGCTTGTTTGCGGCGATAAAGCAGAAAAAATTGAGCGACATAAAAAAACCGATGGCCATGGACCGGCGATCAAAACGAACGTTTGTCCTGGTGATTTTGATAAAGGCAAAAACAGTGGCAGCGGCAATCAGGCTGCGGCAGCCCGCAATCACAAAGGGATTCCAGGGGATGAGCTTAATAAAAATGCCGCCCGTGCTCCAAAGAAAGGCGCAGATGAGCATTTGAAAAATGGCCAGACGCTTGGGATTCATGTTTTTACCCTCTCTCGATTTAATCAATCAGTTTAATTTTTGCAGTATATTCTATCATAGCACAGGACCAAAAAAACGCAAGAAAATTTCGAGAGAGGGAGCGGTCTTGCGCCCAAAGCGAACTTATGATAGCATTTATAAAAAGACGGCGGACGGGGAAGTAAATCCGCTTCACCGGAGACAAACTATAAGGCAATGCCGCACTTCTCTTTGTGCGGTGTGGCCTCAGAAAAATCAAAGGGCGGAGGGCATTTTATGCAATCATTTAAGGACTTATACAACAAGCTGGTTTCAGAGGCCATCCGGGGGAATTTTGAGACAGACCCCGGGCATGATTATGACCCAAGCCAGCTGGACTGCCTTCTCCATCCCCAAAAGCATCCCTTAGTGATGCAGACCGGCATCTGCGACTGCTCCGGCGAGGGCGCTGCAGCCTGTGTAACGATCTGCCCGGCAGAGGCCATACGCAAGGATGGAGCTGGCAGGATTCAAATTGACAGGGTGCGCTGCATTGGCTGTGCCCGCTGCATTGACGAGTGCGGAAGCAAAAAGCTTGCCGCCACAACGGACATCATCCCGGCGCTCAAGGCTGTGCGCAGCTCCAAGGGCCCTGCCTATGCCCTGATAGCTCCGGCGTTTTTGGGGCAGTTTTCCGAAGCTGTTACCCCGGGAAAGCTCAGAACGGCGCTGAAAAAGGCGGGCTTTGACGGGATGCTGGAGGTGGCGCTCTTTGCGGACATTCTCACCCTCAAGGAGGCCTTGGAATTTGACAAAAACATTCGAACAGAGTCCGACTACCAGCTAACCAGCTGCTGCTGCCCGATGTGGATTGCGATGATCCGCAAGGTATACAAGGAGCTGATGCCCCATGTGCCCGGCTCCGTTTCCCCGATGGTGGCCTGCGGCAGAGCGGTAAAGCTCCTGCATCCCGATGCGACAACTGTCTTTATCGGCCCCTGTCTCGCCAAAAAGGCTGAGGCGCGGGAGGCGGACTTAATCGGCGCTGTGGACTATGTGCTCACCTTTCAGGAGGTGCAAAACATCTTTGAGGCGCTGGGCATTGCGCCGGAGGAGATGGAGGAGAGCGAGAAGGACCACGCCTCCCGTGCCGGAAGAATTTACGCCCGAGCAGGCGGGGTCAGCGAGGCCGTGGAAAAGACCCTAGAGCGCCTTTCCCCCAACCGGCCGATTTCCATTCGGACCAAGCGAGCAGACGGGGTTCCCGCCTGCCGTGCGATGATCAATGAGCTAAAAGAGGGCAAGCAGCTTGCAAACTTCTATGAGGGCATGGGCTGTGTGGGTGGCTGTGTGGGTGGCCCACGGTCTGTGACGGGTGTTGCGGAGGGCACGGTGCTGGTGGACGCCTATGGTGACAAGTCTCCTTATCAGACGCCGGCTGAAAACCCCTATGTGATTGAGCTTCTGAGGCGACTGGGCATTGAAACCGTGGAGCAGCTTTTGGAAGATACGGACATTTTTACCCGGGACTTTTCATAATTAAGGCAGCACCGCACCTCAGACGATAGCCACTCTTTGTGCCGTGTTGCGTCAAGTCCGCAGCCTCCTCCAAGCCCAGAAATAAAGGGGCAGCAGAAGCACCAAAATCGCCGCGCCACAGGCGAGAAAGCCCGCCCTTGCCCCGAGACCTTGACTGATCTTTCCCGCAAAGAGGTTGCCCAGGGGAAGGGTTCCCGCATAGGCCAGGGTATAGGCGCTCATGACCCTGCCGAGAAAGTCCCTGTCGGCTGTTAGTTGCAGTCGCGCGTTTGCGCCGGACTGGAAGGCCGTGAAGAAAAAGCCGGTCAGCGCAAAGGCGGCGGCTGCCGGGGCATAGGCGGAGACGCTGCCTGAAAAAATCAGGGAAAGGGCACAGAGGAGGGGGAACCCATAGAGCAGCCAGCTTTTTGTCTCCTTGAGAACGGCGGTGAGCATGGCACCTAAAAATGCGCCCAGGCCGAGGAAGGAGAGAAAGAGGCCGTAGCCTCCCTCGTCCAGCTGCAGGGTCTCGGCGGCAAAAATGGGAGCCAAAACAGAGTGGTTTGCCCCGAAGCTGCTCACCACCGCCGTGATGAGCAGAGGAATGAGCAGCCCCTTGTCGGCTGCAATGAATTTCAGACCCTCTATCGTTCCGGAGAGGATACCCTGCTTCGGCTTCTCGATGGATGCATTCCCTTTTGGCTTTATGAAAACGAGACAGAGCAGCACGGCTGCAAAGCTCAGGGAATTGACAAAAAAGCAGGCGGGAAGCCCCCAGAGCTTCATAATCAGCCCGGCCAGGGCGGGACCCAGGGCGCGAGCCAGGTTGAACAGGGCGGCGTTTAGAGAGACAGCGTTTAGGACGGCCTCTCCCTCCACCAGCTCCTGCAAAAAGGCCTGTCTTGCGGGCATGTCCAGGCTGTTAATCAGCCCCAGGACGCCCGTTGCCAGAAGCAGCTGCCAATATTGCACCTGTCCGGTTGCGACCCAAAAGGCCAGGAGCAGGGTGACGGCCAGGGAGGCCGCCTGGGTGAACAGGAGTAGGCGTTTTTTGTTCAGCCGGTCTGTCACAGCGCCGGCAAAGAGGGAGAACAGCAGGGCAGGCGTAAACTGCAGCGCAGACACAAGCCCCAGGAGCCAGGGCGAGCCGGTCAGGGAATAGGCCAGCCAGGGAAGGGCGGTGTTTTGAATCCAGATGCCCAGGGTGGAGGCGCACATTCCGAGAAAATACAGACGGAAGTTCCGATGCTTCAGAGACGAAAAAGGGCTGTTCATTTTCATGGTGAACCTCGGCGGTGGAAATATTTTTGCCGGGACTGCTCCCGCAGTCTTTAGTATTTGCAGATTTCCTCAGAAATGTTAAGGCAACACCGCGCTTCCCTTTGTGCGGTGTTGCCTTAGCCCCGTCCCTGGGCTGCCAGGCTGTTGCGCTCCCAGAACACACCGTCGGCGTAGCCCTGAATCCGGCGGTCTGTCTCGGCGAGTTCCAATCGCTTCTGCGCCCAGGCACAATAGGTTTCGTTTTGCTCAATGCCGCAGAAACGGCGGGAGAGCTTTTTGGCTGTGACCAGGGTGGAGCCGGAGCCGGCAAAGGGGTCAAAGACCAGGTCGCCCGCATTGGAGCCGGCGAGGATGAGCTTAGCCAGGAGCTTTTCGGGTTTTTGTGTGGGGTGGGCGGTGTTTTCTGGCATCGACCAGAAGGGAATGGAGATGTCGTCCCAAAAGTTGGAGGGGCAGGTGTTGCGGAAGTTTCCCTCCGTTCCCGATTCCCAGTCCTTGGGCAGGCCGTTTTCTCGGTAGGGAGCCAGAACCCGTCGGCGCTGCTTGACGGCGTCCAGGTTAAAGGTAAAGTTCTCCGAACAGGTGGCAAACCAAATGTCCTCCATGCCGTTTTTCCAGTTTTTCTTGGCGCCCCGCCCCTTTTCCCGCTGCCATGTAATGCGGTTTTTTAAGAAAAAATACCGCGCCAGCACAGGGCCTATGACCATGCCCGAGCGCCAGTCACAGCAGACATAGACAGAGGCCGTGGGGCGGAGCAGAGGCAAAACGGCCTCAATCCACGAAACTGTGTAGGCCTCGTAGTCCCCTTCAGTCATAGAGACAAAGCGGCTGCCGCCAAAGTCCTTATCCAGATTATAGGGGGGATCCACAATCAAAAGATCAACAGAGGCAGGGGGCAAAAGCGGCAGAGCCTCAAAGCAGTCTCCGAGGATGAGCCTGTTTTCCATCTCCGGCAGAGACAAAGGCGCGGCAGCGCGCAGGCAGCGCTCCAGATAGTGCTGCCCCTCCTCAAGAGAAAAGTCGATGGTTTTATTCCGCTTGGACTTCATGGAATCCATGGCTGTGCCTCCGTTTCCCTTTGGGGTTTTGTTCCCTGTATTCTACCACAGCTCTCAGAAAAAGTCGATTGGGAACCACAAGCGGCAGAGCATCGGTGAGGGTGGGGGGACATCCGGCGTGCAGATGTCCCGGCGGGAGGATGGACTTAGGCAACATCGCACTTCCCTTTGTGCAGTGTTACCCTAAACAAAGAAAGGCAGCCGGACAGGGGTTCATCCACCTGTCCGGCTGTTTTTTATGGTTATAATCAGGCTCTGTGCGCTTATCGACCCTGGCCCTTCACGGCGTTCACGGCAATCTTGCTCACGCGCTTGACCACATTCGGCCCCATGTGCAGGGGCAGCTTTTCATAGGTGGTGGCATAGGCGTTGTATTTGCGTACCAGGCGAATCGCGTCGAAGCTGCACTTGGAGACACACATGCCGCAGCCCACGCACATGGCGGGGTCAAGCTGGACAGCGCCGCAGCCCAAGCAGCGTGCAGTCTCCTGCTTGAGCTGCTCCTCTGTGAAGGTCAGGCGGTTATCCGTGAAGGCCGGGGCCTCTGCCCGCTTTGCCGGTCTCTGGCGGGGGCTGTTGTCATAGCCCGCGGAGAGGGCGGAGCGATCCAGGCTGTCCTTGTCTAGGGAGCGATATTCCCGGCGATCTCGGCCGAAGGTCAGGCTCTGACCCTCCCAGACGAAGCGGTGCATGGAAATCGCGCCCTGCTTTCCGGCGGCGATGGCGTCAATGGCGAAGCTGGGGCCTGTGTACACGTCTCCGCCGACGAACACATCGGGAGCCGGGGTCTGGTAGGTGAAGCCGTCGGCAACAGCGGTGCCGTTGGGGTTGAGCCTGATTTTGCTGCCCACCAGCAAGCCACCCCAGTTGATGGACTGGCCGACGGAGATGAGCACATGGTCTGCCGGCACGGTAATGGTGACGCTCTCATCGTATTTCGGCGAAAATCTGCCGGCGGCATCAAAGACGGAGATGCATTTTCTAAACTCCACGCCTGTGACTCTGCCGTTTTCAGTGAGGATGCGCTTGGGCCCCCAGCTGTGGTTCATCCGGATGCCTTCCTCGGCAGCCTCCTCAATCTCCTCGGGCAGGGCAGGCATTTCTGTTTCACCCTCCAGGCAGTAGAGGGAAATCTCACTACCTGCCTGGCGGACTGCCGCCCGAGCAACGTCAATGGCAACGTTGCCGCCGCCGATGACAAGCACCTTGCCGGAGAGGGGAGGGTTATTGCCAAGATTGAGCTCCCGCAGGAAGTCCACCCCGGCCATCACACCCTGGGCATCCTCGCCCTCGATGCCGAGCCCTCTGCCAGATTGGGCGCCGATGGCCAGGTAAATGGCCTTGAAGCCCTCGCCGCGCAGGTCGTCGAGGCTCAGGTCTTTTCCGACCTCGATGCCGGTTTTGAAGGTGACACCCATCTCACGCAGAATCTCAATTTCGGCGTTCACCACGTCCTTTTCTAGACGGAAGGCGGGGATGCCAAGAGTCAGCATACCGCCGAGCTTTTCCTGCTTTTCAAAGACGGTGACCTTGTAACCGTCCAGGGCAAGGAAATAGGCGCAGGAGAGGCCCGCAGGACCCGCACCCACGACGGCCATCTTCTTGCCGTAGTCATAGCGCTTTTCGGGAATCAGACGGCTTTCCGCCTGGAGTTCCCGGTCTGCAATGAATTTTTTGATCTCGTCAATGGCGATGGGTGCGTCCAGCATGCCCCGGGTGCACTCCGACTCGCAGGCGTGGGGGCAGATTCTGCCGCAGACGGCAGGGAAGGGATTTTCTTTTTTAATCAGCTGCAGCGCCTCAAGATAGCGGCCCTGAGCGGCCAGCTGGATATAGCCCTGAACGGCGATGTGCGCCGGGCAGGCGGTTTTGCAGGGGGCCGTGCCGCCCGCTGTAACGTTTTCCCGGTTTTCCCGGTAGTCCACGTTCCAGTCTTTTTTCCGCAGGGTCTGCTCGTGGGCGGTGAGGCTGGGCTTCACGATCAGGGGCTTTGTGCTGCAGAGCTTCTGACCCAGCTTTAAGGCGTTTGTGGGGCAGTTTTCCACGCACTGGCCGCAGGCCACGCAGTTTTCTGTGTTGACCTCGGAGATATAGTTGGAGCGAATCATGTCCGGGGATTTGAACATGATGCCGTTGCGCATGGAATAGCAGCCGCAGGCGCAGCAGTTGCAGATGGCGTGGGTGACGCCCCCGTCAATGTTGGGAATTGAGTGCATCAGGCCGTTTTCCTCAGCCTTCCGGAGAATGCGCAGGGCTTCCTCGTGGGTGACTTCCCTGGCCCTGCCGGTGCGGATGTAATACTCCGCGCCGCTGTCCAGCTGGAGGCACATATCCTGCTCCAGATGGCCGCAGCCCTCGCCCAGAAGCCTTCTGGAACGGCGGCAGGTGCAGTCGGCAACGGCAATGAGCTTTGCCCTGGAGAGGATGGTCTCCACCTCCTCAAAGCTTACCTTGTGGCTGTCGCCGTCAATGGCCCGCTGGATGGGAATCACACGCATCGGACCCTTGCCCACAGGCATCATGGGAGCCAGCATCGCGCCGCGCAGCCGGGCATATTCCTCAAAGGCGCGGGGAATGGCCGGAAACTTCTCGCAAAGCTCCTTGTTCTCCACGGTCTTTTCCATCACGCCAGGTACAAAGACCGTGAGCTCGAATACGTCCTGGCCGTTCTCCTCGTGGAAGATGCAGGCGCCCACCTGCGCCAGCTCCCGGGCGAGGCGGTCGGTCTCGGTGAGGGACTTGCCGCATTTTTTTGCGATTTTGGCAATGGTCTGAGGGCGGCGCAGATCCATAGCCAGACCCACCTCCGCCATCTCGTCTGTGACAATGCAGTCCAGAACGTAGTATTCCGGCGCGTTTTCATCGATTTTAATCATTAAGGCCGTCGGCCCGCTGATTTTCTTTGCAAGCTTGACTATTTTTGACCTGGCTGCCATAGATTACCTCCTAATGCTCTCATCAACTTGTCAATAAAATAACTTTTAATAGACGCAAAAAAGAACGGAATCAACTGTTTCATCCTATTCGTGCCCATCTTATCAAGATTCCTGGTATTCGTAAAACAAATTGTCCTGTACATCTACAACAAGCTGTTGTAGAATTGAGGGAGAACTTGAGAAGGCGGTGGGCTCCTTGCAAATGAAGTATATCGCGTCCTTTTTGACACTCTATGAGGAGCAGAACATCTCAAGAGCCAGCGCAAGGCTCTATATCACCCAGCAGGGCTTGAGCCGCCAGCTCCAGGCTTTGGAGCGGGAGTTGGGCGTTCTCTTGTTCGAGCGCTCCAAGCAGGGTCTTGCGCCCACGCCGGTCTGTAAGAGCCTGTACCCGGTTCTGCGGCGGATGCACGAGGAGCACGAGAGGGCGATGAGCATTCTGGAGGAGCATCGGAACCGGCGCGGTGCCTCGATTACGATTGCCTTTGCCCAAGGAATTTCCAACAGCGGCAGCCCGGAGTTTCTTTTTGACTACCAGCGGCAGCACCCGGAAATTAGCATTGAGATTATCGAAAACACCCAGCCTATCTGCATCCAGAAGCTCTTAGACCGTGAGGTTGATCTGGCCTTTCTCGTAAACCCCATCGATAAGAGCCGGCTGCGGGTGACACCCCTGTCCCAGGGGGATATGTATGCTGCCATGCACAAGAGTCACCCCTTGGCTCCGGGAAAAGAGCCCATTGATTTTGCCCGGCTGGATGGGGAGAACATTATCACAGGCTCAACGGAAAATGCCCTGCGGGGGATGTTTGACTATTTCTGCAGGTTGACGAACATCCGCCCTCACATCATTGTGTCCTCTAATTACAGCCTGGACTATGTGAATGCCATGACGGAAAATACGGGGCTTGCCACCGTGACCTCCACGATGGCGCTGCGGATTACCAATCCCGATATCCGCGTCCACAGACTGCTCACGCCGGAGCCGGGCGGTCTCTATTGCTGCACCCCGAAAAACGCAGACCCCGACCGGGAGGTCTCCGCCCTGCTGGCCTTTATCCGCCGGCATTTTGAGCGGGAGCCGATTTTAAAGCTGGAGGGGCTATAGGATGGGCGGATGCCGGGAATTTGGTCTTGATTTTTAAGGAAGCAAGATGATATAATGAACCGAATTATTCTGTGATGGCGATGACACCGCCATGCAGAGCACGAAAGGAGTGCTGTTTTGATGACTGTTATTGTTGAGGTGGCTCCCGCCTAAAACAGCATATTGGGCATCGCAATTGTTTCAGGGTGTGAGAGCACCCTTTGTTGCCGTGCCGTTTTGAGTGACCTTTCGTGGATACTGTAGAACTTTACGGGCATACGAGCGGGTGTGCCCGCGTTTGTTTTTATGCCGGCACACCGGTGAAAAAACCGCAGTTTGCAGCTGGAAAAGGCTGCTTTCTGCGGCATTTTTATGCCCTTTTTTGCGATGTGACCACAAAGAAAGGAGTTGTTGTTTGATGAATGTTTCAAACTTTTTCGATAGCGAATCAATTATATTGGAGGATAAAAAGTTGAATTTAATTGACTTCGGATTTATTCCGATGGCGCTTCCCGCGTCCGATACAGCCCAAACCGAGAGCCCCGCCATTCCGGCACGGGTGACCGCCGTCCACAAGCAGCGATATGAGCTTGTCTGCGAACATGGCCAGACCTTTGCCAGGTTAAAGGCGGGTGTCTATTTCACCGGCAGTGCAGAGGCGTTTCCCACAACAGGGGACTTTGTGCGCATTCTTTTTAATCCCGCGGGTGACAGCCAGATTATTCAAACCCTTCCCCGCCGATCGTTCTTTTCCCGGCGTGACCCCACACCGGGGCGGGGTGAACAGGCGGTTGCAGCGAATTTTGACTATGTGTTTCTGATACAGTCGCTGAACCTGGATTTTAACCTCAAGCGCATGGAGCGCTATCTCACACTGGCCTGGCAGTCAGGCGCGGAACCGGTGCTCGTCCTGAGCAAGGCAGACCTGGCAGAGGATGTGTCCGAAAAAGTACGTGCGGTGGAGCAGCTCGCTCCCGGCGTTGCGGTTCATGCGGTCAGCACAGTCAGCGGACAGGGGCTGGACGCACTGTCTGGCTATCTGCAGCCCCGCAAGACACTTGTGTTTCTTGGCTCTTCGGGGATTGGGAAATCAAGCCTTGTAAATGCGTTGGCGGGCCAGGAGCTTATGGCGGTCGGCGGAATCCGCGAGGACGACAGCAAGGGACATCACACCACCACTCATAGGCAGCTCATTCTGCTGGAGAGTGGCGCAATGATTATCGATACGCCCGGTATGCGGGAGCTGGGGATGTGGGATGTCAGCATAGGGCTGGGCGAGGCCTTCGGCGATGTGGAGCAGTATTTTGGGCAGTGCAAGTTTAAAGACTGTCGGCATCAGGCGGAACCGGGTTGTGCCGTTAAGGCCGCCATTGCAGGCGCGGCGCTGCCCCGTGAGCGGTGGGAAAGCTATTGCAAGCTAAAAGGTGAGGCGCAGTATTCGGATGATAAAGAGGCTTATTTGCGGCAGAAGCAGCAGTGGCATAAGGACATCTCGAAGCAGATGAAGAAGAAGCGGTGAGGGGATTTACCCTATTACTTTTTAGACCTTCGCCTTAAGCATTCACGAAGGGTTTAAGCTTGATAGACTCGTTGTGAACAGGATCAAAACCAATTATTACAGATATACAACAAATCCGAACCCATCTCCGATTGGAAATAGGTTCGGATTATCTTGTTCGTGGTGCCGGTGACCGGGATCGAACCGGTACGAGGGTCGCCCCTCACGGGATTTTAAGTCCCGGGCGTCTGCCTGTTCCGCCACACCGGCAGGAGGTTTTTTGTAACATTCGTATGGTAGCACGCCGCGTCCCTCCTGTCAAGAAAGGAAAAACGAAGGGCGGGAAAAAGCTGTTTCCGGGGGATAGGCCGGGCCTTTTTTCGCTTTGTTATTGCTCGCTTCGTCAGAGTCTGCTATAATATTTATATGCGAATTTTTCCGGCGGATTCGGCGCCGCGCACGGTCATCTCATAAATTCATATGATATGGTATCACCGGAAAAAAATGAGAGGGTCTGCCCGGAATCGGGGCACCCCCGCTTACCGGTCGTCAGCATCGGAGCAAGGGAAGAAATGGACGAGCATTGTTGGAAAATGCCGCAATTTGCGGATTATATTACAGAGGGCCTGGATTTTCCGGGCTATTCCCCGCTTCTGGCCTCTGTCCTTCGGGCGCGGGGGGCAGACAGCCCCGCCAGGGCACAGGCCTATTTGAGCCGAGGGGAGGAACTGCTGTCAGACCCCTTTTTGCTGAAGGACATGGACAGGGCGGTTGCAAGGCTCAAGGAGGCCATTCGGCGGCAGGAAAGGCTTGCGGTTTATGGCGACTATGACGTGGATGGCATCACCTCCGCCTGCCTGCTGACCTCCTATTTTGAAAGCCGCGGCCTGCACTGTGAAATCTATATCCCCGATCGGCTGGACGAGGGCTATGGCATCAACACCCAAGCCATTGACAGACTGAAGGAGCGGGGCGTCAGCCTCATCGTCAGCGTGGACTGCGGAATTACAGCGCTAGCGGAGACGGAGCATGCAAAGAGCCTTGGAATGGATATCATTATTACAGACCACCACCAGTGTCCGCCCCTCTTGCCCCAGGCGGTGGCGGTTGTAAACCCCAAGCGCCCTGACTCGGCCTATCCCTTTCCGGAGCTTGCCGGCGTCGGCGTTGCCTTTAAGCTGGTTTGTGCAATGGAGGGGGAGAGCGCAGGCCCCCTGTCCCGCTATGCGGATTTGGTGGCTGTGGGCACCATTGCCGACGTAATGCCCCTGGTGGGCGAGAACCGATACCTGACTTACATCGGGCTTGAACAGCTGAAAAACGCGCCCAGCCCCGGTATGGCCGCTCTTTTGGAGGAGGCGGGGGCGCTGAAAAAGCCTGTTACAGCTTCTACGGTCAGCTTTGGCCTCGCCCCGAGAATCAACGCGGCGGGCAGGCTTTCTCAGACCGAGACGGCGCTGCAGCTCCTGCTGTCCCAGGATCGGGAAAAGGCCGCGGCCCTGTCAAAGGAGCTATGCAGCCTCAATCGCCGCCGCCAGGAGTTGGAGATGGAGGTTCTGGAGGCCGCCTTTGACGCCCTCGGCGCAGAGCGACCCGCCAGCCCGATTGTGCTGGAGAGCGAGCGCTGGCACCCCGGCGTTGTGGGGATTGCCGCCTCCCGCCTGACAGAGGAATTCAAGCTGCCTGCTGTGATGATTTGCGTAGACGAGGAAAACGGAAAGGGCTCCTGCCGCAGCTACGGGGACTTCAACCTTTTTGAGGCGCTTTCGGCCTGCTCCGAGCACCTAGAGAGCTTTGGCGGCCATGCCTTTGCGGCTGGGCTGAACATTAAGCCGGAAAATATCGATGCCTTTCGCGTGGCCTTGGCTGCGTATTACAGCCAAAACCCAAGCACCGTCAGTGCGTCCTTGGAGCCGGAGCTTTTAATTCTGGAGCCTTCCGTGCTGGATATGGCGGGGGTGGAGTCCCTCTCCGCCCTTGAGCCCTGCGGCAGTGGGAACCCCCAGGCGCTGTTTTGTATGACAAACGCCCTGTTGGAGAGTGTGACCCCCATCGGCGGCGGCCGACACCTGCGGCTCCGGTTGCAGAAAAAGGGGATGGGCTTTGACTGTGTATATTTCTCCCACGGGGAGGAGAGCCTTCCTCTGAGAGAGGGAGAGCGGGCGGACTTCTGCTTTGCGGCGCAGGTGAACGAGTTCCGCGGACAGAGAAACGTACAACTCATCATCTCCGACCTCTGCAAAACGGAGACGCCAGCCCTCTGCCGGCAGATTCTCGAAGAGCCCCAGCCGGAGACGGAGGAGCTGCGCCCCTATCGCCCTTCCCGGGCGGAACTGGGCAGCCTCTGGCGTCGGATGCGGGGACGCGGCGAGCTGCAATTATTCTCGGAGGCGCTCAAGGAGGACTATCCTCTGGGGCTGGAGCCTGTGAAGCTGGCGCTGGGGCTGAGAATATTTTCGGAGCTGGGTCTCTTGCAGCTTCGGCAGGCGGAGGGCAGCCTGCGCTGCTGTCTTGACGAGGCGGCGGCGAAAACCGAGCTGGATTGCTCGCCCCTGTTCCGCAGGCTTTGGCAGACAGAAAAAGCATGACTGTATTTTTTGATTTTTGAGGTATATCTATGCAGGATGACAGTAGACGGGAATTTTTGAATCCCGAGACAATGTATGGGCAACTGGTCAAAACCGTTTTAGAGGTGACCCCTTCGGCGAACCTTGAGCGGTTGGAAACCGCCTATCTCTGCGCCGTGAAGGCGCACAGCGGACAAAAGCGCAAGGATGGCTCGGACTATGTGACCCACGCAATTGCTGCAGCCCAAATCTGTGCTGAAATGGGTCTTGACGAGGAATCCGTCGTGGCCGCGCTGCTGCATGACTGCATTGAGGATACAAGGCTAACCCATGCCGAGATTGCCAAGAACTTCGGCATAACGGTGGCTGACCTTGTGGAGGGTGTTACCAAGCTGACCCGGGTTCAGTACACCAGCAAGGAAGACGAGCAGATGGAGAATATACGCAAGATGCTCATGGCCATGGCCAAGGACATCCGCGTAATTCTCATTAAGATTGCCGACCGGCTGCACAACATGCGCACCATGCAGTACCAGACCGATGAAAAACGGCGCACCAAATCCCTGGAGACCATGGAAATCTATGCGCCCATTGCCCACCGTTTGGGCATGCAGCGGATGAAGTGGGAGCTGGAGGACCTCTCCTTAGTCTATCTTGACCCCATCGGCTACAAGGAGATTACAGATGCTCTGGCGGCCCGCAAGGACTCCCTTGAGGCCTTTATGAAGCAGGTTGAGGACAAGATGAACGGCCGGCTGGCGGAGTGGGACATCAACGCCCACATCTATGGCAGGCTTAAGCACATCTATAGCATTTACCGGAAGATGTATTCCCAGAACAAACAGATTAATGAGATTTTCGACCTCTGTGCCTTCCGGGTGGTGGTGGATGATATTGCAGACTGCTACAACGTTTTGGGTCATGTTCACGATATGTTCAAGCCCATCCCAGGCAGATTTAAGGACTATATCTCCACCCCCAAGCCCAACATGTACCAGAGTATCCACACCACCGTCATCGGCTCTGAGGGCATTCCCTTCGAGGTGCAGATTCGCACATGGGAGATGCACCAGACGGCGGAATACGGCGTTGCCGCCCATTGGAAGTATAAGTCCGGCGACCAGGGCGTGCGCCATGGAGACGAGGAGAAGTTTGCCTGGGTGCGCAGGCTTCTGGAAACCCAGGCTGACAGCGAGGCCCAGGATTTCATCCACGACCTGAAAATCGACATGTTCTCCGATGAGGTCTTTGTCTTTACCCCCCAGGGCGACGTAATCAACCTGCCCGCGGGGGCAACACCCATTGACTTTGCCTATGGCATTCACTCCGCCGTGGGAAACAGGATGGTTGGCGCGAAGGTCAACGGCCGAATTGTGCCCTTTGAGCGCATCCTGCAAAACGGCGATATTGTCGAGGTGTTGACCTCGAAGTCCGCTCCCGGCCCCAGCCGCGACTGGATGAATATTGCGAAAAGCGGTTCTGCGAGAACCAAGATTAAGCAGTGGTTCAAGAAGGAAAAGCGCGAAGAGAACATTGTCCACGGCAAGGCGTCCTTTGAATATGAGCTGCGGCAGGCGGGGATTTCTGCCTCAGTCCTATCTGATGAGGAGTTCCTGCCGGGCATTTTGAAAAAGCTTGCGGTGTTCTCGCTTGACGATGCTTATGCCTCCATCGGCTATGGCGGCATGACGGCCACAAGAGCCGTCAATAAGGTCAAGGACGAGATTGCAAAGAGCCAGAAGCTACCGCCCAAGACCACTCTGGAAAAGGTGACGGAGCGGGCAGAGGTTCGCCGTGCCCAGCAGACGACAAAGGCTGTCCGCGGTGTTTTGGTGGAAGGGCTGGATAACATGCTGGTCAAGTTCTCCCGCTGCTGTACCCCGGTTCCCGGTGATCCGATTGTAGGCTTTATCACAAGGGGCTACGGTGTTTCTGTCCACAGGACAGACTGCCAAAACTACCTCTCCAGCAGAAACGACCCCGAGGACGGCGGCCGCTGGATTAACGTGAGCTGGGCGGAAGCGCCCCACGAGAGCTATATCACCACCATTAAGATTCTGGCAAAGGAGCGCAGCGGCTTTGTCATGGATCTTGCAACGGTACTAAACTCTTTGAGCGCAAAGGTTATTAGCCTTTCTGCCAGAGATATCAGTGGCCTAAAGTCCACGGCAACGGTCAGCGTCGAGGTGAAAAACGCCGAGGAGCTGGATGTGATTATGGGCCGCTTGCGGACGGTTGCGGGGGTTTCCGAGGTGACCCGCGCCGGCGCCTGAGAAAGGAGGCAAACGAGATGAGAGCTGTTGTAACAAGGGTCAACGAGGCCTCCGTTTCCATAGACGGGGAAACGGTCGGTCAGATTGGCAAAGGATTTCTGGTGCTTCTGGGCATTTCCACAGAGGACACGGAGGCCCAGGCCGAAAAGATTGCGGACAAGCTCTGTGGCCTCCGTGTCTTTGAGGATGAAAACGGAAAGATGAATTTGGCGCCTGACAAGGTGGGTGCGGAGATGCTCATCGTCTCCCAGTTCACCCTCTATGCCGACTGCACTTCCCGCAGACCGGGCTTTACCAAGGCGGCGGGCGGCGCGCTTGCCCAGCCCCTGTATGAATCCTGCGTGTCCAAGGTGCGGGAGCGGAGCTTTTCCGTGGCTTGCGGCGTTTTTGGGGCGGATATGCAGGTTTTTTCTGTGAACGACGGGCCTGTCACCCTGATTTTGGACACTGACGCCCTTTGATAGACAGAGGGGTGACCCCGTGCTACAATGAGGATAAAAATACGCCGCCGAGGGTCTGCGCCACGGCAGCCTGGACACTATAAAGGAGACTTGCTTATGTTGATTAAGACCTTTGTTGTGGGCAATGTTCAGACAAACTGCCACATTGTCAC
>CAYXNK010000032.1:0-15264 GCA_964466395.1 uncultured Oscillospiraceae bacterium | reverse complement strand
CTTTTTGACGAAATCAAAAAGAAATGGGGTGGAAGGGCCGCAAGTCTGCTTGCACTTAACAAGAAGAAAATTGTGTAAATAAAAATAAAAATCAGCACCAACACCGACTATTCCAGCGGTACCAGTGCTGATTTTTTTTATTATAAAGTGATAAAAGCCTTAATAAGCCACGCCCCAGATAATGGTCTTTTCTGCCTTCTTGCCACAGACAGGGCAAGCCCCTTCTGCCTTCTCCCCATCCAAGGGCATACAACGGCTGGAAACCCCGGCCTTTTCCTTCATCGCCAGCTCACAGTCCAACTCTCCGCACCAGCCGGTTTTGACAAAGCCACCACCACGAGCAACAATCTCAACAACCTCTTCCACGGTCTCTGCCGTGTAGCTGTGAGACTCCAGATTGCTCTTTGCTTTCTCATAGAGTCCCTCATGCACAGCGTCCAAAAGAACGGGAATCTTCGCTTCCAGCTCAGCTAACGAAACGGCAATCTTCTCTCCATTGTCCCGACGGACGCAGACGCACTGACCCTCTTCAATGTCCCGCGGGCCAATCTCCAGACGCAGGGGAACGCCCTTCATCTCATATTCTGCAAACTTCCAGCCGGGGGAGTTGTCAGAGAAATCGCCGCGAACCCGCAGACCGGCAGCCTTGAGTCTTGCCACTAACTCCTCTGCCCTTTCCACAACGCCGGGCTTATGCTGGGCGATGGGCAGGACGATGACCTGAATCGGTGCAATACGGGGAGGCAGAACCAGGCCGTTGTTGTCGCCGTGGGTCATAATCACGCCGCCGATGATGCGGGTGGAGAGCCCCCAGGAGGTCTGGTGGGGGTGGGAGAGCTTGTTCTCCCGGTCGGTGAAGGTGATATCGAAGGCCTGGGCAAAGCCGTCGCCGAAGTAATGGCTGGTGCCGCTCTGGAGCGCCTTGCGGTCGTGCATCATGCACTCGATGGTATAGGTGCGCTCAGCACCGGCAAACTTTTCCTTGTCGGTCTTTAAGCCCTTTACAACGGGCATGGCAAGCACGTTCTCGCAGAGGTCTGCGTAGACGTCCAGCTGCTGCTCAGTTTCCACAATGGCCTCTTCGGCGGTTTCGTGGAGGGTGTGGCCCTCCTGCCAGAGAAACTCCCGGTGGCGCAGGAAGGGTCTTGTGGTCTTTTCCCAGCGCAGCACGCTGCACCACTGGTTGTACAGCAGGGGCAGCTGGCGGTAAGAATGCAGAATGCTGTGCCAGTGGTCGCAGAAGAGGGTTTCGGAGGTGGGGCGGATGCAGAGCCTTTCCTCCAACTCCTCGGAGCCGCCCACGGTGACCCAGGCACACTCGGGTGCAAAGCCCTCAACGTGATCCTTCTCCTTCTGAAGCAGGGACTCGGGGATGAGCATGGGCATATAGACATTCTCGTGCCCCTTCTCCTTAAAGCGCCTGTCCAGCTCGGCCTGAATATTCTCCCAGATTGCGTAACCGTATGGCCTGAGAATCATAAGCCCCTTTACGCTGGAGTATTCGATGAGCTCCGCCTTTTTGCAAACGTCCGTATACCATTTTGCAAAGTCGGTCTCCATGTCGGTAATTTGCTCGACCTTTTTCTCCTTGGCCATAGTATGTCATCAATCCTTTCGTGAATTCAAAAGCGGGTGCTTCCAAAGAAAGACCCGACTTGTGCGAACGTATCCTGTAATTTTATTCAATAACTAAAGTATTGTCAAGAACAAAGGGGAAAGCTCCGCCGTATGATGAGGTGAGGTTCCCATTGGGCCTTCGGAGGCCGGAGGCCTATCCATAAAAAACGGAGGCTGTTTCCATGAGCGCGTATGCCAAATTTTATTTTAGACCCTCCAAAGGCGAAACCATACACACCCAGGTCAGACCCGAAACCGACCAAGGCTGCGGAATCTGCGGAACCATATCAAGCGGCGACAAAAAGACAGAGGGCGCCCTTGTTCTGCTGTTTGAGACCCAGGGACAGCAGGCGGGAAGGCTCATTGCTTCCTGTGTGACCGACGAGGACGGAGCCTTTGCCTTCGGCCCTTTAGCGGCGGGTGAGCTCTATGTGGTTAAGGTGTTTTGTGACAGCTTAAAGCTCAGAGAGCTGGAGGTGGTGGTCTAAGGAGCGGGAGCCGTGCCGCAGGGGGGCGGGGCGCTTTATGAAGCGCCCCATTTTTTTATCCCAAGCCCTGCTCTCGCCGCAGGGCGCGGATGTCCCGCCCCGCGAAGTGTAGGGTAATATATTCCCCCTCCAGACGGGAGGCCAGCTGGGGGCTGTAGCGACGCTGCAGCTCCTCCTGGCTGAGGTTTGTGGTTACAATGGTCTTTCCGCCTCGCAGAAGTCTGCCGTTTATCAGGCTGTACAGGGCGCTCTGGGTGAAGCTTGTGGTCATCTCCGTGCCCAAATCATCTAAAATCAGGAGCTCACAGTCCAGATACCGTCTGACCCGGGCAGAGGCTTCCTCGGCCTCCGCGCCGGCACGGTCGAATTTTTGCAGCTCGAAGGCCGCCAAAATTGAGACGACGGTGTCATAGACCACGGAATAGCCATTATGGGACACAACTCTTGCAATCGAGGCGGCCAGGAAGGTCTTGCCCAGACCCGTCCCGCCCCGGAATAGGAGATTCACAGCCTTTTCTCCAAAGTTCTCGGCATATTCTCGGCAGATTTCCAGGGTGTAAGCCATGACTTCCTGGGGGGAGATGCCGGAGGCGGCCTCCGGCTTGCTATCGTAATAGCCTAGGTTGAAGCGCTCAAAGCACTGATCCTGAAGGTTCAGCATGGAGCTAAGCTCCCGCACGGCCTCGACCTCGTAGAGCTTTTTCAGGCAGATGCAGGGCTTACCCAGGACATAGCCTGTGTCCCGGCAATCGGGACAGTCATACTGCTCGTCAATAAAATCCGCCGGAAAGCCCGCCGCAATCAAAAGAGCGGTACGGCGCGCCAAAAGCCTGTCCACTTGCGCGCTAGCAGCGGCAACGGCGGCGCCCGCGTCCAGACCCTTTTGCAGAGCGGTGGTGGCAAGCTCCGTCATCAGAAGGGCAATCTCAGCCTCTGCTTCCAGGACAGTAGGGGCGCGGGAGAGAACAAGGCTGCGGCGGCGCTCAATCTCCGCCACCCGCGCCTGTCTTGCGCGGGTGATGCTCTCCCGCGCGATGGCCAGAAGTTTTCCGTCAAAAGCCATAGGCTCACCTCAATTCAGCGGTTTTTTACCCGCTCTAAAATCTTCTTCATACGCGCCAGCTCGTCGGGACTCTCAGCGGAGGAGAATGCACTCTTATCCGGCTCGGGATAGCCGCGCCGGGCGCCGGAGATTGGGGCGTCTCCCGCTTGCACGGCCTCGGGGGTGTAGAGCTTTTTCTCATGCCAGCTCTGCAGAATGGAGTTCATATAGCTCCAGGCCAGGCGACCGGTTTTTACGATGGTTCTGTCATAGGCCAGGGCGATGGTCTCCAGGTCAAAGCCCAGTTCCAGCCAGTTCTCCACATACTTGCGCTCCGAGCTGCTGAAGCCCCGGCCGTTAATCTGCAAAAGCCGGCGCAGGTCTGCCATCTGGCTTGTCCGCTCCCGCTTTCGATGGAGGAAGTCCTCGGCCAGTTCTAGGGTCAAAAGCTCGTTGTTGTGCCAGAGATAGGCCTCTTTTTCGATGGTGCGCATGGAGGGCAGCTTACCCGGACCCAGATTGCGCTGGGTCTCCTCCACACAGTGGTTTATCAGCAGGAGGATAATCTCGGCGGGCAGACGCAGGAAATCATAAATTCCGAAGAGGGTTTTTAAGTCCGCCCCGGTGAGCATCCGCCCCAGGATACGTTGGGTTTCGTCCACAACCACCCGAAACTCGCCGCTCTCTGCTGTGCGCAGGCCAATATCCTCGGCGGTGTACTCCGGCAGCTCCTCGGCAGGCAAGGGCAGGCTCGGGCTTTGAGTGGGAGCGAGGAGCGCCAGCCCCGAGAGCAAGGCGGCGGCTTTTTCAATCTCCGCCTGGGTGCGCTTGAGGCTTTTTGCTGCCTCCGCGCCGGAAAAGCTGCCTCTGCGCAGGGCGTAGAGATAGAGCAGGGCTGCCGTTCCGTCGCAGGCATTCAGAAGCTTGTCCGCTGCAGAAACGGGGAGGGCAAGGGGAGGCTCGGAGGCGAGCCTGTATTTTTTTTCGTCCATAAATCCCTCCGCTGACGTAGTTGTCGAAAGTTGCAAATAAAAGGCTCCCGAGCGGGAAGCCCTGACGTATTTTTTACTGCGAATAAGTATAACATTAATTTTAACTTGTAGCAAGAGAGGGTTACGTGCTATAATTACTTTATCTATAAACAGTTTACCGCCTGTGCCCCTTGGGGAGCGGGGCGGAGCGGGGACGGGTAAAGTCCCGGCTTAGGAGTAAGAATACAAAAGAGGTGAAGGTCATAATGATGAAAGCCATCACAGTCGAAATCGCTGGGCGGGAATACACCCTGAAAACCGACGAGGATCCGGCCTATGTCAAAGAGCTTGCAAGCTTTGTCACAGCCAAGATTTTAGAGATTAAACGTGATTCCGGCGCCTCTGCCCTTGACTGCGCAACAATGACGGCGCTGGATATGGCAGACCGTTATATGAAGGAAGTGCAAAAGAAAAAGCAGGCAGCAAAGAAAAAAACGGTCGCACAGAAGGAAACAGAGCTGCCGACCCTCCTGTAAGGACGGCGCAAGAGGCATAAGGATATGTTAGAGCTTTTATCACCTGCCGGTTCGCCGGAGGCGGTTGTCGCCGCCGTTCAGAGCGGGGCAGATGCAATTTATATGGGCTTTGGCGGGCACAACGCACGCCGAGGCGCAAAAAATTTTACGGACGAGGAGTTTGAAGCCGCCGTCCGCTATTGTCGTGTTCGGGGCTGTAAGGTATATATCACCTTAAATACCCTGGTCAGCGACCGGGAGTTGGATACGGCTCTCGGTCTTGCCGTCCGCGGGGCGGAGGTGGGAATTGATGCGATTTTGGTTCAGGATTTGGGACTTGCCCGAGTCCTGCGCCGCGCTTTGCCCGATATGCCGCTGCATGCCTCCACCCAGATGAGCATCCACAATCTCGCCGGCGCAGAGGCGGCGGCGGAAATGGGGCTGTCTCGTGTGGTTTTGGCCCGGGAGCTGAGCCTGGAGCAAATTGCATTAATCTCCGAAAAATCCCCGGTGGAGACTGAGGTCTTTGTCCACGGCGCCCTGTGCGTCTGCCACTCCGGCCAGTGCTATATGAGCGCCTTAATCGGCAGACGCAGCGGTAACCGGGGCGCTTGTGCCCAGCCCTGCCGTCTGGATTATAGCCTGGGCGGACGGATGGACAGCCACCCCTTAAGCCTCAAGGACAACTGCTTGGTCAATTCCCTAGAGGACTTGGAACGCGCCGGCGTCGCCTGCGTGAAGATTGAAGGCCGTATGAAGCGCCCCGAATATGCCGCCATTGTCACGGGCATTTATTCCCGGGCGATTCGGGAGGGGGTTCCCCCCACCGAGACGGAGCTGGCGCAGCTGGAGCTGGCGTTTTCTCGCCAGGGCTTCACAGACGGTTACCTCAAAGATGAAAAAGGCAAAAATATGTTTGGCGTCCGGGAGGAGGCTGACAGAGAGGCGGCAAAGCTGTTCACAGCCGCCCGCAAGGAATACGGCAGGACGGAGGCGCGCCGCGTCCCTATCAAGTTCTTTGTCATGCTCCGCAGCGGACAGGCCTCTAAATTTGCGGTGGAGGACGAGCAGGGGAGAAAGGCCGTTGTCGAAGGCCCCACGCCCCAGGCCGCTGAAAAGCAGACCCTCACCGAGCACGCCATCTATGAGCAGTTTTACAAAACAGGTGGCACGCCCTATTTCTGCACCGGCGTGGAGACAATTTTGGATGAGGGGCTATTTTTGCCACTGTCGGCCTTAAATGAAATTCGCCGCCAGCTCTTGGAGGGACTATCGGAGGAACGGAAAAAACCGCCCGCCTTCCGCAGAGAAAGCATGCCCAAGCCCCCCGCAAATCAAAGCCCCCTGGGCGGACTCAAGAAAATCTTCCAGCTGAGCGCTGCCGAGCAGCTTACGGAAAAGCTCGCGGAGCGTAGGCCGGATTACCTCTATCTTCCACTGGATGTGCTGCTGGCAAACCCCACAGCCGTCCTGACCTTTGTGGAGCGGGGCGCTGTTCCCGTTGCCGTGCTGCCCCGGGTGATTACGGACACCGAGGCGCCGGAGCTCATGGAAATGCTCCGCCGCGCCGCCGTGATGGGCGTGACCCAGGCCTTGGTGGGAAATTTGGGGCACATCAAGTATGCGAGGCTTGCCGGCATGGAGGTGCGCGGGGACTTTGGCCTCAACGCCTATAACTCCCACGCCCTGCAAATCATCCACGCGGCGGGACTGCTCTCTGCCACAGCCTCCTTTGAGCTGCGCTTGGTGCAGATTCGGGATTTGCAAAAGCCCTTGGATACTGAGCTTCTGGCCTATGGCCGCCTGCCCCTGATGGTCACGGATCAGTGCGTGATAAAAAACAGCGCCGGCCAGTGCAGCTGCCAAAGCCCCACCGCTCTCTCCGACCGGATGGGACAGGTCTTTCCCGTAATCAAGGAATTCGGCTGCAGAAACGTTATTTTGAACGCCCACAAGCTCTTTTTGGCCGATCGGATGCGGGACATTGAGGCCTGCGGGCTCTGGGGCTATCGCCTGTACTTCACAAACGAGGGAGCCGAGGAGTGCGTGCGGATTGCGGACAGCTATGCGGGAGAAACGGACTACAGTCCCAATGGCGTCACCCGCGGCCTGTATTATAGAGGCGTGGAATAGCCGCAAGAAAACGCGAGGAATCCAGAGTAATCTGGAGGAAAACAAAGCAGACTGAAACAAATGGGGACTAAAAAACCTAAAAAGAAAGCCAGCGGACGCAAAAAGAGCGTAAACACGGATAATAATAAGAAACAAGCCAGAATGGCCCGGAGACAAACCGGAGAAGACACAAGCAGGACACAGCAAACAGAAGGAAACGGAAGGAAACGGAAGGAAACGCGAATGAAGCTTATTCTCGCCTCGGCCTCGCCGAGAAGAAAAGGGCTGCTGGAAATGTTGGGGCTTCGAGACTTTGCGATTGTCCCCGCCCGAGGAGAGGAAAAGACGGAAGCTGGGCTGTCCCCGGCGGAAACGGTCTGTGCCCTATCCCTACAGAAGGCGCGGGAAGTGGCCGAGAGCTCTGATTCCGAGACCCTCATCCTCGCAGCGGACACGGTGGTCTCTGTGGACGGCACAATTCTGGGCAAGCCTGCGAATGAGGAGGAGGCCTTCTCGATGCTCTCTTTGCTCTCCGGCAGGGAGCATGAGGTGTTTACCGGTCTTTGCCTGCTGCGCGGTGGGCGCTGGGAAACGGCCTACGAGAGGACGACGGTTCGATTTCGCCCCCTCTCCGAACGGGAGATTGAGGCCTATATCGCCACAGGTGAGCCGATGGACAAGGCCGGCGCCTACGGTGCCCAAGGTGTCGGCGCACTCTTTGTGGAGGGCATCAGCGGTGACTTCTTCAACGTGGTGGGTCTGCCCCTGTGCAGGCTCTCAAAAATGCTTGAAAAAATGGGCGTGAGTTTAATTTGAACAGATTGACAGAATTTATGAAAAAATACGGTCTGCGCTTTTCCGCGGTGGTTCTGGCCTTTGCCCTGATTTACGGCCTGTCTGCGGGCAGAGCGGAAAACAGGCTGGGCTTCGGCGCCGACGCTGCTGCCACCCTCTCTCTGCCGATAAAGCAGGGGAGTACGGGCTTTTTCGGCTGGCTGGAGGGCATTTATGGCTATATGTTCCGATATGACCGGCTGGCCGAGGAGAACGAGGCACTGAAGGATAAGGTGTCGGAGCTTGAAAAAAGGCTCAAGGCAGCAGACCAGGCGGAGCAGGAAAACCAGCGGCTACGCGACCTTTTGGAGCTTCGCCCCAAGCATGAGGACTTTGTGTTCGAGCTGGCCAGCGTGATTGACAGGCCGGCCTCCAACTGGAACAGCACCTATACGATCAGCAAGGGCGAGGAGAGCGGCATTCAGGTGGGAAACTGCGTGATTGACAGCCGCTATAATCTGGTGGGTCAGATTATCGAGGTGGGTACAGGCTGGGCTACCGTCCGCGTGGTGACTGATGTGGATATGCGCGTGGGCGTCCTTGTGGGCGGCGGCAGCGCGGCCATGGTCTTGGGTGATTTTGGTCTGATGCAAGAGGGCGAGGCAAAGCTCGGCTATCTGACGGAGGAAGCCCAGGTTCTGGAGGGGGATTTACTGATTACCTCCGGCAAGGGCGGCGCCTTCCCCAAGGGCTTGGAGGTGGGCACTGTCACCTCGATCAAGACCGAGGCGGGCGGACAGGTGGAATATGCCACCGTCAGTCCCTCGGCGGAGTTGGGAAAGCTATCCCAGGTCTTTGTGGTGAAGGAATTCAAGGTAATTGACTAGGGCGCTTGCCCCGGTATCGGAGAGATAAAATGCTGCTGGATTTGATTAACATTCAAAAGCTGCGAAGAGCCATCGTATATGGGGGGCTTTTGCTTCTCGTGTTCTTTGTCCAGAATGTTCTTGTGGCGCGAATCGCCATTTTCGGCGTGTATCCCTTCATCCTGCCCCTGGCTGTTGTGGCCGTGAGCTTTTTTGAAGGGAGCATCTGGGGCGGTGTATTTGGCCTGTTTTTGGGCCTTTTTGCGGATATGTACATGAACGGCCCCGCTGTACTGCTCACGGTTGCCTTCCCCGCCATCGGCTTTCTCTCGGGGGCGCTGGCAAATTTCCTGGTGAACCGGCGCTTTTTCTCCTATTTCTTTGTGGGACTGGCGGGGCTTCTTGTGACGGCGCTCTGTCAGATGATTCCTATCATAGCCGTGGGCGGGAGCAGACTTTGGCCCCTGCTTGCCATAACAGGGCTTCAGACCCTCTGGTCTCTGCCCTTTGCGTTTTTGCTCTATGGCCCCTGCCGCCGCCTCTCGGGGGCGGACTTTGGGAAATAAAGCGGCCTTTACACAGTTGGGTTTTTTGAAACCCTGTCCTTGAGGAAACAACACTATGGATAAACTTGTAAAACCCTGGCGGCTGGCGACTTTGATTACGCTGGTTGTTCTTTTGACCGTTATCTTGACGATTTCCCTATACCGTCTCCAGATTGTGGAGGGGGCGGAATACTATGCCCAATCCCAGAACAGCATTGTCACGACGAACACGGTGGTGGCCGCCCGAGGCAACCTTCTGGATCGCTATGGACGGGCGCTGACCTCCAACCGAATCTGTAACAATCTTTATATCAATGCCGACGAGCTGTTCGAACAGGAAAACCCCAACGCCATTATTCTGGAGCTGACCCGGTCGGTGGAGGACTCCGGCGGCAAATATATGGACACCCTGCCGATTACCAAGGAGCCACCCTTTGAATATGTCGCCAATATGACAGACCTGCAAAAAACCAGGCTGGAGGCCTATTTTAAGGAAAACAAGCTGCCGGTTTCCACAACGGCTGTGGAGCTGATGGCAGTTTTTCGTGAAAAATTTGATATTGACAACAACTACACCGCCCAGGAAACACGAACCGTGGCAGGTGTGCGCTATGAGATTAAAATCCGCTATGTGATTAACACCTCCGACTATGTGTTCGCCGAGGATGTGAGCATTGACCTGATTTCCAAGCTCATGGAAAACGGCGTGCCGGGGTTCACGGTCTCCCCCTCCTATGTCCGCGAGTATAAGACAAAATACGCCGCCCACCTTCTGGGCTATGTGGGCATGATGGATGAGAAGGAATATAAAAACTACCGGAACGACGACTACCCCTTAAACGCCGTCGTCGGAAAGAACGGAGCTGAAAAGGCCTTTGAGTCCTATCTCCACGGCGTAGACGGCAGCGCCAGGGTCACCCAGACCCGAGCGGGAACGGTGATTGACACCAACTACACCCAGGAGCCAAAGCCCGGCAACCACTCCTACCTGACCCTTGACCTGGCGCTCCAGGAGATTTCGGAAAATTCGCTGAACTCCTTTATCGTCAACACCAATGAGCAGCGGGAAAAGAACAACGAAATCTACGAGGCAACGGGTGAAAAAAAGAAGATTATGGATATGATTCCGGCGGGTGCCATTGCTGTCATCAAGATAGACGGCGGGGAACCCTTGGCCTTGGTCAGTGCACCCAGCTTTGACCCCTCCACCCTGCTGGACGACTATGACGCACTGCTGGAGGACGAAAACAAACCGCTGGTCAACCGCGCCCTCAGCGGAATCTATGCCCCCGGCTCCACATTCAAGCCCGTTACGGCCTTGGCGGCCTTAAACGAGAAGAAGGTCTCCACCGGCACGGAGATTTATGACGCGGGCGTTTTCGATAAGTATGAGGACTATAAGCCCAAATGTTGGCTGCACCCCAATGGTAGCCATGGCAGCGTCAATGTGACGGGAGCCATCAAGGTCTCCTGCAACTATTACTTTTACACCATCGGCGATATGCTGGAGATTGACAAGCTTGAAGCCTATGCCCGGCGCTTCGGTCTGGGAGAGCATACGGGAATTGAGCTGCCGGAGGAAATCGGCGTGATGTCCAACCGCAAGTATAAGGCAGAGATCATGGACGGAGAGCCGTGGCACAACGGCGACATGCTCCAGACCGCCATCGGCCAGTATCAGAGCGTGTTCACACCGCTGCAGCTGGCAAACTATACGGCGGCTCTTGCCAGCAATGGTAACCGCTATGAGGCGAGAATCCTAAAAGCTGTCCGCAGCTATGACTATTCCCAGAGCCTCTATGAGCGGGAGCCGAAGCTCGCGGGAAGCGTTGCCCTGCCCCAGGAGTATTACGACGCTGTGAATCAGGGACTCTATGAAGTGGCAAACGACATGGACGGAACGGCCTATAAAATTTTTGGCAGCACCTCCTACAAGGTCGCGGCAAAAACGGGAACGGCGCAGCTGGGTGAAAATATTACAAACAACGGCGTTTTCATCTGCTATGCCCCCTATGACAATCCCGAAATCGCCATTGCCATCGTGGTGGAAAAGGGCGGCGCGGGCGGTGAGATTGTCACCATCGCAAGAGATATTTTGGACTACTATTTTGCATTTAAAAACAGTGCGATTTCCATTGAACCTGAAAATGGCCTGTTGAAATAAAAACTCTGGTTTTTATTGCGTTTTATCAGATATTAGTGTATAATAACGTCTGCATAGCGGACATTACAGAATTTATCCGCATCTGCCGCAAGCGCAAATCATTCACCAAGGCTAAATGGACAGGCTCTCCCTTTTTTAGAGTGCGAAAAATCGCGCCGGGACGCAGCCGGCTATCCATTGAAAGGAAGAACACCATGAATATCGCAATCATGGCCCACGACAACAAAAAAGAGCTGATGGTACAATTTTGTATCGCATACTGCGGCATTTTGTCTGAGCACACCATCTTCGCAACGGCAACAACAGGCCGGATGGTCGCTGAAGCGACGGGTCTATCCATCAACATGTATCTCAGTGCGGCACAGGGCGGCAGCCAGCAAATCCGCTCCCGCATTGCCTATAACGAGATTGACCTGGTACTCTTTTTCTGGGATCCCTCCGGCTCCGGCGCGGAGGCTGAGGCCGAGGTTGTCTCCATTTCCCGTGCTTGCGACCAGCACAGCATCCCCTTTGCCTCCAATGTGGCAACGGCAGAGGTGCTGATTCAGGGACTAAAGCGCGGAGACCTGGGCTGGCGCGACATTGTGAACCCAAAAAAATAGCGCTCTTTTTTCAGCGCCTTGTAACGCTCTCGTCCCTTAGCGGGAGGGAGCGTTATTTATCGTCCGAGCTGCTCAAATAAGATCGGGAGCGGGCTCGGCGCAATGTTTTTTATTATTTTTCTCACCGAAAGGATTGGATTATGGAGAGGATTTCGCCCCGCACCCTGTCGGGATTTATGGAGCTTCTGCCCCAGCGGCAAACCCAGATGGAGCGCATTATGGAGACGCTCCGGGAAACCTATGGCCTCTATGGCTTTGCCCCCTTAGACACCCCGATTATCGAAGCCTCCGAGGTTCTCCTCGCCAAGGGCGGCGGGGAGACGGAAAAGCAGATTTACAGATTTACCAAGGGCGACACAGATTTGGCTCTGCGCTTTGACCTCACGGTGCCCCTGGCAAAATACGTGGCACTAAACTACGGAAAGCTCAGCTTCCCATTCCGCCGCTACCAAATCGGCAAGGTCTATCGGGGCGAGCGCGCCCAGAGAGGGCGCTTCCGGGAGTTTTATCAGGCGGACATTGACATCATCGGCGACGGGGAGCTCTCCATCATGAACGAGGCCGAAATCCCCGCGATTATCTACCGCACTTTCTCGGCCTTGGGGCTGACAAAATTCAAAATCCGTGTGAACAACCGCAAGGTTCTAAACGGATTTTTCCAGCAGCTGGGTCTGTCTGAACAGGCGGCGGAGCTAATGCGAACCCTCGATAAGCTGGAGAAAATCGGCGCGGAAAAGTGCCTTGCGCTGCTGGTTGAGCAGGGAGCTTCGGCGAAGAAGGCCGGGGCGCTTTTGGACTTCATCGCCATCTCGGGCACCAGCGCGGAAAAGCTGGAGAAGCTTCAGTCCTACGCGGGAAACAACGAAACCTTTGATTTGGGGCTTTCGGAGCTTGCCGCTGTGACGGGCTATCTTTCGGCTTTTGGCGTACCGGCAGAGAATTTTGAGCTGGATTTGACCATCGCCCGGGGTCTGGATTACTACACCGGAACGGTCTATGAGACCACCCTGACCGAGCACCCGGAAATCGGTTCTATCTGCTCCGGTGGCCGCTATGACGATTTGGCGGGCTACTATACGGACAAGAAGCTGCCCGGCGTGGGCATTTCCATCGGCCTGACCCGGCTGTTTTTCGTGCTCGAGGAACAGGGGATGCTCTCAGATGAGCAGCCCTGTGCTACTGCCGATGTACTGGTGATTCCGATGACAGAAAAACTAGAAAAGGCTGTGGAAACCGCCACCCTTTTGCGAAAGGCCGGCCTGCGGACAATGCTTTACAGCGAAAACAAGAAGTTTAAGGCCAAAATGAGCTATGCCGACAAAATTGGAGTGCCTTTTGTGGTGTTCCTCGGAGAAGAGGAGCTGGCCGCGGGTGTGCTTAAGGTCAAGGACATGGAGAGCGGCGAGCAGCTGTCCGAAGCCCTTGAGGCGGCGGCAAGCCGCATGAAGGCTGCCGTTGAGCAGCGCAGACAAGGCTGCGTAATTCGGGATTAGTCCCTAAAAGCCTGAAAACGAAAAATTATCCCGCCTATCCGGGCAGCTGCTCGAGCCTGAGCAGCCAAAAGTCCCCTGAGCAGGCGTCAAAGAGAGGTTATACAAGATGATGCAATCCCGTACCCACAACTGCAACGAGCTTCGTCTCGAGGATGCAGGCAAAATGGTTACCATCGCCGGTTGGATGGAAAATGTCCGTGAGGTCAGCGCAAACCTGGCCTTTGTGATTGTCCGCGACTTTTTTGGCACCACCCAGGTGATCATTGAGACCGAAGACATGATGCAGCTGATTAAGGGCGTCACCCGCGAGTCCACCATCCGCGTGGAGGGAACAGTCCGCGAGCGCGCCAGCAAGAACCCCAAGCTACCCACCGGCGACATTGAGGTTCTGCCCCAGAAGCTTGAGATTTTAGGCCGCTGCCACCACAGCGAGCTTCCCTTCCAGATTAACCACAGCCGGGAGGCCGACGAGACGGCGAGGCTGAAATACCGTTATCTGGATTTGCGCAATCCCGCGGTGAAAAATAATATTGTCCTGCGCTGCAATGTAGTCGCCGCCCTGCGGAGAGCCATGACAGAGCAAGGGTTTTTGGAGATTACCACCCCGATCCTCACGGCTTCCTCTCCTGAGGGCGCGCGGGACTATCTGGTTCCTTCCCGCAACCACCCCGGCAAGTTTTATGCCCTGCCCCAGGCTCCCCAGCAGTTTAAGCAGCTGCTTATGGCCTCTGGCTTTGACAGGTACTTCCAGATTGCCCCCTGCTTCCGGGATGAGGACGCGCGGGCTGACCGTTCCCCAGGCGAGTTTTATCAGCTGGATATGGAGATGGCCTTCGCCAATCAGGAGGACGTGTTTGCGATCTGCGAGCAGGTTCTGCCCCCGATTTTTGCGGAATACGGCAAGTACAACATTGCGTCTTCCGCCCCCTTCACCCGCATCAGCTATCTGGACGCCATGGAGACCTATGGCTCGGACAAGCCCGATTTGCGCATTAATTTGAAGGTGCAGGACGCCACTGAGATATTGGCAGACTGCGGCTTTGAGCCCTTTGCGGGGAACACCGTTAAGACTGTTGTGGTGCCGGACTTTACCCAGACCCGCAAGTTTATTGACAAGCTTTGTGCCGATGTGGAGACCCAGACAGCGAACAAGGTTTACTGGTTCCGCCTGGACGAAAACGGCGAGCTGGTGGGCGGGATTTCCAAGTTTGTAACAGAGCATAAGGACGCTGTCATCGCAGCTCTCAATCTTGCTCCCGGTGCATTTGTGGGGCTGACAGCGGGGAAGAGGCTGGCTGCTCAAAAGACAGCCGGTGTGCTCCGCAAGATGCTCGGCGCTGCTGTGCCGGGGCTTATGGATGTGGAACGCTATGAATTTTGCTGGATTGTAGACTTCCCCATGTATGAAATCGGCGAGGAATCCCAGAAGCTGGAGTTCTGCCATAACCCCTTCTCCATGCCCAACGGCGGGATGGAGGTGCTTGAGCAGGTTGAGCAGGGCAGCGTAGACCCCCTGACCGTCACAGCGTATCAGTATGATTTGGTTTGCAACGGCGTGGAGCTCTCCTCCGGCGCCGTGCGGAACCATGACCCTGAGCTCATGATAAAGGCCTTTGAGCTGGTTGGCTT
This sequence comes from uncultured Oscillospiraceae bacterium, assembly GCA_964466395.1. Classification (GTDB taxonomy): domain Bacteria; phylum Bacillota; class Clostridia; order Oscillospirales; family Oscillospiraceae; genus UBA2658. The sequence continues at coordinate 446 of CAYXNK010000032.1, read as the reverse complement.
GGGTGAAGAGGACGTGAAGGCCAAGTTCCCCGCCATGTATAATGCCTTCACCTACGGTGCACCGCCACATGCGGGCATCGCGCCGGGGGTCGATCGCATGGTTATGCTGCTGGCGGGGGAGGAGAGCATCCGCGAGATTATTCCCTTCCCGATGAATAAAAATGCACAGGATCTCATGATGGATGCACCCGCTGCTGTGGAACAGAGGCAGCTTGACGAGCTGCACATTGCGATTGTGGAGAAGGAATAGCCGCTTATGATAGCTATGGGGAAAGTGGCTTTTTTGCATTTTGGCAATGGGTGGGTACGAGCATAGCCCTTTGCAAGGCTGAACACTGGTTCTGTTTTCCTTACTGCGGAGGTGGTTTTGTGCGGGGTTTCCCCGCACAACTCAAAACACTATTTCTCTTTTTGGAGGCGTCCAAAAAGAGAAATGGTATTTTGGA
>CAYXNK010000031.1:0-15308 GCA_964466395.1 uncultured Oscillospiraceae bacterium | reverse complement strand
AGCAGGGATGCGTCATTCTGAGGGATGAGGGAAAAGCTGGGCAGACGCAGATGCCCTTTGCTTTCGAAGAAGGAGAGATATTTTTCTCTCAATTCATTTAATCCGTATTTTTCCATTTTATATACATCCTCCAAGTCGTTTCAATAAAAAATGCTCTCCTCCCCTAATCCAAATCAATATAATCCGAGCCCGAATTATATTTCTTCGGTTGGCTTAGGGGCGAAAGCAAGGCTTCGCGGTACCACCCTAATTTGCGCCGAAACGGCGCATCTTTGGCAGCCAGCTATCGGTGACTAACCGCCCGCTCTCGCGGGACGCTCAAAAGTGGCTGCGAAAAGTGCCTGTTGGGAGTTTTCACCGCCCCTCCCTCTCTGTGCACCGCTTGCTTTTCGCTGACTTTCTCACTGCGTTTGTTTCATAATTTAATCGATTTTATCAGCTTTACCGGGGCTTGTCAACCAGCAGTTCTGGGCGCAAAAGCCCCGGCATATAGGCAGCTTCGGCCGTTTATTCCGGCCTTAGGCTGTGGCTTCGTTTTTTAAGGGCGAAATAATAGGCTATGCACATCACAAGACTGGCAAAGGAGGAGATTGGCACGGAAAAGCCAATGGTCATCAGCTGGGCGTTGGGAATCCGGCTCAGGAAGTAACAGAGGGGGATGCGGAACACAAAGGAGGAGATTAGCCCCTCAATCAAAACGAACCTGGTCTTTGCCAGACCGTTGAAATAGCCGACGAAGCAAAACAGAATCGGCAGGATTAAATATTCGGCGGCGGTGCCCTGAAGGTAGTTGTGGGTGGTTGCCACAACCTCGGGATTTCGTTCAAAAATCATCGCCAGCAGGTCGCCTCTGAAATAGACCAGGACAAACATAAAAATCCCCACCACGAAGGAGGTAATCATGCCAACGCGCATTCCGGCAACGGCCCTATCCGGCTGCTTTGCGCCGATGTTTTGCGCCACAAAGGCCGAGAGGGCATACATGAAGGACAGGGGCACCAGCGCCAGAAACACAAAGAGCTTTTCCGCAATGCCGATGCTGGCGGAGGCCACAAGCCCCAGGGTGTTCAAAATCGCAAAAATAATCAGGAAAGACACGCTGACCAGAAAGTCCTGCATCGCAACCGGCCCGCCGGTTTTGAGAATCCGGGAGACAAAGCCCCCGGTGCGGCGCAGGTGCTCTCTGCCAAAAGCAAAGGGCAGACCCTTGCTGCGAATCTTGAACACCGCAAAGATGACACTGCACATCTGGGCAAAGACCGTGGCAATCGCGGCGCCCGCAACATCTAGCTTAAACACTCCGCAGAGCAGTAGGTCGCCAAAAATGTTCAAAACGGCGGCGATGGCGATAAAAATCAGAGGAGACTTGGAGTCGCCCAGGCCTCGCATCAGGCCTGTGATGACGTTGAAGGCCGTGATGAACACCATGCCCATGCCGCAGATGCGCAGGTAGGACGAAGCGCCTGCAACGGCCTCCTCGGGCACCTGCATGAGCCTTACAATGTGCTCTGTGAACACCACGGTTAAAAGGGTCAGCACAAGACCCACAACGACAAAGAGCCGGATGGCCGCGCCCACGGTCTGGGCGGCCTTTTCGTCGTCCCTTGCACCCACATGCCGTCCCACCAGAACCGTGACGCCCATGGTGAGTCCCACAACAATCTGGGTGATGGCGTGCATGATCTGGCTGCCGTTGGAAACGGCGGAAACCCCGGAGGTTGTGCCGAATTTCCCCACCACAATCAGGTCAACGGCTCCGTAAAGAGCCTGCAAAAGGGTGGAGAGCATCAGCGGAATGGCAAAACGAATCAGGGGCTTAAATACGCTCCCCTGTAAAATGGTATCCTTACCTGGATTGACAGGCATTTTTAATTCTCCTACTCTATCTTAAGCCTCGTAATGAGTCTCATCGTTAATTTTGTCCTCGCAGGCCTGCATGGCCTTGAGGGTCTTTTCCAACAGAGCCTCAAGCTCGATTCCCAGCATCTCCGCGCCGCGCCTAATAACCTCACGGTCGCAGCCGGCGGCAAACTTTTTGTCCTTGAACTTCTTTTTCAAGGAGGAGAGCTCCATGTCTTTCGTGCTCTTGGAGGGGCGCATCAGGGCAGCAGCGCCAATCAGCCCTGTCAGCTCGTCGGAGGCAAAGAGCAGCTTTTCCATGTAATGTTCGGGGGCGACGTCTGCGCAGAGGCCGTAGCCGTGGCTGACAACGGCGTGAATCAGCCGCTCGCCTAATCCCCGCTCCCGCATGATTTCCCCGGCCTTGACGCAGTGCGCCTCGGGATAGCGCTCAAAGTCCAAATCATGGAGCAGGCCGACGACCTCCCAAAAATCCGCCTCATCCGCATAGCCCTCGGTCTCGGCAAAATGGCGCATGCAAAGGGCGACGGTCTGCCCGTGCTTCAGATGGAAGGGTTCCTGATTATATTCCTTGAGCAGCGTCCAGGCCTCTTTCTGATTCAGCTCCAACATGGCTGTTCCTCCCTGTGAAATTTGATGTTTCTTGGCAGTATATCACAAAAATCGGCGAAATAAAAGGCGGCAGGCAAAAGTTCGCCTGCCGCCTCAGACTGTCGAAAAAGCCCGGCGAAGTGGGTTTACATCCAGGCTGCAAGGCCTAATCGCCGAAGGAAATGCCGATGTCTCTGGCGGTTTCGATTAAGGGGTTGTCCGTGGGCAAAAACTTGGTTCTGCTGGCCGCATCCTCCAGGGGAATCGAGATAATGTTCCGTCCCTGGATGCCCACCATATAACCGTATTTCTTCTCCTGAATCAGCTTTGCCGCAGCAACGCCGAAGCGGGTTGCCAGCACCCTGTCATAGGGGCAGGGAGGACCGCCGCGCTGATAATGCCCGGGCACGGTGACCCGCGCCTCCTGGCCTGTCATACTCTCCAGCTCACTGGCGATTCGATAGGAAATCGTGGAGTGGCGCGTGGACTCCTTGGCTCTTCTGCGCTCCTCCTCGGACAGTACCGCGTCGTGAATCGAAACAGCGCCCTCGGCCACTGCAAGAATGGTGTAGTTGCTGCCTCTTCTGCGGCGCTCATCAATCACCTTTACCACTTTTTCAATGTCATAGGGGAGTTCGGGAATCAGAACAACGTCCGCTCCGCTGGCAACGCCTGCGTTTAAGGTCAGCCAGCCTGTGTCGCGCCCCATCAGCTCCACCAAAAAGATACGGCTGTGGGAGCTTGCGGTGGAGTGGATGTAGTCAATCACGTTTGTGGCAATATCCACAGCGCTCTGGAAGCCAAAGGTCGTATCCGTTCCCCAGATGTCGTTGTCAATGGTCTTGGGCAGGGTCACAATGTTCATGCCGGCCTCCATTAAAAGCATTGCGCTTTTTTGGGTGCCGTTGCCGCCCATAACCACAAGGCAGTCCAGATTCAACCGGTTATAGGTCGCCAGCATCCGGGGCATCGCATCGTTGCCCGCATCGTCCACAATGGCCTTTCCGGGGATGTACTTCTGTCGCGAGGTGCCAAGAATCGTGCCGCCCTCGGTCAAAATTCCGGAGAAGTCATTCACTTCCATATACTTATAATCGCCCTCAATCAGCCCCCGGTAGCCGTCGTACATGCCATAGATCTCTACGTTGTCCAAGTGCTCAAACAGAGCCTTTCCAAGACCGCGGATGGCGGCGTTGAGACCCTGACAGTCTCCGCCGCTGGTGACGATTCCGATTTTTGTATTTCGCTTCATATGTCCACTCCCTGCATCTGTGCTATTCGTTACAGATGTATCATACAACGTCTGACGCGCTCTGTCAATAAAGTAAGGGCAATGCCGCTACAAAGGAAAGTGCGGTATTGCCCAAGGAAGCGACAGGAAAAAAACCTGTCGCTTCCTTGATAAACATACTTTATTTGAGCAGATTTTGCTCCATCATGGCTCTGACCTTGAGGGGCAGACCAAAGAGGTTAATGAAGCCCTCGGCGTCCTTTTGGTTATAGTCGCTCTCGCCAAAGGTGGCGATGTCCTCGGAATATAGGGAATAGGGGGAGGAAACCGAGGAGACAATCATGTTGCCCTTATAGAGCTTGAGCTTCACAGCACCGGTCACAGTTTCCTGGGTCACGTCCACAAAGGCGTCCAAGGCGCGTCTCAAGGGGGTGAACCACTGGCCGTTATACACGAGGTCTGCATAGGTCACGGAGAGCTGCTCCTTCTGGTGCATGGTGGCCTTGTCCAGGCAGAGGCGCTCCAAAACCTCATGGGCAAAGTATAAAATCGTTCCGCCCGGGGTCTCATACACGCCGCGGCACTTCATGCCCACTAAGCGGTTTTCCACGATGTCGATGATGCCGACGCCGTTTTTGCCGCCGATTTCATTGAGCTTCCAGATAATGTCGGAGACCTTCAGTTTCTCCCCGTCCAGGGATACGGGAACGCCTTTTTCAAAGCCGAGCTCCACATAGGTGGGCTCATCGGGGGCCTGCTCCGGGGAGACGCTCATCTCCAAAAAGCCGGACTTGTTATACTGGGGCTCGTTTGTTGGGTCTTCTAAGTCCAGTCCCTCATGGCTCAAATGCCAGATATTTTTATCTTTGGAATAGTTCGTCTCGCGGTTTATTTTCAGCGGAATATTGCGTGCCTCGGCATATTCGATTTCTTCCTCGCGGCTCTTGATGTCCCATTCCCGCCAGGGGGCGATAATCTTCATCTGGGGCGCCAAGGCCTTGATGGTCAGCTCAAAGCGCACCTGGTCATTGCCCTTGCCGGTGCAGCCGTGGCAGATGGCGTCTGCCCCTTCCTTGAGGGCAATTTCGACAAGTCCCTTGGCGATGCAGGGTCTTGCTGTCGCCGTGCCCAGAAGGTAGGTCTCATATTTTGCGCCAGCCTTCATGGCGGGAACGATGTAGTTTTCCGCATAGTCATCCACAAGGTCGAGGACATAGAGCTTGGACGCACCGGTTTTCAGCGCCTTTTCCTCCAGGCCCTCCAGCTCGTCGGCCTGACCCACGTTGCCGGAGACGGCGATGACCTCGCAGCCATAGTTTTCCTTCAGCCAGGGGATAATGATGGATGTATCCAGTCCGCCTGAATAGGCCAGGACGCATTTTTTAATCTGACTCATGTTCATTCCTCCGCAAAATTTATCTAATGGAGAGATTATATCACCCCAGATGGAAAAAGGCAATGGGTATACTGCATAATTATCATATTTTCTTGAATATTATTTATGGTAATTCATGATATGTAGGCATTCCATGAATATCCTGAATATTCTCTTGCTTTTTTTTGGAATCGTGCTACGATATCCCAAAAGCCAAAACACAAGGAGAGAAAAGCCATGTCATTGGAAGCTGCCCGCGCCTATCTGCGGGAATACGGAATGGAGGCCAGGGTGCGTGAGCTGGAGGTGTCGATTGCCACGGTGGAGCTGGCAGCCGGTGCGCTGGGCGTTGCCCCTGCCCGCATTGCCAAGACCCTATCCTTCAAAGACGGCGAGGACTGCATTTTGGTGGTTGTTGCCGGAGATGTGCGGATTGACAACCGGGGCTTTAAGGAGCGCTTCGGCCTTAAGGCCAAGATGCTTACAGCCGAGGAGGTCTCCTCCCTTGTGGGTCACGAGGTCGGCGGCGTCTGCCCCTTTGGGGTGAGAGCCGGAGTGCCGGTTTATATTGATGAGTCCGTCCGCCGGTTTGAAACGGTTTTTCCCGCAGCAGGCAGCACGGAAAGCGCCCTTGAAATGACCCCTGAGGAGCTGTTTTCCGTCTCGGGTGCCCTGGACTGGGTTGCGGTCTGCAAGGTCCCGGAGGCGGAGGCGTGAGGGAAGCCTGCCGGCTCTGTCCCAGGCTCTGCACCCTTGACCGGGACGAAAAGCTCGGCTATTGCAACAGCCCCTCCCTGCCCTGTGTGGCGCGCGCCGCGCCGCACTTTGGCGAGGAGCCCTGCATCAGCGGAACAAACGGCAGCGGAACCGTGTTTTTCTCCGGCTGCAGCCTAGGCTGTGTGTTCTGTCAAAACCGGGAGATTAGCCGGGGCGAAGGGGGGCTTCCCGTCTCCGTTTCGCGCCTTGCGGAGATTTTTTCGGCGCTGGAGGCACAGGGGGTTCACAACCTGAATCTCGTAACTCCCGGCCATTTTGCGGATCGCATCGCAGAGGCGCTGCGCCTGGCAGAGCCGAAGATTCCCGTGGTCTGGAACTCCTCGGGCTATGAGCGGGTGGAAACGTTGCGGCTGCTGGAGGGTCTGGTGCAAATCTATCTCCCGGACTTCAAATACACAAGGAGCGAGACTGCCCGGCGCTATTCCGCAGCGTCCGATTATCCGGAGGTTGCCCAGGCCGCCATTCTGGAGATGTTCCGCCAAACCGGGGCATTTCGGCTGGACGAAAACGGCCTTTTGCAGCGGGGGGTTCTAATCCGCCATCTCGTCCTGCCCGGACTCTTGGACGAGACCTTTGACGTCATCGACTGGGTGACCGAGCGCCTTCCTAAAAACGCTGTGCTCTTTAGCCTCATGAGCCAGTTTACGCCTCTGGCGGACCCCCAAAAATATCCGGAGCTGGCGAGGTCTATCACCGAGGAGGAATACGCCAGAGTCTGTAGCTATCTTTCCCTCTCGGGGATTGAAAACGGCTATCTCCAGGCGCTTTCTTCGGCGACCGGAGAGATGATTCCGGCCTTTGACGGCACGGGAATCTTGCCGCAATTTTGAACCCTTTTCCCGCCTGTCCTGCAACTTTAGAAAATATTTTTGTTGACAAGCGCGGGAGCTGTGCTATAATTATCGGCAAGCGATGCTTTAGCGAGTTGAAATTCATCGCCCCATACGAAAAAGCCGTGATAAGGAAGAGTAAGCGCTGTGTGAAATGCAGAGAGAAGCCGTTTGGTGCAAGGCTTCATGATCTAAGCGCCCAAGCCCCCTTTGAGCTGTGAACGGAACGCGGTCTTCCGCCAGTACGCTTCACCGGAGCCTCCACCGTTATTTAGGAGAGCGGTATGAAAGCCTCGGCTGCTGTACCGGATAAGTGCGGGATTTTTTCCCGAATTTAGGTGGTAACACGGACAAATTGTTCGCCCTAAGTACGCAAGACTGCGTGCTTAGGGCTTTATTTTTTTATCCGAATTGCCTGAGGGCCGCCCTAAGACGGCTAAGACAGCAAGCAAGGTAAGGCTGCTGTAAATCAGAAAGGAATGGTCATGTCATGAAGGAATTCTGTAAATCAAAGAAGCTGGATCATGTTGCCTACGATGTTCGCGGGCCCGTTTTAGACACCGCTACGGCGATGGAGGCAGCGGGAGAGAAAATTCTGAAACTGAATATTGGCAACCCCGGCGCCTTCAATTTTCAGTCCCCCGACAATATCGTCCGTGCGGTTTCCGACTCCTTAGTCGTTTCTGAGGCCTATTCAGATTCCAAGGGGCTTCTTGAGGCGCGGGAGGCCATTGTCACCTACAGCCGCTCCAAGGGCATTGAGGGTGTGACCGCAAACGACGTCTACACGGGAAACGGTGTTTCTGAACTGATTTCCATGTGCATGCAGGCGCTCTTAAACGACGGGGACGAGATTCTGATTCCCTCTCCCGATTACCCACTTTGGACGGGAGCTGCAACCTTGTCCGGCGGCAAGGTCGTCCACTATCTCTGCGACGAGAAGAGCGACTGGATGCCCGATATTTCTGACATGGCAAAGAAGATTACAGGCCGAACAAAGGCCATTGTTGTGATTAACCCCAATAACCCCACCGGCACCGTCTACAACCTTGACGTTTTGCAGCAGATTACAGACTTGGCGCGGGAGCATGGCCTCATGCTCTTCTCCGACGAAATTTACGACCGGCTGGTTATGGACGGTCTGCAGCACACCTCTCTGGCCACTCTGGCGCCCGACCTCTTTGTTGTCACCATGAACGGCCTGTCCAAGTCCCATCTCCTAGCGGGCTACCGCTGCGGCTGGATGATGGTCTCCGGCAACAAGGGCATTGCCAAGGGCTTTATCGAGGGCTTAAATATGCTTTCCTCCATGCGCCTGTGCTCTAATGTCCCCGCCCAGCATGCAATTCTTCCCGCCCTTGAGGACTCCGCCTCCTGCGCTGCCATGGTCGCTCCCGGCGGCAGAATTTTCGAGCAGCGCCGTGCCATCTGCGAGGCCATGGATCAGATTGACGGCCTAAGCTACGTGAGGCCCCGGGCGGCCTTCTATGTGTTCCCTAAACTTGATGCCCGCCGCTTCAACATTACAAATGATGAGAAGTTTGTGCTGGACTTCCTCCGGGAAAAGAAAGTGCTTCTGGTACACGGCGGTGGCTTCCACTGGAGCGAGCCGGATCACTTCCGCATTGTCTATCTCCCCGAGGAGCGGCTCCTTGAGCAGGCCATGGCAAATCTGGGTGACTTCCTCAAAACTTATCGCCAGGCATAGGCCTTCTCCGCATAAAACTTACGGCGCTTCCCTGTTTTTTCCGGGAAGCGCCGTTTTTTTATCTTTTACTCCAAATTCAGCTTGTTTTTCAAGAAATAGTGACAAAGCAGGAAATAGCCCACGCCCAAAGCCAGCATAAAGAGCGTTGTTGACCAGAAGTAGGGGGAGATTCCCTGTATAAAGCTGGAATAAACCGACAGAGCTTCCGTGTCCCACCGAATTCCATTGAGCATCTCCATCCTGCGCGCCATAGTACCCATGGACACAAACTGCAGAACACTCATCAGTGTTCCCTGGGCCATGTTGATGGCGAAATAGAAGCCGATGCCCGCCAGCAGCCTGTGCTTCTGGGTGACCACGCTGCCCAGCACGAGGGCAAGGTAAACATGGAGGATGCTAACAACGGTGCTAAGCAGAAAAAACAGGCAGAGCGCGAATGCAGGCCAGAGCCATCTGAGGCCAAGCTGCGCCGTCAGCTCCGAAATAAACATTCCGAACTGCTGGTAAAGTCTATAGTTTGTAAAGCTGTCGCCGTTTGTGGTAAACAGGATGAAAACATTCACGCTGATGAAGATGGTGACCAAGCTAATCAGCGTCCAAAGCACGGCGGTGATGAGCTTTGACCAGAGAATCTCCGCCGTTGTGACAGGGAGGGTGAAGGTCAGATAGCCCTCGTCGCACATGATGCTCTTATAAAACCGCTGATAGATGATGAAGGCCACAAGGAAGGCGGCCGCGATGATGCCCATGATCATAATTGCGCTGATCAAAACGGCGATGATGCGCACCAGGTCCGCAAGGGTGCTCTCGTTGAACGGTAACGCGTCTGCGCGGAAGGTAACAGAAAAGCCAATCGTGGCTAAAATGCTAGCGCCGAGCACTGCCATCTGGGTGGGCCAAAGCACCCGGGAAAGGGACTTGAAATCATGTTTGATAAGCTTGCCTAGCATCTGAACACCTCCCTGAAATACTGGTCGATGGATTTACCCAGATCCTCGCGGAGGCTATCCGTGGAGGCATAGGAAACCAGTTGACCGTTCTGGATAAACATGAACTCATCCAGCACCTTTTCCACATCGGAAATCAGATGGGTGGAGATGAGCACCGTGGAATCCTCGCTGTAGTTTCTGAGGATTGTCCCAAGGATATAGTCTCGGGCGGCGGGGTCAACGCCGCCAATCGGCTCATCCAGAAGATAGAGGCTTGCACGGCGGGACATGACAAGCACCAGCTGCACCTTTTCCCTTGTGCCCTTCGAGAGGGTTTTCATCCGCGCCTCTGCCGGGACCTGGAGGCTCTGGAGCATGGAGATTGCCCGCTCGTAGTCAAAGTCCGCATAAAAGTCCTGGAAATACTTCAGGCACTCCAAAACCGTCATCCACTCGGGCAGATAGGTGCGCTCGGGCAGATAGGAAACCATGGCCTTGCTCTCGGGCCCCGGCTTGTTGCCGCAGACGAGAATCTCTCCCTCCGTCGGGGTCAGAAGGCCGCAGGCCAGCTTAATCAAGGTGGTTTTTCCGCTGCCGTTGGGGCCTAAAAGACCGATAATTTTGCCTTTGGGCAGCTTGACATCAAGATTGACCAGCGCCGGAACGCTACCAAAATATTTGCTCAGCCCCCGGCACTCAAGCATCGTCTCGTTCATCTTCCCGCACCTCCTCCCAAGCTGTTTCAACCAAGTCTATGGTCTGCTTTTTGGTGTAACCAAGAGCTGCCATGCTCTTTAGAAAATCTGCGGCCAACAGCGCGCCGCGCTTTTGTCTTGCCATTTCGATAATCTCTCCCTCCTGCGTGACGAACTTGCCGGTGTTGCGCTGTGTCTCGATCAGACCGACACTCTCCAGCTCCGAAAGGGCTCTGGACACTGTGTTTGGGTTCACAGCCGCCAAAATGGCAAACTCGCGCACGCTGGGCAGCCTCTCACCCTTGGGATATGTGCCGGTCAGAATACCCGAAACGATTTGGTCGGAAACCTGAAGATAAATCGGCTTTTCATTGGAAAACTCCCAGGCCAAAATATCACTACCTTTCTTTGTGGCGTTGTGCTAGTTAACTAACACACTAACCATACGATACACCTAAGTTGCCCGTCTGTCAAGAGGATTTTATAAATTTTTCCAGTCTTATCTTGTCTGCTTGTCGGGAATTTTATGAACGCCCCCCTCTTCTTTGAGAAAAAAGGTGGGATTTCTTTTACATTGCTATTTCTTACAATTTATGTTAGGATGGCTTGTATAATTTAACCTTAAATCTGGGAGGGTTCTGTATGTCTTTCACTGCGTTTCCCCTGGTTTCCTTTACGGAGGTGCTGGCCTCTGAGGCGCCTGTCCCCGGCGGCGGCGGCGCTTCCGCCCTGGTCGGCGCTGTTGGCACAGCCCTGGCCTCTATGGTGGCGAATCTGACAACCGGCAAAAAGAAATATGCAGCCTTTGAGGCGGATATTCAGCGCATTTTGAAGGAGGCTGCCGACCTTCGCCTGCGCCTTCTCTCCTTAATTGATGAGGACGCCAGCTGCTTCGAGCCTCTTTCCCGCGCCTATGGCCTGCCCAAGGACGACCCCCAGCGTGAGGAAAAGACCGAGGCGGCCTTGAAGGAGGCCTGCACAGCGCCCCTGGCCATAATGAAGACGCTGGCCGAGGCCATTGCGCTCCATGCGGAGCTTGCCGAAAAGGGCAGCCGGCTGATGATTTCAGACGTGGGCGCGGGGGTTATCTTCTGCAAATCCGCCCTCATGGGCGCCTCCCTGAACATTTTCATTAACGCCGGAATGCTCAAAGACAAGGACTATGCCGCGGCGCTGAAGGCCGAGACAGAGGGCCTGATTTCCCAATACGGCGCTCTGGCGGATAAGACCTATGAGACGGTCTTGTCCCTGATTCAATAGAAAGGACGGGCTTTTGGAGATGGCAACCGAATTAAAAGGCGCCCCTGTGGCTGCCGCAATCAACGAACGCGCGCAAAAAAACCTGGAGGAGCTGACCGCCCAAGGCATTCTCCCCACTCTGGCCGTCCTGCGCGTGGGCGAGCGGGAGGACGATATCGCCTATGAGACCGGTGCAATCAAGCGCTGTGAGAAGGTCGGCGTTGGTGTCCAGCGCCACACCCTGGCAGAAACCGTCAGCCAGGCGGAACTGATGGAGAAGATCCAGCGATTAAACACAGACCCCGCCGTTCACGGGGTTTTGATTCTTCTGCCCCTGCCCCGCCATCTGGATGGGGAGGCAGCGAGGCGTGCCCTTGCTCCCGAAAAGGATGTGGACGGCATCACCTTTGGCTCTCTTGCCGGCGTGTTCTCCGGCAATGGCGAGGGCTTCCCCCCCTGCACCGCCCAGGCCTGTATCGAGATTTTAGACCATTACGGCGTGGACTGTACCGGCAAGAAGGCCGTTATCATCGGCCGCAGCCTTGTGGTGGGCAAGCCCCTTTCCATGATGCTGCTGGCAAAACACGCAACCGTCACCATCTGCCACACCCGCACGAAGGACATGCCCGCTGTGACCCGGGAGGCGGAGGTTCTGATTGCCGCTGCCGGCCGCGCCGAGATGGTCAATGCGGACTATCTCAGCCCGGGGCAAACCCTCATCGATGTGGGCATCAACTTTGTGGACGGCAGAATGTGCGGCGACGTGGACTATAAAACCGCTTCTCCCATCGTCTCTGCCCTCACCCCGGTTCCCGGCGGCGTCGGCACTGTGACCACCTCCGTCTTGGTCTCCCACGTGGTGGAGGCAGCGAGGCGCCAGAGTGAGAAACGGTAATGAGGGCAATTATTTAAGGCAACACCCGCACTTCCCTTTTCGCGGCGCTGCCTTAAGAAGGCTGACTCCTTATCATTAGAAATAGAAAAAGATGCTTCCGCCAAATTTGCAGAAGCATCTTTTTCTATTTCATGCCTGCTGAACAAATCAAAAACGTAACACTATCAATTGTTTCAATGCGTTTTTGATTTGTTCAAGTGCAAGGGTTTTAAGCAAATTTGCTTAAAACCCTTGCACTTGTATTTGGGGCGTGTGTCCCCAAATACAACAGGCAGTCAATCAATGTATCTGAAATGGCAAAACAAGCTTTGTTTTGCCATCAAAAAGAGCAAAATTGCTCTTTTTGAAAATGCGATTCGCAAGTCGCATTTATTCAGTGGACATTATTTCTTTGCCTTGATGACCTTTTGCCGCACGAATTCCTCACGGTCTTTTTCCTCCAGCTCCTCAGCGATGCGGGCAATGTCCGCCTCCAGGTTGGGAAGGACAATGTTATTGAGGGCGTTGGCGCGCTTTTGGGCCTTTTTAATCGCGTAGGCCAGGCGGTAGATGCAGTTTTCCAGCTCCGCTAACTCCAGGGTCAGCTCCTTTACCCGGACAAACTCGTGATAGGCCAAATCCAGGGCGGAGGTGGTCTCCCAAAAGCCGTAGGGCAGAAGGCTCACATCGGTTTTCGTATAGCTCACTGTGGGCAGCTCCACGCCCATGACGCTGCGGTAACGCAGCTGCACGGATTCGTCGATGCGCATGGCGTTTGCCACATCCTCGCTGCCGCCCATGGAGATGTTCGCCCGGCGGATCGCCTCATAGGCCTCGGAGAAAACCTCGTCGATGCGCTGCTGCAGTTCCTTGGCTCTGTCGATTTGGGACATCATCTCACGGATGAGGATGTTCCTTTTTTTGTCCATCAGCTCAAAGCCGTTTTTTGCAAGGGCATAGGAGCGCTTGACGGCAATCAGGTTGCCTTTTGTCGGTGGCAGCTTTGCCACTTCCGCTCACCTCCTTTTGAAAGGCGGGATGCTTTATTCGTCCTCGCCCTGATAGAATTGATTCAAAAGCTTGTCGGAAACACGGCCCAGCTCGCCCCGGGGCAGCTGGGAAAGAAGCGTCCAGCCCAAATCCAGGGTCTGCTCCAAGCTTCTATTTTCCCGCTCACCTTGGTTGATGAAGCGGTTTTCGAAGTTGCGGCCAAAGTCCACATAGCGCTTGTCAATTTCGGAGAGTTCCTCCTCGCCGATGACGGAGGCCAGGCTCCTCGCGTCGGCCACAGCGCTGTAGGAGGCGAAGAGCTGGTTTGCAAGGTCGGGGTGATCCTCCCTTGTAAAGCCCTCGCCCGTGCCGTCCTTCATCAGGCGGGATAAAGACGGCAGAATCGCAACCGGGGGGTAAATGCCCCTTTGCTCCAGCTCCCGGGAAAGGACAATCTGCCCCTCGGTGATATAGCCCGTTAGGTCGGGAATCGGGTGGCTGATGTCGTCACTGGGCATGGTTAGAATCGGAACCTGGGTCACGCTGCCGCGTCCTCCGCGAATCATGCCCGCCCGCTCATAAATCGAGGCAAGGTCGGAGTACATGTAGCTGGGGAAACCCTTTCGGGAGGGAATTTCGCCCTTGGAGGAGGAAAATTCCCGCAGCGCCTCGCAGTAGCTGGACATGTCCGTTAAGATGACCAGCACGTGGTAACCGTGGGTGAAGGCCAGGTATTCCGCAGCGGTCAGGGCGCAACGAGGCGCAAGAATGCGCTCGATAATCGGGTCTGAGGCCATGTTCAGATACATGACCACCCTTCCTAAGGCGCCGGAATCCCGGAAGTCCTTTTTGAAAAACTCCGCCGTGTCGTTTTTTACGCCCATGGCGCAGAACACGATGGCAAATTCCTCTTTTTGGTCTATGGTATGCGCCTGTCGGACAATCTGGGCGGCCAGCTCGTTGTGGCTCATGCCCGCGCCGGAAAAAATCGGCAGCTTCTGCCCGCGAATCAGGGTTGCTGCTGCGTCAATCGAGGAGATGCCCGTCAGGATACAGCTTTTTGGATACTGGCGGGAGACGGGGTTAATCGCCGTGCCGTTAATATCCCGCCGCTCGTCGGGAAAGACCTCCTGCAGGCCATCTAGGGGCTTGCCCGCGCCGTTGAAGGTGCGGCCCAAAATTTCCTTGGACAGGGGCAGGCGCACGGGCTTGCCCGTAAAGTGGGTGTTCACATGGGCGAGGTCAATGCCGTCTGTGCCCTCGAACACTTGGAGGATGACCCTTTCACCCTCAATCGTAATGACACGCCCGTAACGGCGCTCGCCGCTGCCCAGGGTGATCTCTGCAAGCTCGTCATAGCTCGCGTCGGGAACGCCCTCCAGGGCAATCAGGGAGCCTTGAATCTCCGAAAGGCCTGTATATTCTATTCTCAAGTTCTGGCCCTCCTTTTATTCGTTCTGCGCTAGCACATGGGCGATGGCCTCGTCCACAAGTGCTGTGAAATGCGCCTTGGTCTCGCCTTCACCCAGGGCAAACTTCATGCGGTATAGTTCACCGAAGATGCCTGTCGCCATGAGCTGGCTGATGGGAATGCTCCTTGCCACCAGCTTTCTGGCCTCGTCATAGAGGTAAAGGACAATTTCCAGCATCGCCATCTGCTGCTCTGCGGGCATGTAGGTGTCCGTCTTGTGGAAGGCGTTCTGCTGCAAATAGCCCTGGCGCAACGCCTTGGCGGTTTCGATAATCAGCTTCTGGTCGTCCGGCAAAACATCGGAGCCAATGAGCTTTACAATCTCCATCAGCGCGCTCTCCTGCGCCAAAAGGTCAATGACCCGCTGACGTGCCTGGGTGAAGCCCCGGCCGAAGTTTTCCTCATACCAGTCCTTCAAGTCCGCAAAATATTCGGAATAGGAGGTCGTCCAGTTAATCGCCGGAAAGTGCCGGGCATAGGCCAGAGACCTGTCTAGGGCCCAGAAGGTGCGGATAAAGCGCTTGGTATTCTGGGTGACAGGCTCGGAAAAGTCGCCGCCCTGGGGAGAGACTGCACCGATGACCGTAACGGAGCCCTCCCGCCCCGAAAGGGTCTGCATGTAGCCCGCCCGCTCGTAAAAGCCCGCAAGCCTCGAGGGCAGATAGGCGGGGAAGCTCTCCTCCGCCGGCATCTCCTCCAGACGTCCGGAAATCTCACGCAGCGCCTCAGCCCAGCGGG
>CAYXNK010000030.1:0-15370 GCA_964466395.1 uncultured Oscillospiraceae bacterium | reverse complement strand
AGGAGCTCGTCGGCAACAAGTATGGGACCGCCGCCCCTGTACCCTTCCGGGTGGTGGACAAGAACGTCGGCCTGGATGTGGACATTGCCATCCGTTGCTACGGCGAGTACTCCTACCGCATTATGGACCCGCTGCTGTTTTATACAAACGTCAGCGGCAATGTGAACTATGAATACAACAGGGGCGAGCTTGACAGCCAGCTCAAGTCCGAGCTGCTGACAGCCCTTCAGCCCGCTTTTGCCAGGATTTCCGAGATGGGCGTCCGTTACAGCGCCCTGCCCGGCCACACTACAGAGTTGGCAGACGCCTTAAACGAGGTGCTCTCTCAAAAATGGCAGGAGCTGCGGGGTATTCGCATTATCTCCCTGGGCGTAAGCTCCGTCACAGCCTCCGAAGAGGACGAGGCGATGATAAAGCAGCTCCAGCGCAATGCCGCCTTCCGCGACCCTACCATGGCGGCTGCCCACCTTGTGGGCGCCCAGGCCGAGGCCATGCAGAGCGCTGCGAAAAACGAGGGCGCAGGCGGCGCCTTTATGGGCTTTGCCGGTATGAACATGGCACAAAACGCCGGTGGTTCCAATCCCCAAAACCTCTTTGCGATGGGCGCACAGCAGCAACAAGCAGCACCGGCTGCAGCCCCCGCTCCCGCAGTGCCGTCAGCAGGCGGCTGGGCTTGTGCCTGTGGCCATGAAAACACCGGCAACTTCTGCGCAGAATGCGGAAAGACAAAGCCGGATCCCGCCGATGGCTGGGGCTGCCCCAGCTGTGGCAAGGTCAATAAGGGGCGTTTCTGCAGCGAATGCGGCGCAGCAAAGCCCCCGGAGGCAAGGCTTTATCAGTGCGATAAATGCGGTTGGGAGCCGGCAGACCCCGAAAGCCCCCCAAAATTCTGCCCCAACTGCGGAGACCCCTTTGACGATCAGGACATCAAGAAATAATATTTCCTGCCCTGCCTGAACAACATAAGGCTATTGAGATAAAAAGCTCCACAGGGCGGCCTTAAAAACCGCCCTGATATCAAGAATAAGCTGATAAGAATGTTGCCGGAGGTGCTAAAATGGGATATAAGGTCATCACAATCAGCCGCGAGTTCGGAAGCGGCGGAAGAACAATCGCAAAGGCTGTGGCCGAAAGGCTGGGCTATCAATTTTATGACAGCGAGCTGGTGGAGCTGATTGCCAAGGAGAGCGGCTATGCGCGGGAATTTATTGAAAAAAGGGGAGAAGATGCCACCACAGTGAGTAGCTTCCTTTTTAACCTAGCCCGCTCCGGGAGTGCCGGCTATGAGGGCTCAACGGCAATTTCCGATAAGCTCTATGTGATGCAGCATAACATCATCAAACGCCTGCCTGAGGGCGGCCCCTGTGTGATCGTGGGGCGCTGCTCCGACTATATCCTGAAGGATCGTGACGATACCCTCCACGTGTTCATCCACGCCGACACGGCCTTTAAGGCAAACCGCATCGTGAGCCTTTACGGGGAGCGGAGCGACGTCCCCGAAAAGCGCCTGGAAGAAAAGGACAAAAAACGAAAGGTCTATTACAAAAACTACACCGGCAGAATCTGGGGCCTCTCCACAAACTATGACATCTGCTTAAACAGTGGCAAGCTTGGGATTGAGGCCTGCGCAGAAATGATTGCGGAGCTGGCGGCGGATTAGCCCCCCGTAATTTCTCTGGTGTGAACGGTCAAGTTGGGAATTGACAAGGCTTTATTTTAATAGTATAATTCAAAATATGGTTGACGTTACCGCCAAATGTGTTTTCAATAACCATATTCCACATACTCTGAGAAAATGAGGTGAAGGTTTTGCGCTTTCAGATAATTGGAGATAGCTGCTGTGATTACCCCTATCTTGAAGAGGACTACAGCTGGTTAAAGCGCGTCCCGCTGACCATCGAATTGGATGGTGAAGTTTTTGAGGATGATGAAAATCTCCGCACCAGTATGCTCATCAGCAAGATGGCGGCCTCTCGCAACGCCCCAAAATCAGCCTGCCCCTCTCCGGGCAGCTATCTTGAGGCCTTTGAATGTGGGGCAGAGGACGTCTATGTGGTCACCCTTTCCGACAAGCTCAGCGGCAGCTATGCCAGTGCCGTTGTGGCGGCGAACATGTTCAAAGAAAAACATCCTGATCGGAACATCTTTGTGTTTTCCTCCAAGAGCGCATCTGCCGGACAGATTGCCATCTGCCACAAGATTAAGGAGTTGGCGGAAAATGACCTGCCCTTTGCCCAGATAGTGGAGCAGGTCCTTGAATTTGTAAACGGGTTGGGCACATATTTTATCCTTGAAACCCTGGACGTTTTCCGCAAAAACGGCAGACTGAACCATCTTCAGTCCCTGGTCACAGGGGCCTTGAAGATTAAGCTTGTCATGGGCGGTGACGAAACGGGAAACATTGCCATGCGAGGCAAGGCACTCTCCATGGACAGAGCTATTGCAAAGATGGCAGAGCTGATTCGGGACAGGCACGCGGGAACGGACATGACAGTCCGCAGGCTCTTTATTACCCACTGTCAGTGTCCGGATAGAGCCAGGTTTGCCCGGGATAAAATCATGGAAAAGGTACCTTTCCTGGACTGCACGATTTTGAAAAGCAGCGGTATAAGCAGCATGTATGCAAATGCCGGCGGCATCATTATCGGCTATTGACACCATGCTTTCGTCCGGCTTTTTGGGTTTTATTCGCTTTTATCCAAAAACCCCTTGCAAAGGCGAAAATAATATGGTAAAATCTCTTGGTCTATGCGAAAGAGCTGAAAGGTTCATCGCTTGCGCTTAAACAGGAACGGTCCTCTGGCGGAGTTTTTTACCGGCCAAGAACGTTTGCAGTGAAGGGAGGAAATATATCATGGATTTGGTTAAAACACTTTCTCAGCAGTATATGAAGCCCGAGCTTCCCGCAATGAACGTAGGCGACACAGTTCGCGTTATCGTTCGTGTTAAGGAAGGCAGCCGTGAAAGAAATCAGGCTTTTGATGGCACTATCATTGCCAGAAAGCACGGCGGCATCAGCGAAACCATTACGGTTCGCCGCATTTCTTAGAAGGTCTTTCCCGTACATTCCCCCACCATCGTCTCTGTTGAGACCATCCGCAGAGGAAAGGTACGCAGAGCGAAGCTCTATTATCTCCGCGACAGAGTCGGCAAAAGGGCGAAGGTTAAGGAGCGCGTTTAACAAAACGAAAAAAAGAGGCGAGAGCCTCTTTTTTTTATTGGTCTTCATTTTTCATTTAATGGTTGCTAAACCAGCTCTTCTAAGTGTATAATCAATGCTTAGAACGTAAAAAACATTTTGTATGCCAACACGTAAGGAGGCGCTTTTTTTGGAGAAAAGCCCTATGCACAACAATAAGCACGGACACATCGGAGATTCCGGTTTTGACTATGAGCGCTTTGAGCAAGAGGAAGCAGAGCAGGCAGGAAAGGCGATAGAGACCATTCGCGGCGGCGCCATCGGAAAAAAAGAGCAGGAGAAGGGCTCGGACACCTACGACTGGATTCAATCTGTGGTGACTGCATTTCTCTTCTGTGTCATTATTTTTGCCTTTTTTGTACGCATTATCGGCGTGATTGGTCAGTCCATGGAACCGACCTTCCACGAGGGAGACAGCGTGATTATTTCCCGACTGTTTTATGAGCCGAAGCAGGGCGATATTGTGGTTCTGCGCAAGCTCTCTTTCCAGGAAGAGCCAATCATTAAGCGCATTATCGCAACCGAGGGGCAGACCGTCGACATCGACTTTGAAACAGGTCTTGTCTATGTGGACAACATCCCCCTGACAGAGACGTATATTGCGGAGTCAACGAGAATTCCCCTGGACTTCGACGGCAAGACGACAGTTCCCGAAAACTGTATTTTTGTTCTTGGGGACAACCGGAACCATTCTACAGACAGCCGAAGCAGCAGCCTCGGCTTTATAGACGAGCGGTATATTATGGGAAGGGTGCTCTTTCGACTCCTGCCCTTAGACCGATTTGGTCTGGTGAAGTAGAGGGCTGTTTTGAAATGAATTGAGGTGTAATAGTGTCTGAGATGGCGGAAAAAATGAATATCCAGTGGTTTCCCGGGCATATGACAAAGGCGCGGCGCATGATTGAGGAAAACGTGAGGCTTGTGGACGCTGTTTGTGAAATTATCGATGCGCGGATTCCATTTTCCAGCCGCAACCCCGACATTGATATGCTGACGGGGACAAAGCCACGACTGATTATTCTAAACCGTGCCGATCAGGCGGACCCGGGGATTACCGCCCAATGGAGGAAGCACTTTAAGGAACAGGGCTTAGCGGTTTTGGAGACTGACTGCAAAAGCGGCAAGGGCGTGTCCGGCTTTTCTCCCGCCATCCGCAGCCTACTTCAGGAAAAGCTGGAAGCCCTGGCCGCAAAGGGGCAGGCGGGCAGACCCCTGCGGGCGATGGTTCTGGGTATTCCCAACGTTGGAAAATCCACATTTATCAACAAAGTCGCCAAAAGAAAGGCCGCAAAGGCTTCGGACAAGCCCGGTGTCACCCGGGGCAAGCAGTGGATTGTGGTGGACAGCGGACTGGAGCTTCTGGACACCCCCGGCATCCTCTGGCCCAGGTTCGACAACCAGGAGGTGGGGGAGAACCTGGCCTTTACCGGCGCGATTCGTGACGAAATTGTGGACAGGGAGACCCTGGCTGCAAACCTTATGGTGCGCTTGCGGAAGCTTGCGCCCCAGTGCGTCGAGGAACGCTATAAATTCACCCCTGACCCTGAGGCAAATGGATTTGAGCTGCTGGAGACGGCGGCAAAAAAGCGCGGCTTTTTAATTTCCGGCGGGGACTACGACTTAGAGCGCATGTCCGTCATCCTTTTGGACGAGTTTCGCGGCGGCAAGCTTGGGCGCATCAGCCTGGAGGCTCCCGAACAGGGGGAAGCAGAGCAGTGACGGCGCTTTGGGAAATCGAGGCAGCGCTGCGCGAGGAGGGCGGTTTATCCCTCTGCGGCGTGGATGAGGCGGGGCGCGGCCCCTTGGCAGGGCCCGTTTTTGCGGCTGCTGTGGTGCTGCCCCACGGACTTGAGATTTGCGGCTTAAATGACTCAAAAAAACTCTCCGTCAGAAAGCGCGAAGCCCTTTTTGATGAGATTATTCAAAGCGCCCTGGACTACGCCATCGCCTCGGCGACGGTGGAGGAGATTGAGGAACGAAACATCCTCGGCGCTACATATTTGGCAATGAACCGTGCGATTGCGGGCTTGCACAGCCCTCCCGCCCTTGCGCTGATTGACGGCAACCGCAGCGAGGGGATTACCTATCCATGCAAGTGCATCGTTGGCGGCGACGGAAAATGCGCCAGTATTGCTGCAGCATCGATTCTGGCTAAGGTCAGCCGTGACCGGGTGATGGAGGAATATGAGGCGCAGTACCCCCAATATGGTTTTGGAAAGCACAAGGGCTATGGCACAAAGCAGCACACAGAGGCCTTGCTGGAGCACGGCTTTTGCGAAATTCACCGCCCATCCTTTCTCAAGAAGATTTATCGGGAGGATTCCAAATGGAGAAAAAGCTTGCAGGACGTTTTGGCGAGCAGGCAGCGGCAGACTATCTGAAAAAGAAGGGCTACCGCATCATTGGCATGAACTATTCCTGCCGCTTTGGTGAGATTGATTTAATCGCCACCCGGAAGGGCTATCTGGTCTTTACCGAAGTCAAGCTCCGGAAGGACGACCGCTTTGCAAAGGCACGGGAGTTTGTCACAGGAGCAAAGCAGGAACGAATCAAAAAAACTGCCCTGCTCTGGCTTTCCCAGAACAAGACAGAGCTGCAGCCGCGCTTTGACGTAATCGAGATTTATGCACCCGAGGCTTTGGGCTCGGGCAAGTTGGAAATAAACCACATCGAAAATGCATTTCAATGAGGAGAGTCGGATATGAAGTATTTCAGCACAAGGGACAAAACCAACCAGGTCAGCGCAGCCCAGGCTATTGTCTCCGGCCTTTCCCGGGACGGCGGGCTGTTTTTGCCCGAGCAGATTCCTGGCCTTTCGCTGGACGAGATTTCAAAGCTCTGTAAGCAGTCCTATCAGGAAAAGGCCGTTTCGATTATGAACCTGTTTCTGGACGATTTTTCCAAGGAGGAGCTGACAGGCTTTGCACAGCAGGCCTATGGAACAAACTATGACTGCGGCGAAATTGCGCCCACCCGCTTTCTTGACGAGAAAACTGCCATGCTGGAGCTTTGGCACGGCCCGACCTCGGCTTTTAAGGACATGGCATTGCAGATGCTGCCGCATCTCTTGACGGCATCCTTAAAAAAAATCGATGAGCAGCGGCGTGTCTGCATCCTCGTTGCCACCTCCGGCGACACGGGCAAGGCGGCGCTTGAGGGCTTTGCCGACGTGGAGGGCACCTCGATTGTGGTGTTCTATCCCCGGGACGGCGTTTCCGAAGTACAGAAGCTGCAGATGACCACCCAACAGGGAAAAAATGTTCTAGTTACCTCCGTTGAGGGCAACTTTGACGACGCACAGACCGGGGTCAAGCAAATTTTTGGCGACCGGGAGATGGCCGAAACCCTCGACAAAAAGGGTTGGTTCTTATCTTCTGCCAACTCCATCAACTGGGGGCGACTGTTACCGCAGATTGTGTATTATTTTTCCGCCTACTGCGACTATGTCCAGGCGGGTTATATTAAATTGGGCGAGCAGCTGGACTTCTGTGTGCCCACTGGCAACTTCGGCGACATACTGGCGGGCTGGTATGCTAAGGAAATGGGTCTGCCCGTACGCCGCTTAATCTGCGCCTCCAACAGCAACAAGGTGCTCACAGACTTCTTTGAAACCGGGCGATATGATCGGAATCGAGAGTTTTTCACAACAATCTCCCCCTCCATGGATATTTTAATCTCCTCCAACCTGGAGCGGCTTCTTTTCATGCTTTCGGACGACGCCTCTGTCCGCGGTTGGATGGAGGAACTGAAAACCAAGGGAAGCTATCAGGTGGGCGAGTCTGTGCGCTCCGCCATTTGCCGGGACTTTGCCGCGGGCTTTGCAACAGACACCGAGGCCAAGGCTTGCATTCAGCAGCTCTTTGATGAAAAAGACTACCTCATGGATCCTCATACCGCCGTGGCCTATGGCGTGCTTGACAAGCTGCGTGCGGAAGGGGAGTGCTTCCCCACAGTGATTGTCTCCACCGCCAGCCCCTATAAGTTCTGTGACAGCGTGCTGGAAGCCCTGGGCGAGGACGGCGCGGCATTGGGGCCGATTACAAGACTGGAGCAGCGGACAAAGACTACAGCGCCCGTCCCCCTGACCGGACTTGAGTCTAAGGAAGTTCGCTTCACAGGATGCATCGAAAAAGAAAAGCTCCCCGGCCTGGTTCTGGACTTTTTGTCCTGATCCGCGGGAAGCATTCTAAAAACGGCGATATCATTTTGTTTTTTAGTTGCATGGCGGCTTTCCCATCAAAGCCGCCATGCATTTCATTCATTACTTGCAGGAACTGAAGTAACGGCAAACCATCTGCCACAGAGCAGCGCAGTCAAAGTTAAACATATGCCGAACCTCCTTTATGGATTTGCACTCACTTTGGGGTACGAGGGGATTGTAACTCTTTTGTAACCAAAATGCAAATGTAAGGTTTTCCAATCGAGATAGTCGGGATAATAACAAAACTGAATGGAAAACAGGCTGCTCGGCTAATTCCGTGCGAAAGTCAAAATCTATTATTGTGATTACTCACAGTTGACTTTCTTTGTTTATGACTTTATACTGTTAAACAAATCAAAGTTTTTTGAAGGGAGGCCCACAAGATGCGCAAGATGAACTCTAAGGTTACCGCTATCATGGCAAAGGTTCGCGCTCTGGCGGGCCGATTTAGCTATGCCTATTTTTACTTTTTTAGCTTTCGAAAGAAATGGAATAGGCTAGCCGCGACAGATTGAAAAGAGTCTTATTATACCGAAACAGGGATAATAGGCGGTTCGTTCTGAAAGGGCGAACCGCCTTTTTATATTTAAAATCAGGAGGAGAAAACAACATGAAAAAGAAAGTTCTTTCCGTTCTTCTGGCAGCGATGCTGCTGGTATCTCTTGCAGCCTGTGGCAGCACGGCAGCCCCCGAGGGTAGCACAACACCTTCATCCACCCCCTCCGACGAGAGCGCAGACGACAAGGTCTATACTGTTGGCATCAGCCAGTTGATTCAGCATCCTGCCTTGGATGCTGCCACCCAGGGCTTCAAAGACGCCCTGACCGAGAAGCTGGGCGACAAGGTGAAGTTTGAGGAGCACAATGCCTCGGGCGACATTCCCACTGCCGCTGTGATTGCAAATCAGTTGGTCTCCGCCAATGTGGATCTCATTATGGCAAACGCAACCCCCACTCTTCAAGCCGCTCAGACGGCAACCAGCACCATTCCCGTCCTCGGAACCTCGGTCACAGACTATGCCACAGCCCTTGATATTGCAGACTGGACTGGAAAAACCGGCACCAACGTCTCCGGCACCAGCGACCTTGCCCCCCTGGACCAGCAGGCCGCGGTGATTCAAGAGCTTTTCCCCGAGGCAAAGAATGTGGGCATTCTCTATTGCTCCGGCGAGCCCAACTCCAAATATCAGTCCACCATCATCACAGGCTACCTCACTGAGATGGGCTACAGCGTGAAGGAATACACCTTCACAGACTCCAATGACCTCCAGACTGTGACTGTAGCTGCTGCTGCGGATTCCGACGTCATCTATGTCCCCACCGACAATACCGTTGCCTCCAACACAGAGATTATTAAAAACGTCACGGTTCCTGCCGGCGTTCCCGTTGTGGCCGGAGAAGAGGGGATCTGCAGCGGCACAGGCATTGCAACTCTCTCCATCAGCTACTATGACCTAGGCTACCAGACCGGTCTCATGGCTTATGAGGTTCTGGCGAACAATGCAAATCCCGGCGAGATGGAAGTTCAGTTTGCTCCCGCTACCGTCAAGAAATACAATGCGGAGATTGTAGAGAAACTGGGCATTGAGATTCCCGCGGACTACGAAATAATTGCAATCGACTAAAAGAATAAAGACCCGTTTGCGGCATCTTTCAAGGATGCCGCAGCGGCCTTGCAGGATAGCAAAGAAAGGAAGCGGTTATGGACATTTTGGCATACTTCGCGAACCTGAATCCACTTATTCTTCTTTCCGCTGCGCCGGGAACCGTGGCGCAGGGCTTAATATGGGGGATTATGGCACTGGGGGTATTCATCACCTTCCGGATCCTTGATTTCGCGGATCTCACCGTGGATGGCTCCTTTGCGACAGGTGGGGCAATTACGGTTGTTTTGATTCTTGCCGGGGTGCCTGTGCCGCTTGCCCTTCTAGCAGCCTTGGGGGGAGGCGTTCTCGCAGGTCTCGTGACAGGCCTTCTGCATACCCTCCTGGGGATTCCGGGGATTTTGTCCGGTATCCTGACCCAGATTTCTCTCTGGTCTGTGAATCTCATGATTTTAAGCGGCGCCAACAAGGCAGTCAATGTGGAAAAATATCCTTTGCTGGTCTCCCTGCGGAATGTGGGCGGTTCCATCCTTACGGGACTTGTTTTTGCGGCAGTTCTGGTTGTGGTGCTGTATTGGTACTTCGGTACGGAGCAGGGCAGCGCCATCCGAGCAACGGGAAACAACCCCCAGATGGCAAAGGCGCAGGGCATCAACATTGATGTGATGAAGGTTTTCGCTCTCTGTCTCTCCAACGGCCTTGTGGCCTTTTCCGGCGGACTTCTGGCGCAATACCAGGGTTTTGCGGATATTAAGATGGGGCAGGGCGCAATCGTCATCGGCCTTGCTGCCGTGATTATCGGTGATGTTCTGGGTGAGGCAATTTTCAAGGAACGGATGAATTTTGCTGTGCGCATGGCCTTTGTCTTTGTGGGCGGTGTGGTTTACTACCTGGCCATCGGCCTTGTGATGTGGCTCAAGATGCCCACAGACCTCCTAAAGCTGCTTACCGCCGCGATTGTCGCCATCTTCCTAGCAGTGCCCTATCTGCGGGCAAAATCAAAGAATTCCTTTGCCGCCTTGCGGGGCAGGGGCGCAAAAAAACGGATGTAGGGGGAGAGAAACATGCTTGAACTGAAAAATATCAGCAAGACCTTTAACCTAGGCACCGTGAACGAAAAGCAGGCGCTCCGGGGACTCGGCCTCCAGTTGAAAGAAGGCGACTTTGTAACGGTCATCGGTGGAAATGGCGCCGGAAAATCCACCATGCTCAACGCTATCGCGGGGGTTTGGCCTGTGGACGAGGGCAGCATTTCCATCGGGGGCGTCGAGGTCACAGCTCTTCCAGAATATAGGCGCGCCCAATACATTGGCAGGGTCTTTCAAGACCCGATGATGGGCACGGCGGCCAACATGGGCATTGAGGAAAATCTTGCCCTCGCCCTGCGCCGGGGGAAGGGGCGAGGCCTATGCTGGGGCATCCGAAAGGCAGAGCGCGCGGGATACCGTGAGCAGCTCCGCCTGCTGGGGCTTGGCCTGGAAGACAGAATGACCACAAAGGTCGGCCTGCTCTCCGGCGGACAGCGTCAGGCGCTGACCCTGCTCATGGCAACCCTTCAAAAGCCGAAGCTCCTGCTTCTGGATGAGCACACCGCGGCCTTAGACCCCGCAACGGCAGCAAAGGTGCTGGAGCTCTCTGACCGGGTGGTGGAGGAGCACGGCCTCACCACCATCATGATTACCCATAACATGAAGGACGCCATCCGCCATGGCAACCGGCTGATTATGATGAATGGCGGCAAAATCATCCTGGACATTTCCGGTGAGGAAAAGAAAAAGCTGACAAAGGCAGACCTTTTGCAAAAGTTTGCCGAGGTGTCAGGTGTGCAGGAGGAGACAGACCAGGTTCTCCTGTCCTGAAAAAAGTGTGAAGCCCTTGAAGTTCCAGGGGCTTCACACTCTTTCTATGTCTTGTTATACCGCAGGGCGACAATTCTATCTCCGGCATGTATCACAGCGTTGGCGGAGAGGTCGGGAACCATCTCGTCCTCTCGAATCAGAGCCAAAACATTTAACGAATGGTTTTTTCGCAGGTTGAGAACGAGTAGGCTTTTCCCAATCCAATCCCGGTGGGGGGGGATTTCGATGATATCGTAGTCGTCGGAGAAGTGGAAATAGTCCATAGGGTCGTTGGTCATAAGCTTTTGGGCGACCCGTTGGCCGATCTCAATCTCAGGCATCACGACAAGGTCTGCGCCGACGGTTTCAAGGATTTTTTTCTGGCGGATGCCGGTTGCTTTTGCTAGGACAAAGGAAGCGCCCTTTTCCTTAGCAATCATCGTGATGAGTAGCTGCGCCTCAAAGTCGTTGCTGAATGCCACGACAACAATGTCGTAATTGCCCAGACCCAGGGTGTTCACAACGTCTGGATCCGTGATGTCCGCCTGTACGGCGGAGGTGGCGAGCTCTGAAATTTCGTGTACCAGTGCAGGATTTTTATCGCAGCAGAGGACGTTGTAGTTGTTCTGGCAGAGTTCATAGGCCAGGCTCATGCCAAATTTTCCGAGGCCGAGAATTGCAAAAGAGGTGTTTGCGTTTATCTTTGGAAGTCCCATAGTGACCATTCCTTTCAAATGTACAAAACGTTAAACGGGGTGCATGCTTAGCCGATCAGAACATCCTCCTCCGCGTAGCGCACGCTGTTTTCTGAAGAGTGAAGCCTGGTTTGCAGGGCGGTTGCGATACTGATGGGGCCGAGACGGCCCACAAACATACAGAGCATAATGAGAATCTTTCCAATAGGGCTGAGATAGGGAGTGACGCCGGTTGTCACGCCCACGGTGCCAAGGGCCGAGGCAACTTCGAACATCAAGTCTATAAAGCTGTGAGAGAAAGCACTGTCGGCCTCGGTCACCTCCAAAATAATGGACACGGTGAACCAGAGCAGGTTCATAATGCCAAATACGGTGATGGCTTTTTTCAAGGCTCTGTCCGGGATGCCCCGCTCAAAGACGACGATTTCGTTGTTCCCGCGGATAGTTGCCCAGATGTTCAGGATAATGATGGAAAAGGTCAGGGTCTTGATACCGCCCGCCGTTCCGCCCGGGGAGCCGCCGATGAACATGAGCAGGGAGGAGACGAACTTGGAGGCCTCGGTCAAGGCACCCTGGTCGATGGAGAAGAAGCCGGCGGTTCTCAGGGTGACAGACTGGAAAAAGGAGCCCAGAACCTTTCCGCCCAGAGAGAGCTTACCCAAAACCCCGGGGTTTCCGTACTCCGAGACGAAAAAATAGGCAGCGCCCAGGACAATCAGGATGCCGGTGGACAAAAGGGCAAGCTTGGAGTGCACCGAGATGCGAGGCTTTCGCTTTCCAAGCTTCCCCAGGTGGTATTTGATGCGCTGGATGATGTCCCGCCAGACCGTAAAGCCGATGCCGCCGGAGACAATGAGAGCCATCATCGTGAGGTTCAGCAGGGGGGCGGCAACAAAGGGCTTTAAGCTATCCTCGCCGATGATATCAAAGCCGGCATTGCAGAAGGCTGAGATGGAGTGGAAAAAGGCGTAATATGCCGCTGTGCCCAAGGGATAGGCCACCTGTATATAGAAAAAGTAAAAGAGCAGAATCATGCCGATAAACTCCAGCATAAATGTGAGCTTTACGGCCAAGAGCACAATGCGCACCATACCCTGCATGTTGTTTTGGTTCATGGTGGCCTGGATGGTCATCCGGTTTCGCATGTTGATTTTTTTACCAGTGTTGACAATAAAATAAGTGAACAGGGTAAAGAGGCTGAGCCCGCCGATTTGGATCATCAGGAGAATTACGAGCTGCCCGAAAACGCTCCATTGCGTGGCTGTGACCACAGGGGTCAGGCCCGTTACGCAGGTGGCGGACACAGCGACAAAGAGGCTGTCGATAACACGAGGGGGCGGGGCTCCTTCGGCGGTTGAGATTGGGAGCGTCAGTAAAATCGTGCCCGAGAAAATGACAAACAAGAAACTGAGAACAACAATTTGTGTGGGGTTGAGCTTTCTGTTCATCCGTTCCAATTTTAGCTGCAAGGAATAGATAAGTCTCTGTAAAAGGTGGTTCAAGGGTCTCTCCTTCTTCCTACACGTCATATATTTGCGTGCTCCTGTATCTTTCCGGAAATAGTTTAAATGGCTATATCGCAAAAGAAAGCCTTCCTTTGCAATACGCCATCAGCAGTATCATATTATAGCCCGATTTATCCCGATATGCAATACCTAATCTGAACCCTTATACAAGCTTAACACATATCGGAAATCTGTCTCTTCTCAGGGCAAAAATGGTGGAGAGAGACGGCTTTTAAGGCCAATTTCGAGAGCGCGACAGAATTTCATTTCTAAAATTCTGTCCTGTCCAGAATAAATCGAAGCTTATCCCCATAAATATTAGTAATCATCATTCTAGGGGGAAGAGACATGACTGAGAGCAAGATTTATGAGGATATCGCGCTGAGAACAGGCGGAGATATATATGTAGGCGTGGTCGGACCCGTGAGAACCGGGAAGTCAACCTTTATCAAGCGCTTTATGGAGACCCTGGTAATTCCAAACATCGAGAACATCTACATTAAGGAGCGGGCACGGGATGAGCTTCCCCAGTCTGGTTCCGGTAAAACCGTGATGACCTCGGAGCCCAAGTTCGTGCCGGAGGACGCAGTGCGCGTAAACCTCGCCGAGGGCACAGAAATGTCCGTGCGGTTGATTGACTGCGTGGGCTATATGGTGCCGGGGGCAACAGGACAGCTGGAGGACGGGGAGGAGCGCATGGTCGCAACCCCCTGGTTCGAAAATGAGATTACCATGACAGAGGCGGCAGAGGAGGGAACCAAGCGGGTCATCCAAGACCACTCCACCATTGGCCTTGTGGTTACCACAGACGGCAGCATCTGCGGGATTCCACGGGAGAACTATGTGGAGGCGGAGACAAGGGTCATTAACGAGCTACGTGCCATTGGCAAGCCCTTTATGCTGCTGCTCAACTCCGAAAACCCGGCTTCAGAAAGTGCTCAAAACCTGAAGCGGGAGCTTTCAGAGAAGCATGGTGTTGCATGCATTTGCGTAAACTGCCTCACGCTGCGGGAAGAGGACATCGAAAAAATCCTCGGCGAGGTGCTCGGGGAGTTTGGTACAGAGGAGTTTTATGTAAACCTACCCGAGTGGGTAGAAGCCCTGCCCGACGACCATGCCATCAAGCAGGCGCTCTACAGCGAGATTGCAGAATCCGCCAAGGAGGTCAAAAAGCTCAGGGACGCCAAGCGGACGGCAGAACGGCTCTCCAGCATGGAGAATGTCTCCGAGGCGCGCGTTTCAGAGATGCTTATGGGACGCGGTTGCTTCTCCCTGAAGATTGACTTCCACCGGGAGCTGTATTACCGCACACTCAGCGAAGAGAGCGGCCTTGCCATCACAAACGACGGCGACCTAATCTCGCTGCTCTGTGAACTCTCCAAAACCAAGCTGGAGTTTGACAAGATTCGGGAGGCTCTGGAGGACGTCCGGGAAAAGGGCTATGGGCTTGTGATGCCTTCGCCCAACGAAATGGTGCTCCAAGAACCGGAGATTGTCCGCCAGGGTGGAAAATACAAGGTCATCCTGCGCGCCGGCGCCCCAGCCATCCACATGCTTCGGACAAATGTGGAGACAGAAGTCTCTCCGGCTGTGGGAGGGGAGAACGCCTCCGAAGAGATTTTGGGCTTCCTGCTTCAGAATTTTGAAGGGGACGCCACGAGAATTTGGGAATCCAATATTTTCGGAAAGTCTATGTACGACATCGCCAGCGAGGGACTGGCGGCAAAGCTCAGGCGGATGCCTGAGGAGACGGGGCTGAAGCTGAGAAATGCTCTCCAGCGAATTGTCAATGAAGGCAGCGGCGGCCTGATTTGCATCATATTATAATGTCCACTGAATAAATGCGATTTGCGAATCGCATTTTCAAAAAGAGCAAAATTGCCCTTTTTGATGGCAAAACAAATCTTGTTTTGCCATATCAGATACATTGATTGACTGCCTGTTGTATTTGGGGACACACGCCCCAAATACAATTGCAAGGGTTTTAAGCAAATTTGCTTAAAACCCTTGCAATTGAACAAATCAAAAACGCATTGAAACAATTGATAGTGTTGCGTTTTTGATTTGTTCATTAGGCATTATTATAGCCTATATCGAGGGCAGGTCACCCATCCACGTGGCCTGCCCTCGGCTGTCCAATTTTATGTAATGGCGGAAAAAAGACCGCATTCGATTGACAAGGAGCAAAAAGAGCTGTAAAATCAAGTTGCGAGCAGGCTGGACGGCCGCGGGCATAAGGCGAAAGCCTGTGCGTGAGGAAAGTCCGGGCTCCATAGGGCAAGGATAACGGGTAACGCCCGCCGAAGGCGACTTCAGGAAAAGTGCAACA
>CAYXNK010000029.1:0-15607 GCA_964466395.1 uncultured Oscillospiraceae bacterium | reverse complement strand
CACAAGGGGGCGCTGGAGGAATGAAGCTTGCTGTCACCGCTTTTTCCATGGCGCTCTGTATGTACACGGCCATCCCCCTGCCCCTGAGGAGTTGGGACGAGCGCGCCCGCCCCTTGATGCTGGTGTTTTTTCCGCTGGTTGGCCTGGTTACGGGGCTGCTCTGGTATGGACTGGCGCTTGTAATGGAGCTGCTCCGCTTTCCAAGCGCCGTCTTTGCCGCCGCGCTTGCCCTGTTTCCCTATTTCATCACAGGCCATCTGCACTTAGACGGCTTTATGGACTGCAGCGACGCGATTTTGTCCCGCAGACCCTTAGCGGACAGGCAGAGAATTCTCAAAGATCCACATGTCGGGGCTTTTGCCGTTATCTCTCTGGCAACCCTGTTTCTTCTGACCTTTGCCTTCTCCCTGGCCCTGCCCGAGGGTGCGAAGCTGACGGCCCTGATTTTTGCCCCTATCTGCGTCCGTTGTGTTTCGGCACTCTGTGTGGAAAACTTTACACCACTGGGACACAGCCAGTACGGGGAAGGATTTGACAGGAGCAGGAAGGCGGCGCATAATGGAATTCTGAGCAGCTTTTTGCTGCTCGGCCTGGGCGGTGCTTTGATAACAGGTGGCCTTGAGGGGCTGCTTCCGGCCTTGGGCGCTGCTGCTGTCTGCTTTTTGAGCATACTCTATGCCAGGGGACAGCTGGGCGGGATGTCTGGCGACGTGGCGGGCTACGGAACAGTGCTCGGTGAGGCGACCGCCCTTGCCGTGCTGCTCATCGTGATTTAGGAGGGACAGATATGAAGCTGATTATTGGCGGAGCCTACCAGGGAAAGCTGGACTACGCGAGGGCGCAGTTTGGCCTTTCTGAAACGGATATTTTTGAATGCACTGACACGGCGGCGCCAGACGGCTCGAAGCGCTGCCTAAACCATATCGAGCGCTACCTCCGCCACTGCGTGAGAACCGGAGAGGATCCAAAAATAATGCTGGGGGCCTGGATGGCGGCCCAGCCGGAGGGCATCTTGATTTGCGAGGATATTTTTTGCGGCGTGGTGCCCATCGATGGGGAGCTGCGCGCCTGGCGGGAGGGCTGCGGGCGCTTTGTAAACCACGCAGCGGAGCAGGCGGAAACCGTTGTCCGCATCTTTTGCGGCCTGCCCCAGATTCTCAAATGAGAGGCAAAATTCTGCTCCTGCGCCACAGCCTCACAGAGGCGAATGAGAAAAGGCTCTATTGCGGAAGCACCGACCTTTCCCTCTCCCCTGCCGGCGTCATCCGGGCGAGGGAGGCGGCAAAGGCCCAGGATTACAGGGCGGAGGACTTCACTGCCTATTTCACCAGCGGAATGCGGCGCACAGACGAGACGCTAAGGCTTCTGTTTGGCACGGTTTCCTTCACGCCCCTTCCGGCTCTCCGGGAGCTGGACTTTGGGGATTTTGAAATGCTTTCCTATGAGGCGCTCCGTGACAGGCCGGATTACCAGGCTTGGATTAAGGGGGACAATGATAAAAACCGCTGTCCCCATGGCGAGAGCGCGGAGGACATGGAAGCCCGCTGCCTTCCCGCCTTTGCGGCGCTGCTGGAGATGGAGAGCGCGGCGGTTGTCACCCACGGTGGTGTGATAGCGGCAATTATGGCACATTACTTTCCCCAGGAGGGAAAAAACAGATATGCCTGGCAGCCGGAGCCGGCGGGTGGCTATCTTTTAACCATCGAAAACGGCAGGCCGCTGGCGTATCAAAGCACCTTTTGAATCCAGCAAGTCGAAAAAAATTGGAGGAAAGTACATGAAAAAATTGACGATGACACGCCTGGTTTTGGCGGCGCTTCTCCTGCTCACCCTTTTCGGCGGCTGCGGGAAAAAGCCTGCGGAGACCCCCGTTACAGAGGCGGGCATCACGGTGACAGATATGATGGGAAGAGAGCTTCGTCTCGCGGCTCCCGCCACTAAAATTGTGGTGCTCACGGCGGCGGACTGCGAGATTCTCTATGCCCTGGGCGCAGGAGATGCTGTAATCGCCAGGGGGGAGTACTGCAATTACCCCGAGGAGGCGCTCCAGGTGACGCAGGTCACCTCGGGCAGCGAGACCAACATCGAGCAGCTAATTGCCCTCAAGCCCGAGCTTGTGATTATGAGCTCCATGGCGCAGACCCTAGAGCAGGTGGAGGCGCTGGAAAAGGCGGGCATCCCCGTTCTGATGCTGGATGCCGTCAACCTTGCAGAGACCTATGCCGCCATCGATTTGATTGGCAAAGTCAGCGGTAAGGAGGCGGAGGCCAAGGCGCTAATTGAGGGGATGAAGAAGGACATTACAGAGCTTGCCGCCTCGGTGGACACAGAGAGCGAAAAAACCGTTTATTTCGAGGTCTCCCCGCTGGAATATGGCCTGTGGACAGCGGGCAAGGGCACCTTTATGGACGAGCTTGCAACGATGCTGGGCATGGAAAATGCCTTTTCCGACGTGACCGGCTGGGCGGAAATTTCCCAGGAGCAGGTCATGGTGCGAAATCCTGACTATATCGTGACCATCTTCATGGCATTTGAAGGCGCGCCGGATCCCATCGAGGAAATCCGCTCTCGTCCCGGCTGGGAGGGCCTTGCCGCCGTTGTCGGAAATCAGGTCAAGGCCATTGATTCCGACGAGGTTGCAAGACCTGGGCCCCGGCTTGTGAACGCCGCCCGCGACCTGCGCGACATCTTCTATGGAGATTAAGAGGGAGGGCTTTGGCCTACACCAACATCTCCTGATGCTGCTTCTGACCCTTGTTATCTTTGTTGCTTGTATCTGCGTGGGCAGCGTGAGCGTCTCCGTGGGGCAGGTGTTCGGCAGCATCTGGGGCGCAATTACGGACACGGCGACGAACGCCATGCATCAATCCATCATCGTCTCGGTGCGCCTGCCCCGGGTGCTATGCGTGGCGCTGACGGGGGCGGCGCTCTCTCTGGCCGGCGCCGCAATGCAGGGGCTTTTGCGAAACCCCCTGGCAGACGGCTCAACCCTGGGCGTTTCCAGCGGCGCTTCCCTGGGTGCAGTGCTGGCGATTGCCCTGGGGCTTCGTCTGCCCTGGTTTCCCGGCGGCGGCATTATGATGATGGCGATTCTCTTTGCCTTCGGCTCCCTGATTATCATTCTGACTCTTTCCCATAGGTTGGATTATTCACTGACAACCAACACAATTATACTGACAGGCATCGTCTTTTCCATGTTTGCCAGCAGCATTATCAGCCTTGTCATCGCCTTTGCGGGAGACAGGGTCAAAACCATCACCTTCTGGACGATGGGCTCCCTTGCGAACACAACCTTTGCAAACGTTTTGACCATTTTGGTGGCGCTCATAGTCTTTGGCGGTGCCCTTCTTCTAAAGGCAAGGGAACTCAACGCCTTTGCCATCGGTGAGGACAAGGCCAGGGGAGTGGGCGTGGACGTGCGCCGGGTGAAGCTCGTGGTTCTCGTCTCGGTTTCCGCCCTGATTGGAGTCTGCGTCTCCATTGGCGGAACCATTGGCTTTGTGGGGCTTGTTACACCCCACATGACGCGGATGCTGGTGGGGCCGGAACATCGGCGGCTTTTGCCCGCATCCATGTTCTTCGGCGCGAGTTTTCTGATGCTGGCGGACCTTTTGAGCCGCACGATTGTAAATCCTGTGGAGCTGCCTGTGGGGGTTGTGACCTCCTTTGTAGGCGCGATCGCCTTTATCTACATTTTCAGCAAAACGAGAGGGGACTAGAAAGGGATGCTGGAGGTTCAAAATCTTTCAGTCAGCTACGGCGACAAACTAATCCTGGACCGGCTCAGCTTCTCTCTCCGTTCCGGCCAGTGGCTGATGATAGCCGGGCCCAACGGCGCGGGAAAGAGCACAATTGTCCGCGCCCTTTCCCAGGGCTGTGCCTATAGCGGAAGG
The DNA here is from genome assembly GCA_964466395.1 of uncultured Oscillospiraceae bacterium. Lineage (GTDB taxonomy): Bacteria > Bacillota > Clostridia > Oscillospirales > Oscillospiraceae > UBA2658. The sequence continues at coordinate 11,714 of CAYXNK010000029.1, read as the reverse complement.
ATTCTTTTTGAGGGGGCGGACACGGCGAAAATGCGCCCGAAGCTTCTGGGGCGCAGTTTGGGTTTTTTGACACAGAGTCACCAGGTGAATTACTCCTTCACGGTGCGGGAGATTGTGGCGCTGGGACGCTACCCCTATTCCCAAGGTGCCCTTGGCAGGGGCTCTGCTGAGGACGTCCGCCAGATTGAGGCGGCAATCGAGGCGGCGGGGCTGACAAGCCTTTCCGACCGCTCTGTTCTGACCCTCTCCGGCGGCGAATTGCAGCGCACCTTTCTGGCACAGGTCTTTGCCCAGAACCCCCACATCATTGTCTTAGATGAGCCGACAAACAGCCTGGATCTTCTGCACCAGAAGCAGACGTTCGAGCTGATTGCGCGCTGGCTCGGGGAGCGCGACCGGGCGGTAATCTCCATCGTCCACGACCTGAGCCTTGCCCGGCTTTACGGCACCGAGGCGCTGCTCCTGTCCCAGGGGAAAATCGCGGCTGTGGGCAGCCCGGAAGAAGTCTTTTCCGCCACCCAACTGGACGAAATTTATGGCATGGACGTAGTGGGCTATATGAAGAGCATCCTCTCCTCTTGGGTTGGCAAAAAAGAATAAAAAAATCCCGCCGGCGCAAACAGGCTGCACAGGAGGGATTTGTCACAGGGAGGAAGCTTAGACCGTGTTGACACAAGATGGAAATGTTCGCTTTTTGGCGGATTTTCCGCCACAACGCGTTGTGAATTTTTGAAATGCGTCAGCATTTCTTCGAACCTGCGGCTTGTCTGACGAAAAACTCGCTCGAACCCCAAACAGCTCATCTCATGTAAACAACGCCCTAGTCCCACGCCTCCAGCAGGGAAAGATTTTTGTTTTTGAACTTTTTAATATAGGTCACCTCGTCACCGAACCAGCCCGGGGGAAGGAAGCCCTCCGCCGCCTCATAAGAGGAAAACTCCACCTCCACAAGGCGAAGCCCCAAAAGTTTTCCGGAAAACACGTCCAGCTCCGCCGTAAGACCGCCCTCTAAGGGAAGGCAGTAACGGTTTTTTTCAATGGGATTTGAAACGCGTGCCGCCTCCCGTGAGGCAAAATCCCCAGCGGAAATTTCCCGCTCGTTTTCACTGCGCGCCAAGGCGCCCTCGCCCTTTTCCGTTAAGAAATACCGCTCATCCTTCTTGCGGATGCGAACCTCCGGCACAAAGGAGAGATAGGCCTGCCAAATCCGGCTGGAGGGGTATCGTGACAGATCTTCCGGCAAGGCTCGAACCAAAAACTTTCGTTCAATTTCCATTGTGTACACTCCCTATAACAAGCTTGTTTTCTCTATTGTATCGCAAAAGCGGGCTTTTGAACATCCCTCGCTCCGACTTGCTAAGCGAGGGCTTTTTTTGTATAATGATAAGGCAACACCGCACAAAGAGCGGCTAGCGCCTACGAATAAAATAAGCGAGGAAAATAAATCATGAGTGAAAAAGCCAAAAGAATTGCTATGACGGTGTGCGGCGTGTTGATTGCCGGCTTCAGCGTGGGGATGTTTAATTTCTCCGCCTTTGGCATGGACCCTTTCCAGGTTCTGGCCCATGGACTTGCGGGCCATATTCCGATACGCTTCGGCACATTTTATATGCTTTTGAACCTGCTGATGCTGGTGTTCATCTTCTTTATCGACCGCAGTAAAATCGGACTCGGGACGATGATTAACATCTTCCTTTTGGGCTATGTTGTGGAATTTTCGTCTCTGATGCTGGCGAGCCTGATTCCGGAGCCCGGCCTTATCGTCAGAGCGGCCTTCCTGGCCGTTGCCGTCGTTGTCATTTGCCTTGGATCCTCCCTCTATTTCGTCGGAGACATGGGTGTCTCCACCTATGACGCCGTCGCCCTGATTTTGTCGGAAAAAAAGGTGGCGCGTTTTCAGTACTGCAGAATTGGCTCTGACCTGATTTGCACCGCTATCGGCTATCTTCTCGGCGCAACCGTGGGTCTTGGCACCCTGGTTACGGCCTTCTTCATGGGCCCTATTATCGAGGCCTTTAACCGCTGGGTATCCATCCCCCTCCGCTATGGCAGGCCCGAAAAGAAGAGCTAGGGCAACACCGCACAAAGGGAAGTGCGAAATTGCGCCGTCAGATTTTTCGTCAGACGAAACAAAAACCGCAGTGAATACTCTATGTGATCGCGAGGAGTTTTGTGGAGGACCTGTTTTTGAAGCCCGTTCCATATGCGTGAAAATCGTCAAACCTTGTCAAAAGCAACCAAAATAGATAGTAAAAATTAGAAAAGTCCAGCTTGAAGCTGAGGGGGAAAGAGAGTATAATGCTATAGAAGCATTTAAACCCAAACAGGGACCATTAATTCTTAGAACGCGACACAGCGTTTGACAGGGAGGACAGCAGACATGACGGAAAAGATCCTATTGGTTGCAAACACCGTGGCCTATTTTGCGCTAATTGTCGGAAGCTTTTCCTTGGTCAAAGGGATGCTGGACGGAAAACATCATCCGCTGTGGTTTCGCCTGCTGCTTGCTCTGGGGAATACCGCCTTCATTTCCTTTTTGGCGCGGGTTATCCAGGCCAATCTTTTGTATTTGGCTGTGGGCTCCGTGGTTCTGCTGCAGCTTCTCTTGCTGTTTCGAAAACCGCTGAAGGATAGCTTTTTTGTCACGCTACTCATTATGATGAACGCCATGTGCCTCAGTGGCCTTTCCATCGCAATTTTTGCGTTGGTCTTTAACCGGAGCCTCTATGTAATTTGCAACACGCCGGAGCTCTTTCTGGGAGCCCTTCTGTTTTCCAACGCGCTCAAGCTCTTTTTTGTCTCCGTCACCCTGCGGAAGGTCTCCGTGGTGAACCTCAGATTTGCCATGCACCACTTGATCCAGTCGAAGTATATTATGGGCTGGATTGCCCTCTGCCTCTTGTTCATGCTGCATAGCGCCGGAGCCTATGTCCGGGACATTCCCTTCGCCGTTGTCACTGTAAACCACCTTGGCTATTGCGTTGTCCTGCTGTTGAGCGACTACTTTATTCTAGCTTACCCCACCAGGCTCAACAAAGCGGCGGAAATCCAAAAGATGAACAAGAGCCTCAGCTGTGCGCTGAGCAACAACATCCAGCTGCAGAGCGCCCTGATGCGGGACGCCCTCTTTGTCTCCCAGGGAAACCTGACGCAGGATCTTGTCATCAGCGGCATGGAGCTTTACAAAGAGGATCTGGAGAACATCAACATGAAATACAGCGACTGGTTTAACTTTATCCGGCCGAGAATCCATCCTGACGACTATGACATTTTTACAAAGTCACTGGAACGCCAGAACCTCCTGGACAACTATGAAAAAGGGATCGAGCCAAAGCCTTTTGAATACCGCCGCCTGCAGCCAGATGGCAGCTACCGCTGGGTCAGGCTTGTGTTGCGGACCTTTCGGGAGATGGAGAGCGGTGACGTCCACATCTTCGGCTATGCCTTTGACATTGAAAAGGAAGTCAGAGACAGAGAGCAGCTCCTCAAAAACGCCCAGACCGACCTGTTCACGGGCCTTTACAACAAGGCCACAACCGAAATGATTATCGGCGAGGAAATCAGAAAGGGCGCGGGAATCCTCCTGCTTCTGGATATCGACAACTTCAAAAACATCAATGACAATTACGGACACGCAATCGGTGACCGGGCCCTCAAGCAGATTTCCGAGCTGCTGGTTCAAACCTTCCGAAGGTTTGACATCATCGGGCGCACAGGCGGCGACGAGTTCACCATCTACATCAAAGACACGACAGACCTATCCATGGCCGAGGAGCGGGTTACCACTATGCTGGACAGTCTGAGAGGCGGCGTGATTTGTGATGGGAAGAAGATTGTTGTCACAATCAGTGTGGGGATTGTGTTGGTAGACGAAAAGATTGACAGCTTCTCCGTTGCCTATAATCGGGCGGACAGCGCCCTGTATCAGGTGAAGAACACCGGGAAAAACGACTACTATATTTATCCGGACAGCCGAAGCGCCGCCCTCCCCCAGAGAAATGCCATTTAAATAACAAAAGACACAGCCCCCTTGCTCGGTAGCAAGAGGGCTGTCAGCTTGTCAATAGCCTTCTGTATCTTCTATGTAGAGACCTGCCAGGCACCGTCAATAGCGAACCTTGCTGAAGAGATATTCCTCTTTTCCGGTGTTTCTCAGCTCAAAGTGGCTTCCCTCGTCCAGCCGAAGCTTTTTCCGCAGATTCGCAACATGAACGGCGATGGTGTTTGAGGCGCTGGGAACCACACCACCCCAGGCGCGGCGATAAATCTCGGCGCAGCTTAAACGGCGGCCGGCAAAGAGTACAAAGCAGGACAGAAGCTGCAGCTCTTTCTGCGTCAGGGAAATATGCCGGCCCGCCAGCAAGACATCTCCCGATAGAAGGTCGATGCTCAGGGGGGAGAGTTCAATTTTTCCGGCCGCTGAGATGCCCGCGCGGCGGAGCTGGGCAGCGATTCGCGCGCCCAGAACGTTTAGGTCATAGGGCTTTGTGATGTAATCATCTCCGCCCTCCAAAAGTCCGCGGACGACACTGTCGCTCTCGTCCCGGCAGCTTAAGAAAATAATAGGGGTATTGGTCTGACCCCGTAGCTCTCGGCAGAAATCCCAGCCCAGGCCGTCGGGCAGCATCACGTCTAGGAGGATTAGGTCAGGCGGCTGTTCCTCCAGATGAAAGCGCGCAAGAGAGAGGTTCTGCACACCGACAACCTCATAACCCTGGCTCTCTAAAAAGTCCCTATTAATAGAAAGAACGTCGCCCTCGTCCTCCACCATCAGAATCCTTGCCTTTTTCATGCCCTCACCTCTCAACCAGTTTACCATGCCCTGGCAGAAAACCAAAGAAAATATTTTTGTTTTTCAATTAAGATTTATTAATTTCTCTCTTGGAATACCAGTTTTCTGATAACCTGAAACCAGAGAACAGCGCAAAGAGGGAGGACTGCACAGGATGCTCTATATAAGGAGAGTAGACACCTTGGACGATGCAATGTTGGACATTGAGCTTAGCAACGGGCATTTAATCCTGTTTTCCATGAAGCCCCTGCTGGAAGAGAATCCCACATATGCCCCTCTGCGGGGAAGGGTTCCCTTTCCCTGCCCCAAAAACGAAGGGCAGCGTTTGCACTGGCAGAACGGACCGATTCTGAGCCTGGAAGAAATCCTTGCTTATCTGGCGGCACAAACAGAAGTTGACAGGGAATAGACACAACAAAGGATTAGGGCAACACGGCACGTTTCTAAGTGCGGGATTGTCTTAGTATGATTGAAAAGAGGTTTATGGAGGAAGGTTATGGAAAAAATGAAAAAGCATCTTGCACTTGGCCTGGTTGTGGCGCTGGCCTGCCTGCTCTTTGCCGGCTGCGGCCGCAGCGATGAGCTGAAGGTTGACTTGATAAACAGCTTAGGCTATGACCTAAATGAGCTGTACATCAGCGAATCGGACTCAACCGACTGGGGGGAGTCGATTCTCTATACCACATTTGCGGATGGAGAACGCATCAAGCTCGTGGTGGAGCCGTCGAGCTATGAGCATTATGACATGATGGTCATCGACGCCGACGGCGACTACTTCTACTTCTATGAGCTGCCCTTAACGCCGGGCGCAACCGTAGAGCTGATGACAACTGACGGCTGGTATGAGGCCGTTGTCACCCCCAAGAGGGGCGAACCCACCACCATCCAGGCGGACTTCGAAGTTGGCGACTCGGGTGAGGTTTCCGCACCCACGCCCTACGACCCCCTGGACGCAACCTTTGCCATGCCTGGCTATGAGAGCCTGCTTATCCCCTATCCCTCCACCATGCAGGTGATTCAGTCTAATGAGCACTTTTTCCAGCTGGACGCTGTGAATGATCCCGACAACCACAATGTCATCCTGTTTGACCTAGTTGGCTTGGAAGGTACCTATGAGCAGAGATTGAACGCCGCCGATACCGCTCAGTCGGCACTGGTGGAGATTGCCCAAAAGATTTGCGACATTCAATTCCCCAATATGATGATTCAAAACATTGGTGCAGACTTCTACGACGGCGGAAGCTATCTTTCGGCGATGTACTATGTCTGGATGTCCGGCGAGGTGTTCCAGGAGGCGGCTGATGTTCCGGTGCGCGGCGTCGTCGAAGTCCGCTATTACGGCCCAACAGGCTATGTCCTCACGGCTTTCTCATTGGCAGATCAGGGCGTGATTCGGAACTATTTCGAGATTGCCCAGAACATACTCAACAACACCAGCTTCAATGAAGGCTGGACAACGCCCAAGCAGGGCAGCGCCCAATGGTCTGACCCCGATGATCAGGTTCCCTGGGACGACGGCTATGACCCCTGGTCTGACCCCGGAGATTACGGCTATGACTGGTACAACGAGGACGATGCGTGGTATGAGCCCAACGACTATGACCCATGGTCTGACCCCGGGGACTACGGTTATGACTATGAAGACGAGTATTACGAGCCCAACGACAACGACTTCTAAGTCCCCATAGGACAGCGGTAAAAAACTAAAATTGCAAGACAGCGGCGGAGCTCATCCGCCGCTGTCTTGCAATTTTAGGCCAGGGGAAGGAAAGGACGGCTGCTGCCGGAAAATCAAGGCGGAGGACTTGCATGTCCGCGGGGAAAGCGCTAAAATGAAAAGAGAAAATTCCGGAAAATAGGCTGACGGGAGGTGGGGACAACGGAAAAGGAGACGGATCGAAGCCGGCTGCCGCTGGTGCTGCTTCTGGCCTTTTTGACCACAGTGGCGCTGATGGTTCTAATCCGGCTTCCGGGGCTTGCGCCGGACGAAGAGGCGCTTGTCATTGAGGAACGCCAGGGGGCTTACGACCTGAGCGGCCTCGATGAGAAACTGCGGGGTACGGTGCGCCTCCCACCTGGAGAGCGCTTTTATCCCAATGTTCTTCTGACGCCGGAAAGCCTCGGCAGCGCCCGTCCCGTGGCCAAAGAGGACTATAGTCTACATAGGGCGGACTTTCTGTCCCAGCGCTTTGTGGTGAAGCTACCGAAAACCGACAGGGTTTATGCGCTGCAGGTCAAGCTCTCGGGCCGACATGCGCTGCGGGTCTTTGTCAACGGTGAGCTGGTGGGACAGGCAGGGGTTCCGGGGGAAACCAGGCAGGAGACAGAGATCTGGGAAAATAACATCCGCTGCTATGCTGTCCCGGAGGATGGAACCATGGACGTGATTCTCCAATCCTCCGAATTCTTCCACTACCGCTATGGGGCGCGGCTCGCGAGCCTGCGGCTTCAGGATGCGGCCTATGAACACCCGGACTTTGACGCAAGATTAAAGGGCTTCGTGGTAATGGGCGCCCTGTTGTGTGCGGCGGTTTTGCTGCTCTGCCTGTATTTCGTGCACCCCGGCACCAGAGATAGCTTGTATTTCGCTCTGGCCTGCCTTACGATGGCACTGCGGGAGAGCTTGCAGAGCCAGGCGTGGACAGCCTTTTCCTTCCTTTCGGGGGAAACATCCTTCATGCTGGAATACTTCAGCGTGGTACTGCTGACGATTTTTCTTTCCCTCTACCTGGGGAAATACGCCACAACAAAGCCCCTCAAGCTGGTGCAGCGCACCGCCATCGGAGGCGCCGTGGCCTATGGCATTTGCGTGCTGCTGGGGGGCTCTGTTTTTTACACTGCAGTTTTGCCGTGCTTCCAGCTGCTCTTGGTGCTTTGCATTGTGCCGGGAATTGCAGGCCTAATCTGGGTCCAGCGGCGACCCCCGCTGGAGGTGGCGATGGCACTGTTCGGCATCCTGGTTTTTTACCTTGCCGCAGTCAGCGACATTATCATGTACAGCAACCTGCTGGGCGACGTCCGGAACGTGCCGGTTAGCGAGGCCGCAATGCTGATTTTCGTTCTGGCGCAGACCATCTCCATCTTCCTACAGGACAACCGGCTCATTTCCGAGGCGAAGGAAAAAGAGCGCCGGCTGTTTTTGGAGAAGGAGGCGCTGGAAAACCTTAACCGGCTTAAAACAGAGTTTTTGGCCAATGTCTCCCATGAACTGAAAACCCCCTTGACCGTGGTCTCTGGCCATGCACAGATGTCCCGAAACCAGCTGCAGGGGGAAGAAAACCAGGCTGTGCGGGAGAGAATGCGCATCATTGCCGCTGAGGCCGATCGTCTTGCCTTAATGGTCGGGCAGATTCTCGACTTAACCCACATCGAAGAGGGCGGAATGAAGCTGGAAAAACGCCCCTGCCATTTGGACGAGCTGATTCACCAAGCCGTGGAAACCCACTTTCCAATATTAAATAAGAACAGCAACCGGCTGGAAATCCAACTGGAGCGCAGCCTGCCGACGTTGCTGCTGGATTCCGGGCGGATGACGCAGGTTTTGGTGAACCTCATCGCAAACGCCCTCCACTACACGAGCCAAGGTGTCATCACCGTGGACGCCCGGCAGAACGGAGACTGGGTGGAGCTTTCCGTCTCCGACACCGGAACGGGCATTCCGCCCGAGGAGTTGCCAAGGCTGTTCAGCCGCTTCCACAGCCCTAGGCGCCGGGAAAATGACACAGGGACCGGACTTGGACTTTATCTCTGTAAGCACCTGGTGGAGGAGCACGGGGGGAAAATAACCGCTGAGAGCAGCCTGGGAAAGGGCACAAAAATGACCGTTTTTCTGCCCCTGGTGGAAGGAGAAATCAGAGCGTGAGACTGTTTATCGCCATCAACTTTGATGAGGAGACACGGGCGCGAATCTGCCAAGTCCAAGACCGACTAAAGGTTTTGTGCACCGGAAACTTCTCCCGTCCAGAGAATTTCCATCTAACACTTGCCTTCTTGGGAGAAACTAAGCCACAAAAACTAGGGGAAATTTGCGCTTTGATGGACAGGCTGCGCTTCCCGCACCTTTCTCTGAGCTTCGACCGGGTGGGCTGCTTTTCCCAGGAGGGCAGCGAGCTCTGGTGGCTGGGTCTTGCGCAGAACAAGGCGCTGCTCGCACTGCAAAGAGAGCTGACCGAAGGGCTAAGACAGGCGGGCTTTCCGATTGAGAGCCGCCGCTTTTCGCCCCACATCACCCTCGCCCGGAAACTCAGATTCCGGGAGGTGCCCGACAAGGCGCAGCTTCTGGGCACAGCCTTTTCCACCACCGCAGACAGGCTTAGTCTCATGCTGTCAGAGCGCGTCGGAGGCAGACTGACCTACACCGAGCAGTACAAGGTTTTCGCAGCATCGCCTAGGGGCAGCAGCGAATGAAGAGTTTCCATGGGGAACGCAGAAATATGGGATTTTGCACAGTTCAGAGACAGGTATTTATTGTTTGAATGAATTTGAGGACAGGCAGGCGGGCATTGAACAGCCTGTTTTAAGGAGGAAATCGGATGGAACGCTATCCCTGGCTGGATGAATATCTCTGCGCCAAGCCCGGCGTTGAGAAGGACTACAAAATCGAGTGGCAGTGGTACCGCTATATGGTGGGCGGAAAGATGTTTGCGGCGCGCATGCACCCCTCGGAGAAATACGACCACGCCTACGCGGAAAAGGATTTAATCAATCTTAAGTGTGAGCCACGGCTGGCAGAGCTTTTGCGAGCCGAGCACCCCGAGATCATGCCGGGTTTTTATAGCGACAAGCGCTGCTGGAACTCCGTGGACTTGGGCGGCACCCTTCCCGACGACGTGCTACGGGACATGATTGACGCGTCGTACCGGTTGGTCTTTGAGAAGCTTACCAAAAGACTGCAAAAGGAGATTTTGGAGGCTATAGCCGAGGGTTGAAGCACAATGGAAGTCTAAAAAGGAAGCGGATGACTCGAAAAAATCGAGGTGTCCGCTTCCTTTTTAGGTTCATTATCCAATTCAGAGAATTTGGGAACTACTCCCCACCCAGCATAGCTTCGGAGAGATAGGCGAGAAACTCCGCCGTGTTGGGGTGTCCGCTCTCTGTCTCTGACAGTCGGGCTCTCAATGCGGCGTGAGAATAGGCGCAGCCCTTCAGGGCGTTTTCCATAGCCTTCACCCAGTCCGCGTCCATGGCGTCGGAATACAGGGTGGCGGCAACAATCACGCCGTTTGAAACTGAGAGTTGAAGCTCAAGCTCGCCGAAAGAGAGCCTGGTCGTCAGGCTCTGGTCAAAGGCCGAGACCCGGCCCAGAGTCCAATCCCGGCTCCCGTAATGGGCGGTGAGCCTCTCCAGCTCCCCGGGGTCAAAGTCCGCCTCAGAGAGGAACACCGGTGCGCTGCTGTAAGTCTCCTGAAAGGCGGCAATCAGGGCGGCTTGCATCCTTTCCGGCGTAATTTCGGGGTTTAATTCCGCCAGATTAATCACCCGGGAGCCGACGCTTTTGACCCCTTTGGCGGCAAGCTTCTCCCGGGAGGGGCTTAAAAACCGGCCTAGCCTGCTCATGTCGGCCGAAATCAGGATGGTGCCGTGGTGATACTGCCCCTGCCCTAAGCGGCAGTAGGCGTTGCCCGAGAACTTGCGGCCCTCGGCCAGAATATCGTTTCTGCCGCTGAGGGTCGCGTCAATTCCAAAGCTTGCGGCGGCCATTTGAATGACCTTTGACTGCTTTTCTACGTTAAACAGACCGGTTTGCGCCAAAAAGGTGAAATTTTGATTGCCCAGGTCGTGATAAACAGCACCCCCACCTGAGAGCCTGCGGGCGAGCTTGCCGTTTTCCTCGGTGAAGCTCTCTAACCGGCACTCGCGCCAGGCGTTTTGATTGCGGCCAATCACTACGGTGTTGGCGTTTTGCCAGAGATAGAGGATGACCTCGCCGGGGGCAAGGCGACGCAGAAGGATTTCTTCCAGTGCCAAGTTGCGGTAGGGGTCAGTGGAGTTTGTGATTAGGACCTTGCAAAGGGGTGTTTTCATAAGCTACCTCTTAGTTGAAAGGAGACGGAAAAACCCGTCCCCTTTTGGCTTATCGCTTTTTTGGAAGGGTATGGATAGCGCGGCCGAAGAGATCCTCCACCGCCTCTGTGACCCCCTCCAAAAAGGTGGGATGGGGGCGAATTACGGCCGAGAGCTGGGAGGCTGTAAGCCCGTTAACCAGCGCCGTGGAAAGCTCGCCAATCAGGTCGGAGGCACGAGCGCACATGAGCTGAGCGCCCAGCAAAACCTCGGTTTCGGCGTCAAACAGGAGCTTCATAAAGCTGCGGTCCTGGCCGGTGATGATGGTTTTTCCGTTGCCGCTCATGGCATACTTTCCGGTTTTGACGGCAATGCCCTGCGCCTTTGCTTCCTCTGCTGTGAGACCCACGGAGGCAATTTCGGGACTCACATAGACACAGGCGGGCACAGTGGACAGATCGATGGGTGATTCCTCTCCGACCATCAGTGACACGGCGTTTATGGCCTCTGCCGCCGCTGCGTGAGCCAGCTGAATACTGCCTGCCGTCACATCGCCAATGGCGAAGATGCCAGGCACCGTGGTTTCAAATCGGTCGTTTACAACGAGCCCCCGCTCGAAGGCAGGGCAAAGCCCCTCTCCAAACAGATTCTCCACATTGGCGCGGCGACCCACAGAGACGAGAACACCCTGCGCTATGACGGTCTCCTCGCCGCTGCGACCGGAGAACAGGCAGCTAAGCCCCTCGGGGGTTTCCGTCACGGACTGCACCGTGCAGCCGGTGCGAATCTCCACGCCCTGCTTTTTGAGAATCATCGTGAGGTTCTGGGAAAACTCCCGATCCAAAGCGGGCAGAATCCGGGGCGCGGCCTCAATCACAGTGACTTGGCAGCCCAGCTCACTGTAAAAGGAGGCAAATTC